>NZ_JAHBDE010000009.1:0-98270 GCF_019956175.1 Pseudomonas sp. BF-R-30 | reverse complement strand
GGGCCAGGCTCCCCGCGTCATCGTTGACGTTCATCGCGAGCAAGCTCGCTCCTACAGAAAACCAAGGTCGAGCCTACGGCGGCTTAGTTCGGCCTGTCCAAAACCTGAAAAGGGGCACACATCATGAACCCAGCAAGCCAGCCGGGCACCGAAACGCACGACGATGACGTCAAGGTGCTGCACAGCATGGGCTATGCCCAGCAACTCTCACGACGAATGGGGGTTTTCTCCAACTTCGCCATTTCCTTTTCGATCATCTGCATCCTCTCGGGTGGCATCAACTCCCTGGCCCAGGGCACCTCGGGCGCGGGCGGGGCATCCATCGGGATCGGCTGGCCAATCGGTTGCCTGATCTCCGGGGTATTCGCCATGGCCATGGCGCAGATTTCTTCGGCCTACCCCACCGCTGGCGGCCTGTACCACTGGGGTTCGATCCTGGGTAACCGCTTCACCGGATGGCTGACCGCGTGGTTCAACCTGCTGGGGCTGGTCACGGTGCTGGGCGCGATCAACGTCGGTACCTATTACTTCTTTTTCGGTGCCTTCGGGCCGGCACTGGGCATGGAAGACACGACCACGGTCAGGGTGATTTTCCTGGCGATCCTCACCGGCCTGCAGGCCTTGTGCAACCACTTGGGTATCGGCCTGACCGCCAAACTCACTGACTTCTCAGGTTACCTGATCTTCGCCACGGCGCTGGCCCTGACCATCGTCTGCCTGATATCGGCACCCAGCTATGAATTCGCACGGCTGTGGACCTTCGGCAACTATTCCGGCGAAGCGGGTGGCAGCGTCTGGCCGCAGGTCTCCAACGGCTGGGTTTTCATGCTCGGCCTGCTGTTGCCGATCTACACCATCACCGGCTATGACGCCTCTGCGCATACCTCCGAGGAAACCCGCAACGCGGCCATGTCGGTGCCGCGCGGCATGGTCATGTCGGTGGTCTGGTCGTTGCTGTTCGGCTGGCTGATGCTCAGCGCGTTCGTGCTGATGCTGCCGAACATGGACGAGGCGGCCAAGCAAGGCTGGAACGTGTTTTTCTGGGCCATGAACACCCAGGTCAACCCGACCTTGAAACTGGTGCTTTTCGTGGCGATTTTCATCTCGCAGGTGCTCTGCGGACTGGCCACCGTCACCTCGGTTTCACGGATGATTTTCGCGTTCTCCCGGGACGGTGGCCTGCCCTGCTCAAAAGCGCTGTCCACGGTCTCCTCGACCCATCGCAGCCCGGTAGCGGCCATCTGGACCGGCGCCACCCTTGCCGTCCTGTTCGATTGGGGCTCGTCGGTGATCTCGGTCGGGGATACTCCGGTCTATACGATCGTGGTGTCCTGCACGGTGATCTTCCTGTTCTTCTCCTTCGCCATTCCCATCGCGCTCGGCCTGTTTACCTTTGGGACGTCGAAGTGGCCGACCATGGGGCCGTGGAACATGGGGCGTTTCTGGTACTCGGTGTTCGCCATCCTCTCGATCCTGGCGATGGTCATCATTTTCGTCATCGGCATCCAGCCACCGAACGATTGGGCGCTGTACATCACCATCGGTTTCCTGATCCTGACGGCCATCGTCTGGTTCGGTTTTGAAGCCCGGCGCTTCCAGGGGCCGCCGGTGGGCGACATGATCGTCAAGCGCCAGGCTGAAATTGCCGCGGCGGAGGCAGCGTTGGACAGGAAATAGACGAGCGCTGATTAACCTGTGGGAGCGAGCTTGCTCGCGATGGCGGCGTGTCAGGCGCCATCGATGTTGGATGTGCCGGCCTAATCGCGAGCAAGCTCGCTCCCACAAGGTTGTTTGGCGTTTCCGGGCTTTTTTGCAGGCTGATGATCTATCCTGTGCCTCCCCGATTCCGCCCCGGAGACACCTGTGCCCGCCCTCACCGCCCGCGAGGTTTACCAGCCGTTGCGCGATGCCGCTCAAGGTATTTGCACCTTCAAGCGAGTCGACAACGCCTGCGAGTTTGATCATGTACAGGTCGACATCGACGGTTGGCGCCTGACGCTCGACGTCGACGCCGGTCACCTGCGCCACTGCCTGCACGGCCAAAGCCCCGATGGCCGTGAATATGTGTTCGACAACGGGCAGCGCTTCGGCACCGACCCGGTGAGTTTGCTCAGCACCTGGGAGCTGGCGCAGATTGAACGGCTGCTGGCCTGAATCTTTCGCAACCTGTCGTTCCCTGGCCGCACTTGTGATACACAAGCCGGAGTGATTTTCGCGTCCAAGGAGGTTCTGCCCATGCCCCGTTCCCTGCGCCTGCCGCACTGGCTGGCCTGCACCCTGCTCGGTTTGCTCGCTAGCAGCGCCCAGGCCGGCACGACACCCCCGGCGCCCGATGCCTTGCAGCCCTTGCTGGCGACGATGAATGAGCGGTTGAACATCAGCGAACTGGTGGCGCTGACCAAGTGGGACAGCGGCAAACCGGTCCAGGACAACACCCGGGAAGCGCAAGTCATCGCCAACGCCAGGAAGCAGGCGGCTGAACGCCAGCTTGACCCCGACGATGTCGCCGTCCTGATCGCCGCCCAGATTGAAGCCAGCAAACTGGTGCAATACGGCCGGCTCGCACAATGGCAAGCGGCGCACAAGGCACCGGACACGCCACGGCCAGACCTGGGCAACGACATCCGGCCCAAGCTCGACAACCTGCTGAACCTGCTGCTCACGCAGTACGCCGCGTTCCTGCCCTACCGCAACGACCCGAACTGCCCGCAATGGCTGGCCACCGAACGTTCCGCGCTGATCAAGGATTATTTGCATGGCCAGGCGATGATTCGTGCGACCGGGGAGCTGTGTATTGCAGGGCGATAACGTCAAATGAGCCACATTGAAACCCTCGCCAAAATCCTGCTCGGCCCGTTGTTGCTGGCGCAGGGCCTGTATACGCGGCGGGTGACGCCCAAGTTGCCGGAGGCCGAAGGTGACCGCCAGGGCGAGGCCGGCAGCGGTGACGTGCTGCGCTTGTTGATTGTCGGCGACAGCGCAGCAGCGGGGGTGGGTGCGGCGACTCAAGGTGAAGCCCTCAGTGGTCGGCTGGTCGCGCGCCTGGCCGATGATTACCAGTTGTCGTGGAAACTCTGGGCGCACTCGGGGCTGGATTCACAAGGGTTGCTGGAGCTGCTCGAACAGCACGCCCCCGAGCCGTTCGATGTGGCGCTGTTGTCGATTGGTGTCAACGATGTCACCAGCTCTCTCACCCTGGATCAGTGGCTCGCTCGGCAACGGCGCTTGATGGCGCTGCTGTGCGATAAATACGCGGTGAGGCAGATCGTGGTGTCGCCGCTTCCGCCGATGCATTTGTTCCCCGCGCTGCCCCAGCCGCTGCGCTGGTTTCTGGGTTTCAGGGCGCGGCGGTTCAATGCACATCTTGCGGATCTGGCCGCATGCCTGGATCAATGTACGATGCTGACCACCCCGCTGGCGCCCGAACCGGGCTTGATGGCCAGCGATGGTTTTCATCCGGGGCCGCTGCTCTACCGTCAGTGGGCCGACGATGCCGCCAGGGTGATCGACCAACGCTTTCGCACCACAACAATAAAAACAGGAGTTGAAGATGTCTGAGCTGAAACTGAACCCCAATGTCGCAGCGTCCCTGAAGCAGTGGCACGCGATGCTCGACAACCGCGACTTGAGCGGTTTGCCCGAAATGCTCGATCCGCAGGCGGTGTTCCGTTCGCCGATGGCGCACACGCCGTATCCGGGAGCGCCGGTGGTGTCGATGATCCTCAATACGGTCATGGACGTGTTCGAGGATTTTGCCTATCACCGTGAGCTGACGACGGCGGATGGCTTGAGCGTGATTCTCGAATTCAGCGCCAGGGTCGGCGAGAAAGAGCTGAAGGGTATCGACATGATCCGCTTCAACGAACAGGGCAAGATTGTCGAGTTTGAAGTGATGGTGCGGCCGCTCAGTGGCTTGCAGGCGCTGGGTGAGGAAATGGGGCGACGGTTGGGGGCTTACCTGAAGGCCAGCAAGGCCTGACTTACCTGACTCACCAAAAATCCCTGTGGGAGCGGGCTTGCTCGCGAAGGCGGCGAACCAGTCGATAAAGATGTTGACTGACACTCCGCTTTCGCGAGCAAGCCCGCTCCCACAGGATTTGTGTTTAACCTGAAATCAGGGGCAAACCGTTAAACCATCGGCTGGTGGCTGGTCACGCAGTGAATCCCTCCACCGCCTGCAGAGATCGCGTCGATGTCGAGTTGCACCACCTTGCGCTGCGGGTAGAGTTCGGACAGCAGGTCGAAGGCCTTGGCATCGGCTTCTTCGTCGCCGAATTGCGGAGCGATGATCGCGCCATTGATCACGAAGTAGTTGATGTAGCCGGCGGCGAAATCCGGGTTGTCCTTGCTGAACCGGCTGTTGCGCGGGTTGAGCGGCGGCGACACGGTATGCACCTGCAACTTGCGGCCATCGGCATCCGTGGCGTTTTCCAGGATCTGCAGATGGGCGCGAGTGACCTTGTAGTCGTAGGACTCGGGGTCGTTGTCGAGGTTGGCGATGACCACGCCGGGCTTGACGAAGCGCGCATAGAAATCGACGTGGGCGTCGGTGATGTCCTTGCCCTTGATGCCCGGCAGCCAGATGATTTTGCGCAGCCCCAGGCGCTCTTTCAGTTCTGCCTCGACCTCGGCCTTGCTCCAGTCGGGATTGCGGTTGCGGTTGATCCAGCTGCTTTCGGTCATGATCCCGGTGCCGTGGCCATCCACTTCGATGCCACCGCCCTCGCCCACCAGTTCGCTTTGCTGGTAATCCGCCTTGGCGTTTTCGGCGACCAGGGCGGCCAGTTGCGCATCGTCCGCATGCTGCTGTTTGTTGCCCCAGCCGTTGAAGTTGAAGTCCACGGCAGCAAGGCCGCCGCTTCCGTCGACGACAAAATTGGCGCCGATGTCGCGCATCCAGATGTCGTCCAGTTCGGTGATCACGAAGGTGGTGTTGTGGCTGCCGCATTTGGCTTCGGCCAGGCGCCGTTCGCTCTGGCGACAGAACACGGTGACCGGCTCGTGTTCGGCAATGCTGCGGGCGATCCGGCCAAGGGCGTCTTGCACATGGGGCGTGAAGTCCTCCCAGATCGCGGCCTGTGCCCCGAAAGCGATGAAGGCCCGCTGGTGTTTGTCCCCTTCATCGGGCATGTACCAGTTGCCTTTACCGGCCGCTCGCACCGGCTGGGAGGCAAAGCCCAATCCCATGGACGCCAGCGCGCCCAGTCCGGCAGCGACCGATACCTGCTTGATGAATGTTCGACGTGTCGGCATGTGGTTTCCTGAAATCGAGGTTTGGCCGGCCCTCGGGCCGGCCGGTGATCATTTGACTGTAGCGGTCTTGAACTTGGTCCAGGTGCGCATGCGTGCCCGCATGTCGGCCTGGGGAATGTCCTTGCCGGGAATCAGCCGCGCGTAGGTGGCATCATCGAGGTAGATGTCCGGGTTGTTGCGCATCGCGGCATCGACATCCGGTCGTGCCTTGGCGTTGGAGGTCGGGTAGCCGGTGAAGTTGCTGATGGCTGCCATGTTTTGCGGGCGCATCACGAAGTTGATGAACGCGTAGGCGTACTCTGGATGCCGGGCGTCGACGGGAATGGCCATGGTGTCCATCCACACCGTGGTGCCTTCGCGGGGGATGCGGTAGTGGAAGGCGGTTTTCTTGCCGGCACTATCAGACGTGCGTTGCGCCTGGGTCATGTCGCCGCTGTAGCCGAGGGACATGCACAGGTTGCCGTTGACCAGGTCGGTCACCGGTTGCGACTGGAACTTGCGAATGTACGGCCGCAGTTTCATCAGCAAGTCACTGGCCGCCGCCAGGTCCGCCGGTTTGGCGCTCCGCGGGTCGCGGCCCAGGTAATTGAGCACCACGGCCAGCACTTCGTCCGGCGAGTCGATCATCGAGATGCCGCAGTCGGCGAATTTCGCCGCCAGTTCCGGTTTGAACAGCATGTCCAGGCTGTCGACCGGCGCATCCGGCGCACGCTGGGCAATCTGCCCGGCGTTGTAGGTCAGACCGATGGTGCCCCAGGTGTACGGGACCGTGGCCTGGCGCGACTGCTCATAGTGCGAGCGCAATTTCTGCAACCCCGGCTCGACGTCATTCAGAGCAGTAAGTTTTGACTGATCCAAGGGCTGCAAACTGCCAGCGCGCATCAGGCGTTCGGCCACGGTGTCACCGGGGAAGATCAGGTCGTAGCCACTGCCGCCAGCGAGCATTTTCGCTTCCAGGGTTTCACTGCCGTCCATCACGTCGTAGATCACTTTGATCCCGGTTTCGGCGGTGAACTTGCTCAAGGTGTCCTCGGCGAAATAGTCGGCCCAGTTGTACAGCCGCAGGGTTTTCTCTTCGGCGTGCAACGCAGGCACCGCACAGCTCAGCGCCAGCCCCATGGCCAGGCACAGCTTGTTGATCGTGTTCATGTCACACCCCTTGGGTTGCCCAGCGTGAATGGATCTGACGACCGTCCTGGGTCAACAAGGCGCCGTACATTTCCGGACGGCGATCGCGGTAGATACCCCAGGTCAGGCGGTCCTCGCGCATGGCCGCCAGGTCCAGGCTGTGGACCAGCACGCCGGTGCTGTCACGGTCGGCTTCGGCGAGCAACTTGCCCTTGTGGTTGCAGATGAACGACGAGCCATAGAAGCTCATTTGCAGAGTCGGGTCGGTGGTCGCCGCTTCCCGGCCGACCCGGTTGGCCGCCACCACCGGCAGCAGGTTGGCGGCGGCGTGGCCGCGCATGGTCATCTGCCAGTGATCCCGGGAATCGAGAGTGGAACAACCCGGTTCGGAGCCGATGGCCGTCGGGAACAGCAGCACTTCGGCCCCCATCAACGCCAGGCAGCGAGCGGTTTCGGGGAACCACTGATCCCAGCAGATGCCCAGGCCGATGCGCCCGAACGCGGTGTCCCAGACCCGGAAACCGCTGTCGCCGGGGCTGAAGTATTCTTTCTCCTGATAGCCGATGGCGTTGGGGATGTGGGTCTTGCGGTACACACCCAACAGGCGCCCGTCGGCGTCGGCCACGCTCAGTGAGTTGAAGTAGGCGTTGCCGGCCTTCTCGTACCAGCTCAGCGGCAGCACCACGCCCAACTCTTTCGCCAATGCGGCGAAGCGCTGGAGCACGTGGCTGTCGCGATACTCCTCGGCCAGTGCCAGGTGTTTGTGGTGTTGCTCGATGCAGAAATACGGCGTGGCGAACAGCTCCTGCAACAGGATGACCTGCGCGCCCTTGGCCGCAGCTTCGCGGACCAGTTGCTCGGCCTGGTCGAGGTTGTGTTTCAGGTCCCAGGTGCAGGGCATCTGGGTGGTGGCGATGGTCAGCAGTGTCATGGCATCAACCCCGCACCGGCCAGGCCGGCTGTTGCTGGGTGATGCAATGCACACCGCCACCACCATGGGCCAGATGGTTGATCCGCACCGGCACCACTTCACGACCGGGGAACGCCTGCGCCAGCACTTCGGCAGCGACCTTGTCGGCATCGATGCCGTAGGCCGGCATGATGATCGCGCCGTTGGCGATATAGAAATTGGTGTAGGAGGCGCAGAACACTTCGGCCTCGGTGTCCACCGCATCGGTGGCTTCGAACAGTTCGATCAGTTCGAACTGGCGGCCCTGGGCGTCGGTGGCCAGTTCAAGGGCGCGGCGGTTCTCCCGGGCCACTTCGGCGTACACCGATTGCTTGTCGTGGGTGGCGTCCACCAGCAACACGCCGGGACGGGCAAAGGCGCACACGCCATCGACGTGGCCGTCGGTCATGTCGCCCGTCACATAGTCGGGATCGCCCGGCAGCCAGATGGTTTTCTTCACACCCAGCAGGCGGGTGAAGATCTCTTCGATCTCGGCCTTGCTCACGCCCGGGTTGCGATTGGGGTTGAGCAACACCGATTCAGTGGTGATCAGCGTGCCCTCGCCGTCCACATGAATCGCGCCGCCCTCGTTGCTCAACGCCGTGCCGAAGCACTCCAGTCCCAAATGATTGAGCGCACGGCGGGCCAGGCTTTCGTCCAGATCGTGAGCCGACTTGCCGCCCCACGCATTGAAGCGCCAGCTCACACCGGCCAGGCCTTGCTGCGGGTGGCAGACGAAGCTCGGGCCGGAGTCGCGGCACCAGCTGTCGTTGACCGCCAGTTCGATCAACTCGATGTTCGGCCCGCACAACGCCTTGGCGCTGGCGACGGCTGAAGGATCGACCACCAGTTTCACCGGTTCGAAGCGGGCGATGGCGTTGGCCACGCGGGCGAAATCTTCTTGAACCTGTGGCAGTGTCACCCGCCAGCCTGACTCCCACAGGGTCTTGTTGTGCGGCCAGACCATCCAGGTGGCGGCGTGAGTGACCCACTCGGCCGGCATCGTCCAACCGCTGTTTTGAATTACGTTCTGCTGCATGACAAGCACCTCTGAGTTAAGTCATTGTGTTCAATGAAAACGGCCTTGGCGGTCTTGGCATGCATGCTACGGCTGTAAAAACGGGCAAACAAACGATGGATTTTGCAGACAACTGATTAGAGGAACTTATCGATATGCTCAAACACTGGCCGCCCCTGAGCACCCTGCGCGGCTTCGAAGCCGCCGCCCGGCTGGGCAGTTTTCACAAGGCTGCCGACGAGTTGCACCTCACCCAATCGGCGATCAGCCAGCAGATCCGCAGCCTTGAGGCCTACCTGGAACAACCGTTGTTCCATCGCAGCGGGCGCAGCGTCAGCCTGACCGATGCCGGGCACGATCTGCTGAGCACCACCCAGGCGTTGTTGCAGCAACTGGCGGTGGGCATTCGCCGCTTGGGGCAATACCAGAAGCCCAATCAACTGGTGCTCAACACCACCCCGGCGTTTGCCCGGCATTGGTTGTTGCCGCGCCTAGGGGATTTCCGCCGGCAGCATCCGCAGGTCGATCTGTGGATTTTCAGCACCGATGAAGTGCCGGACATGGCCAGCCAGACCATCGATCTGGCGGTGCGCGACGACATCAGTTCCCAGGCCGAATGCAGTTTCAAGGTGCTGCACGCCGACCGCCTCTACCCCGCTTGTCACCCGAGCCTGTTGGCCGTGCCCGTGGAACAGCGCACCACCCTGCATGGCGAGCGGGAAATGGACTGGAGCCACTGGGCGGTGGAATCGGGAATTGATGTGGGGCAGATGGATCAGGGGCTGAATTTTTCCGATCCGGGTTTGCTGCTGGACGCCGCCTGCACCGGGCTCGGTATTGCGCTGGTGAGCCAGTTGCTGAGTCGGCAGGCGCGGGCCACCGGGCTGTTGCAGCCGATGGTGGAGCAAACCATCCGCGGCCCGAACTGGGCGCTGCTGACCCACCGTGACAGCGAGAACATCCCGATGGCCCGGGCCTTTACCCAGTGGCTGGTCGACAACCTGGCGGCCGAGCAGCAGACCGCGGCGTGATCATTGCGCCGGGAAAGTTTGCAGGTAGGCCAGCAGGTCTTCGATTTTTTCCGGATCACTGAGGCCCCAGAAAATCATGCGGGTGCCGGGCACGACTTTCTTCGGCGCTTCGAGGTAGGCGATCAGGGTTTCGCGGTCCCAGACCAGGTTGGCGGATTTCATCGCATCGGAATACACGTAGTCCGTGGTGACGGCGGAATGGCGACCGATCACGCCATTGAGTTGCGGGCCAAAGAAGGCGCGAGCCGATTCACCGATCTGATGGCAGCCGCTGCAGAGGCGCTTGTACACTTTCTCCCCGGCCTGGACATCGCCTGCAGCAAGGGTGGGTGTGCTGAACAGGCCCGCGGTGAGCGCCGAGGCGAGGGTCAGTGCTGCGAGTTTTTTCATGTTCCGTTTCCAGTCGGGTGTTGCCGGATGGCTATTGGAACATGCGGGTCGGGGATATCCCAAGTGGTCAAATGGACGCAATCCCTGTGGGAGCGGGCTTGCTCGCGAAAGCAGTAGTCCAGCCACCTACGATGTTGAATGTGGAGGCCTCTTCGCGAGCAAGCCCGCTCCCACAGGGGGCCTGTGCTCATCATGATGGTTGTGACCGATGAGGGTAGACGGTGTTCGAGGGGTTTCAGGAGTCGCTGACTGACGGCGCCTGGGGCATGGGGCGGGTTTTCACGGTGACGAACATTTTGATGCGGTCGCCGATTTCCTGGAGGGTATGGCGGAACGGGTCGTGTCTTTCGCTGGTGGTCGGGTCTTCGAAGCTCCAGACCATCACTTCACCGGTAAACGGCATGCGTGAGGCCTCTTCGCAAGACTTGTCGCACAGGGTGATGACGTAGTCGAATTCCTGACCTTCGAAATCTTCGAGGGACTTGCTGCGCAAGCCGCTGGCATCGACACCGATGTGATCGAGGGATTCGAATGTGCGCGGGTCGATCTCGCTGGCCTCAAGCCCGGCGCTGAAGGCCTGGAAATCGGCAGGATCGGTGTGGCGAAGCAGGGCTTCAGCCATGGGTGAGCGGACATCGTTTCGGGCGCAGACGAACAGCACGCGACGGGGGTCGGTCATGGGTTTTCCTCGGCTGGCAGGTTTTTAGTGTTTGCTCATCAATCCATGCAGAACGCCAAACCGCAGACCCGGTTCAGACGGCCACCGGGGCACTCAAGACGGATTGCGAGGATCTTGCCATTGCTTTGATGACACCCGGATGACAGGCCTGGAGTTCTGAGCCACACCACAACAGTGGCAGGATTTTCGGCATCCTGATGGATGGCCATCAAGCTGTCATCGAATCGTCATGAACCGAGCGCCATACTCAGTCCATCCAATGCGTGCTTTAACTTTCCGCTGCCAGTCCCGGCAGCTTTTTTTTGCCTGAAATTGCCCTTACAAACACTCCTGCGCCGCACGCTCGAACGTCGACGGCACGAAGGTCGACGCCAGCAGCTTGCGCTCGTACAGGAATACCTTGCCGCCGTTCGAGGCTTTATAGGTTTCAAGCACGTTGTCCGCCGACACTTTGCTTGATACGACGATCCGGTAGCTGCGCTGGGTCTGCGACACCGTTGGGTTGAGCGCATCGTGCTGCAACTTCGGCACCACGCAATGGGTGTACTCCTCCGGCGACTTGCTGGTCTGCAAGGTCATGGTCGGATCATTCGGCGTGGCACAACCGGCCAGCAGCAGCGAAGCGAAGGCCAGGGTCGGGGCAAAAACAGTGCGCATGAATCAGGTCCTGAATAGAAATCCACGGTGGATCGGGTTGCCCGCCGCTCAATGGGCGTTGGACTTGTTAATTTGTTGTTGCGGTCAATCCGGCGGTTACCAGCGCCTTCAACGATGCATCGAACTGTTTCAGCGCGGTCAGTTGCAGGTCGCGTTGCTGTTCGATTTGCGCGGCGATCTCGGGCGCGGTCTTGTCATGCACCCATACCGACGGCAGTTGTTTTTCCACCGCGCCTTCGGCCTTGCCGATGTACTGCAGGTTGGCGTCGTAGAACCGCGCGGCGAAACGCGCCTCGACCCGGTCGTTACGCTGAGTCAGCAACTGATTGTGGGTATCGAGCATCACCACCACATCGGGATGGGCCTGCACCAGGGCATCGAGATTTTCGTAGACCGTCACCGACAGAAAAGTGTGGTGCAACGAACCCATCAGCCAGTCGATGGCCAGGTCCGGATCGGAACTGTTGACGAACGCCTGGCGAATCCGCGTATCCAGTGCGTTTTTCGCACCGTTGACGGCCACCGAGTGGTATTGCTCAAGGTATTGCAGGTTTTCCACAGTGTTGTCGCTGTAGAGCACCCCGACCGTCTGACCGTATTGCAGCCCGCTGTGACCGCCGGTGATCGGCGGCAGATGGCAGGCGCGTGCATCTTCGGCAAAGGCCGATGCGGTGGACGCAACGCTGCCCAGCAACAGGGCAATCACAGCCAGTCGGGTCAAGATTTTCATCGCGCAGGTTCCTTGAGCAGCGTGTTCAATGCAGGCAATTTTCCGCCTTTGCGCAAAAAACAGAACTTGCGATTCTTGATGGTGACTATTGACTGAACCAATAGTGCTGCGGCGCCAGTAGCTGCCTTTGGCGCAAAATTACCGGTCAATGTCGAACAAGCGGCTGTGCCGCACGCCCACTGTTCATTACAGTGGCGACTGCCCTCAAAACCTGATCAAGGAACGAAAAAATGGTCACTTGCTACCTGAAATACGTGCTCGACCCCTACCAGCTCGACGCTTTCGAGCACTACGGCAAGATGTGGATTCCCCTGGTGGAAAAGTTCGGCGGCCAGCACCATGGCTACTTTTTGCCGTCGGAGGGCGCCAACAACATCGCCCTGGCGCTGTTCACCTTCCCCAGCCTGGCGGCGTACGAGCATTACCGGCAGCAGTCGATGAACGATCCAGAGTGCATCGCGGCCTTCAAGTACGCCGAGGAGAAGAAATTCATCCTCAGCTACGAGCGTTCATTCATGCGGCCGGTGTTTGGCGAGCAGGCGCGCTGAGTCAGCCTTTTTGCAGATCCAGGCAATAGGTGTAATAACCGGGGTCGCGCACCCAGCCCAGGGATTCATACAGACGCTGGGCGGTGACGTTGTCGGTGGCGGTTTCCAGGGTCATGCCTTTGCCACCGGCCAGCTTCGCAAAATCCCGGGCGGTGTTCATCAGCAAGGTGCCGACGCCTTTGCCCCGGGCGGCGGGCGTGGTGAACAGGTCACCGAGCAGCCAGGTGCGATGGGCGTCGATCGAGGAAAAGGTCGGGAACAGCTGGACGAAGCCGAGGTTTTCACCATCGCTGTCCCGGGCAAGAAAAATCACCGATTCATCCCGGGCGAGGCGCTCGGCGATAAAGGCGCGCGATTGCGAAAGGTTCGACGGCTGCTTGTAGAACATCCGGTAGGCGTCAAACAAAGGGGCGATCTGGTCGATGTGCGATGCGTCGGCGCGCAGGGCCTGAATAGCCATGAGGGTGCTCCATTGCGGTCTCAAGGAATTACAGACTAGCAATGGCGAGGCAACAGCGACGTAAAATTTTCTGAAAACACCGCCGCCTACTGTGGGAGCGGGCTTGCTCGCGAAGAGGCCGTGTCAGTCGACATAAATGTTGAATGACACGCCGCTTTCGCGAGCAAGCCCGCTCCCACATTAGGCTCCCACATTGGATTGCGGATTGCGGTCAGACCCGCACATTACGCCCCGGCAGCGAAGTACGCTGGCTGCTTTCCCAGCCCTCGACCAGCCCCACCGGCACATCCGCCGACGGCAACATCTGCACGCCACGCACCAGGTCGGATGCCCGCTCGGCGAGCATGATGGTCGGCGCATTGAGGTTGCCGTTCGGCTCGGTCGGGAACACCGACGAATCGATCACCCGCAGACCGGCGATACCACGCACGCGCAACTCGGAATCGACCACCGCCATGTCGTCCTCGCCCATGCGGCACGAACCGCACGGATGGTAGGTGCTTTCCAGGTTGTCGCGCACGAACGCGTCGAGGTCTTCATCGCTGGTTACTTGCGCCCCCGGGGCGATTTCGCCGTCGCGGAAGCGGTCCATGGCTTTCTGGCCGATGATCTCGCGGGTCAGGCGGATGCAGCGGCGGAAACCTTCGCGGTCCTCTTCCCGCTCCAGATAGTTGAAGCGGATTTCCGGATGCTCGTAAGGGTCGGCCGAGCGCACCCGCACGTAACCACGACTTTTCGGTTTGTTCGGCCCGGTGAGCACCATGAAGCCGTGGCCCTTGATCGGCTTGTTGCCGTCGTAGCGCATCGCTGCCGGCAGGAAGTGAAACTGGATGTCCGGCCAGCGCAGGCCCTTCTCGGAGCGAATGAAACCACCGGCCTCGAAATGGTTGGTGGCGCCCAGGCCGTCCTTGAACAGCAGCCAGCGCAGACCGATCATCAGCTTGCTCAGCGGATCCATCTTGCTGTTGAGGGTCACCGGCTCCTTGCAACCGAACTGGATGTACACCTCGGCGTGATCCTGCAGGTTCTCCCCTACCCCCGGCAGGTCATGGCGTACGCCGATCCCGGCCTTGCGCAGGACGTCCGCCGGGCCGATGCCCGAGCGTTGCAGCAGGTGCGGCGAACCGATCGGCCCGGACGAGATCAGCACTTCGCGGTTGCAATACACCTGGTGGGTCTGGCCGCCGTGGTCATACATGACCCCCACCGCACGCTTGCCTTCGAGGATGACCTGGCGCGTCATCGCATGGGTGATCACCGTCAGGTTCGGACGGCCCATGGCCGGGCGCAGATAGGCGTTGGCCGTGGAGCAGCGCACGCCGTTCTTCACAGTCATGTGCATGGCACCGAAACCTTCCTGCATGTAGCCGTTGCAGTCTTCGGTCTTGATGTAGCCAGCTTCCGCGCCGGCTTCGACCCAGGCACCGTACAGCGGGTTTTTCATGTGATTGCCGTTGGTGGTGTGCAGCGGCCCGGTTTGCCCGCGATAGCTATCACCACCCGACTCGTAGCTCTCGGCGCGCTTGAAGTACGGCAGGCAGTTGCGATAGCCCCAGCCTTCGGCACCCAGGGATTCCCACTCGTCAAAGTCCAGTGCATGGCCACGGATGTACACAAGGCCATTGATCGACGAAGAGCCGCCCAGCACCTTGCCCCGTGGGCAGTGAATGCGCCGGCCGTTGAGGTGGGTCTCCGGCTCGGTTTCGTAGCGCCAGTTGTACTTCTTGGTGTTCATCGGGATCGAGAATGCGCTCGGCATCTGGATCACTACGCTCTTGTCACTGCCGCCGAATTCCAGGACCAGCACCGAGGTGGCCGGGTCTTCGCTCAGGCGGTTGGCCAACACACAACCTGCCGAGCCTGCGCCAATGATGATGTAGTCGTATTTTTGCGTAGCCATGGTCATCTCCCGACCGTCGATTCAGTGAATACCGGCATAGGCTGCTGTTTGTGGGTCAGCGTGTCGCCGGTGGTGTATTGCGGGGAGTTTTTCTCAATCTGCTGGATCACCGCTTCTTCGCGCTTGAGGTCGATCGAGCGGCTCAGCCAGTAGTACGCCAGGCCCGATACGATCAGCCCGACCAACCAGGCGATGTCGATGCTGCCCAGCGCCTTGGCTAGCGGACCGACATACACCTCGCGCTGTTCAACGCCGTCGAAGATGTAGAAGAACGGGATCATCGAGATAAAACCGATGGCATAAGCGGCGATACCGCGCAGTCCCCAGCTGCCGTAAATGTTGCCGTGGGGCATGAAGAAGTGCGGGATGGCGTAGCGGCCCTTGCGCACGAAGAAGTAGTCGGTGAGGTTGACCGAGGTCCAGGGCACCAGGAAGTACAGCATCACCACCAGGTAGATCCCCAGTACCGACAGGCCTTTGCCGGAACTCTGGATGCTCAGGGCCACGCCCAGTTGCAGCAGGATCACGAAGCCGATGGCCAGGATGCGTGCCTTGCGGGTTGGCTCGATGTGCTTGATCGAGTCGACGCAGGTCAGCGTGGTCAGCTTGGCGCTGTAGATGTTCATCGCGATCACCGGCAGGAACGCCAGGATGGTAACGACCACCACCGCCGTGCCCACCAGCGGCGACACAGTGTTGCCGACTTGCCCGAGGGCCACCAGCACGTCAGTGGAGTGCAGGTGATCGGCCAGCCAGCCACCCACGGAAATCATCCACGCACCGGACAGCGACGCCCCAAGGAACACCACGGCGATCAGCTTGCCGCTGGAAGTATTCTTCGGCAGGTAGCGCGAGTAGTCCGACACATAAGGCGCATAGGCGATGTTGTAGCTGGCGGCCGCCGCAAACTGCGCGATGAAACCGGTCCAGTTGAAACCCAGCGGCTCCCGGGCCACTTCGCCCGCCGCCAGCGCCGGCATTACCGCGTCCGGCACCCAACCCATCAACACCGCCACGGTGACAAGGCCATACAGCGGCAGCGACAGGAACAACGCCCATTTGAAGCTGCGGTGCATCCAGTCATGGCCGAGAATCGCCAGCACCGCCGCCGGTATGGTCACCGCCACCGCGATCACCGCGGGGTTGAAGCCGAACAGCGTGTGCAGCCCCTGCATCATCAGCACCAGGTTGACGATGTTGAAGCCGGCGAACACGAACAGCGTCGCCAGCAGCACCAGGATCACCCCGCGATAACCGAACTGCGCGCGGGACTGGATCATCTGTGGCAGGCCAAGGTGCGGGCCTTGCGAGCCGTGAAACGCCATGAACAGCGTGCCGAACATGATGCCCAGCGTGCCGGCGAGCGTGGTCCACAGTGCGGTCAGGCCGACGCTTGGGCCAACGAAGCCGATGGTCATGGTGAAGAAGGTGAAATTGCCGAGGAACCAGAACGGGCCCTGGCTCGACAGTTTGTCGGTGCGCTCGTTCTCGGGGATGAAGTCGATCGAATGCCCCTCGACGACGGATTTTTCGTCGAGGCTGGACACGCTCGGGGCGGACTTGGCGTTAGTGTTCATGACGGACTCTTATTGTTGGAAGATCATGACGAGATAACCGCGTTCTTTCGGGTGAACGACGCCCGGGAGCTTCCTTGCCGTTCCCGTTTTTCAAAGGCTCGATTGCCTTCAGCCCTAGTGCAAAACCTGTGGGAGCGGGCTTGCTCGCGAAAGCGGAGCACCAGCCGACATCAATGTTGGATGTGCCGGCCTCTTCGCGAGCAAGCCCGCTCCCACAAGGGGCGGGTCAGCCTGGCAGCGTGATCCACACCGCCTTGGTTTCGAGCAAGTAGTCGAGCTGCTCGGCGCCCAGGTCCTTGCCGAATCCGGACTGCTTGTAGCCACCGAACGGCATCGACGGATCGAGGGTGCCGTGGGCGTTGACGTAGACCGAACCGGCCTTGAGGCGCGGGATCAGGCTGTGCACTTTCCCGAGGTCGTTGGAATACAGTGCGGCAGCCAGGCCGTATGGCGAGTCGTTGGCCAGGGCCAGCGCTTCTTCCTCGTCGTCGAACGGTGCGGTGACCAGCACCGGGCCGAAGATCTCTTCCTGGACAATGCGCATGTCGTTGCGGCAATTAGCGAAAATGGTCGGCTCGACGAAGAAGCCAGGGCCATCGACCGGTTGACCGCCGTAGACCAGTTCGGCGCCTTCGGCCTTGCCGGTTTCGATGTACTCGGTCACGCGCTGCTTTTGCAGCGCCGAGACCAGCGGGCCGATGAAGCAGTCCGGGTCCAGGCCCGGGGCCATTTTCAGGGTGCGCGTGTAGGCGATCAGCTCACGCAGGAATTCGTCGTAGACACTGCTATGAATATAGGCCCGTGTACCGGCGTCGCATACCTGCCCGGAGTTGAAAAACACGCCGTTGGCGACCGCTTGGGCGGCGGCCGGGATGTCGGCGTCGGCACAGACGATGACCGGTGATTTACCACCGAGTTCGAGGGTCAGCCGCTTCATGTCATCCAGCGCTGCGCGGCCGACAGTCTGGCCGACCGGGGTCGATCCGGTGAAGGTCAGTTTGTCGATGCCGGGATGGGTGGCCATGGCCGCGCCGACCACGCTGCCGCGCCCGGTGACGATGTTGATCACGCCGTCAGGGATGCCCGCTTCCTGCACCAGTTCAGCGAAACGCAGGGCCGACAACGAAGTCAGTTCGGCGGGCTTGACCACCACGGTGCAACCGGTGGCCAGCGCCGCGCCGAGTTTCCAGGCCATGGTTTGCAGCGGGAAATTCCACGGCACGATGGCGCCGACCACACCCACCGCTTCCTTGCGGGTATAGGCCAGGTAATTACCCGGCAGCGAAGGTTCGACGGTACGCCCGTGCAACTTGGTGGCCCAGCCGGCGAAGTAACGCAGGGTATCGACGGTGCCCTGGATGTCAACGTCCTTGGCGAAGGCAACCGATTTGCCCATGTCGATCGATTCGATTTGCGCCAGCTCAGCAGCGTTCTGCTCGATCAGGTCGGCCAGGCGCTGCATCATGCGCTCGCGTTCCGCGGGTTTGGCCTGGCGCCAGGCGCCGCCGTCGAACTGGGCGCGGGCGGCTTGCACGGCGCGGTCCAGGTCATCGGTGGTGCCCATGGGAATGCGGGTGATCAGGCCTTCGGTCGAGGGTTCGATCACATCGGAGGTTTCGCCGTTGCTGGCCTCGACCCAGGCGCCGCCGATGAACATTTTCTGGACCTTGCCGAGGAAGGTCTGGGTGGCTTCGCTGACGCCGAATTTTTGCAGGTAACTTTTGACGATCGTGTCCATTTTTGTTCTCTCTGCCCGGCAGTCAGGGCCTGCCGGGTCACTGGTTTCGATGATCAGGCTGATGCGGTTTCGCTTTCGGCGGCCGCCCGCACCTTGCCTCGTTCGTGGAAGATGAAACCGATGCTGTTGAGCAGCAGTTGTGCGGCCAGGATCGAGGTCATGCCGGTCGGGTCGTAGACCGGAGCCACTTCCACCAGGTCCATGCCGACGATGTTGCCCTTGCTGCGCTTGGCCAGGGCCTGGATGATTTCCAGCACTTCGTAGTAGAGAAAGCCGCCGTGGCTCGGGGTGCCGGTGCCGGGGGCGATGGACGGGTCGAAACCGTCAATGTCGATGGTGATGTAGTAGTTGATGTTCTGCGGGATCAGCGCCAGCACGCCTTCGACACCGAGACGACGCACGTCGCGCACCGAAAGGATTTTCGAGCCGGCTTCGTGGGCCGCTTCGTAGTCATCACGGTTGGACGACGACACGTTGCGAATGCCCATTTGGGTCATGCCGACAATGTGGTTCATTTCCGAGGCGCGGCGCAGCGGGTTGCCGTGGCCATAGCGAACACCGTGGCGCTCGTCGACGAAATCCAGGTGCGCATCGAAGTGAATGATGTGGATCGGGCCGCGGCCCTCGAAGGCCTTGATCACTGGTGCGTGCACCGAATGGTCGCCGCCGAGAACAACCGGCATGACACCAGCGTCGAGGATCTTGCGCACGGCGTACTCGGTGTTCTTGTTGCTGGTAGCCATATCGGTGTGGACGATGTCGGCATCACCGACGTCAACCATGCGCACGTCCGATGCGGTGAGGTACATCACGTCATCTTCATGATCGTAGGCGCCGGCGTGGCCGAAGGAAAACAGCGTCGATGCTTCACGAATCCCGCGTGGTCCGAAGCGTGCGCCGGAGCGCCACTGGGTGCCCATGTCGTTGGGCACGCCGAGCACCGCGACGTCGGCATCCAGTGCATCCCAATCGGTGCACACCGGGGATTTGCCAAAGGTGCAATGACCCACGAATGGCAGGTTCAGGCGACCGGATTCATAACCGTTGTTCGACATTTCTAGCCTCTCCACTTCTTGTTATCGGCTTGACGGACTGCAAGGCGACCGTCGTTGGAAAGACTATGGGCGCAGGTTTTCGTGGAAAAAATGCTAAACATCAGATACTCATATCGGCATTCCCGATGCATCCACATGCCGGAGGTTCAAGATGATCCAGCTGCACGACGTCGACCTGAAACTGCTCAGGGTGTTTGCCACGATTGTGCGCTGTGGCGGTTTCTCGGCCGCGCAGGCAGCGTTGAATGCCGGACAGTCGACCATCAGCGAACAGATGACCCACCTGGAAACCCGTCTTGGGGTGAAACTCTGCCAGCGTGGGCGCAGCGGCTTTCGCCTGACCGAACAAGGGGTGGCGATTCATGAAGCCACCCAGCGCCTGCTGTCGGCGGTGGAAAACTTCTGCATGGACGCCGACGTGCTCAAGCAGCACATCAGCGGCAAGCTCAACCTGGGGATCATCGACACCACGATTACCGACCCCGACTCACCGATTCCGCGCACCACACAGCGCTTCGTCTCCCGCGGGCATGATGTGCACCTGAACGTGTACGTCGGCACCCCGGCGGAACTCGAAGAACGGGTGCTCGACGGTCGCCTGCACCTGGCCATCGGGCACTTCCCGATCCATGTGCCGGGCCTGCTGCAATCACCGCTGTACCAGGAAGCGCTGGGTTTGTATTGCGGCCGGCGACACCCGTTGTTCGGCAGCCAGGCCGAGGGCGCCGAGCTGCTCGAAGAGGTCGGCGCGGGGCGCATCGTCGTGCGCGGCTACATGCAGCAATACGACCTGGAACACCTGGGTATCACCAAAGCGGCGGCCACCGTGGACAACATCGAGGCGTCGGCCATCCTGATCATCTCCGGCGCTTATGTGGGTTTCCTGCCGGAGCACTTCGCCAGCCAGTGGGTGAAAAGCGGCGAGATGCACCAACTGGCACCCGCGAGCCTGCGCCTGAAATCACCGTTCGACGTGATCACCCGTCGCGGCACGGCACCACCGCCGATCCTCCAGGCGTTCCTGGAAGACCTGGCCGCCAGCGCCCGTAAAACCGGCCAGCTGTGATGTGACACTCGCCAAATTGAAAATTTGCCGGGCATACTGATTCGGTTCGCCAACCTTGCAGGCCCGTCATGCGCATCCACGTCACCTTCATCGACCGCGTCGGAATCACCCAGGAAGTGCTGGCCCTGCTCGGTGGACGCAGTTTCAATCTGGACGCCGTGGAGATGGTGCCGCCGAACGTCTACATCGATGCGCCAACCCTTGGCGCCGAGGTGCTGGAGGAGTTGCGTGAGGCGCTTTTCGGTGTGCGCGGCGTGCAAGCGGTGACCATGGTCGACATCCTTCCGGGGCAACGCCGGCGTCTGCAACTGGACGCGTTGCTGGCAGCCAGTTCCGACCCGGTGCTGGCGGTGGATGACCGAGGTCATGTGCTGCTGGCCAACCCGGCGCTGATCGCCCTGTGCGGGCGCGAACCGGCCGGTGAATCGCTGACCGCGCTGTTCGACGATGCCGATTTGCAACGCACCTTGATCGCTCACCATTTCCGCCTGCCGATGCACGAGGTCAGCCTCGGTGGCCAGACCTTGCTCCTCGACGCGATGCCGATCACCGACGCCGGCGCCCTGCTCACCTTGTATCAACCCAATCGCATCGGCGAACGCCTGTCGGCACTGCACCATGACCATGCCGAAGGCTTCGATGCACTGCTGGGCGAATCACCGCCGATTCGCGCGCTCAAGGCGCGTGCGCAAAGAGTGGCGGCCCTCGACGCGCCGCTCTTGATCCAGGGCGAAACAGGCACCGGCAAGGAGCTGGTGGCCCGCGCCTGCCACGCCATCAGCCCACGGCACGACGCGCCTTTTCTGGCCCTGAACTGCGCGGCACTGCCGGAGAGCCTGGCCGAAAGCGAGCTGTTCGGCTACGCCCCCGGCGCCTTCACCGGTGCGCAAAGGGGCGGCAAGCTCGGCCTGCTGGAACTGGCCGACCAGGGCACGGTGTTCCTCGATGAAGTCGGGGAAATGTCGCCGTACCTGCAAGCCAAGTTGCTGCGTTTTTTGAGCGATGGCTGCTTCCGTCGGGTCGGTGGCGATAAAGAGGTCCGGGTCAATGTGCGGGTGCTCAGCGCGACCCACCGCGACCTGGAAAAAATGGTCGCCGAAGGGCGTTTTCGCGAAGACCTGTTCTACCGTCTCAATGTGCTCAACCTGCAAGTACCGCCGCTGCGCGAGCGCGGTCACGACATCCTGTTGATGGCCAATCACTTCATGCAACAGGCCTGTGCGCAGATCCAGCGACCGGCGTGTCGTTTGGCACCGAGCACCTTCAGCGCCCTGCTCGGCAACCGCTGGCCGGGCAATGTGCGGCAATTGCAGAACGTGATCTTCCGTGCAGCGGCGATTTGCGAAAATCCGCTGGTGGACATCGACGATCTGGACATCGCCCGCACGGCGGTAGAGCGGCAGAACGACGGCGAAGTCGGTAGCCTGGAAGAGGCTGTGGGTGATTTTGAAAAGAACCTGCTGGAACAGCTTTATCGCAGCTATCCGTCCAGTCGGTTGCTGGCGGCGCGGTTGCAGACGTCCCATAGCGCCATTGCGATTCGCCTGCGCAAGTACGGCATTCCCGCCAAGCCCTGAGTGATCTGTCGGAACACATTGTCACCGACAACACATTCCCCTGTGGGAGCGAGCTTGCTCGCGATGAGGCCGTGTCAGTCGATATCAATTTTGCCTGTCACACCGCAATCGCGAGCAAGCTCGCTCCCACAGGGGATCAGTGGTGTTGCTGAATTCTTCGTCTGTAAATCGATACAGCGTAGCGAAATCAAGACAATCCCTTCCACGCCAACAATCACGGCGCTTGCCCCCAAGGCCATACCTGCTTGTATTGAATTCAATACGAGCGAGATGTCACAAACTCCGCACAAACAACTCAACCTATTGATTTAAAACAAATAAAAAACATTGGCACCACCCTTGCTATCACTCCTCCAACCCCGCTCGTCGCCCCGCCACGAGCCTTAAAACAATAAGGAGTTGAGATGAGCGAATTGCGTTTTACCGTCGATCACGAATGGCTGCGCCTTGAGAGCAATGGCCTGGTCACCGTCGGCATCACGGCGTTTGCCCAGCAGGCGCTGGGGGATGTGGTATTCGTTCAGGTGCCTGAGCTGGGCGCCTTCGATGCAGGCGCTGAAGTGTCGGTGCTGGAATCGGTGAAAGCCGCCAGCAGTATCGGCATGCCGCTGGACGGTGAAGTGGTCGAGATCAACGCGACACTGGAGAACACCCCGGAACTGGTCAACGAAGACCCATTGGGCGAAGGCTGGTTCTTTCGCTTCAAACCGGTCGATGTCCAGGCGTTGAGCGATCTACTGGATCAAGACGCCTATGAACGCCTGACCGCAGAACACGCCGACGCTTGAAGCCCCCTACGCATTCCCGAATCCGAAAAAGGACCACACCATGTTCAGCAAGCACGACCAGATCAAAGGCTATGACGACGAACTGCTGGCGGCGATGAACGCCGAGGATGCACGGCAGGAACACCATATCGAACTGATCGCCTCGGAGAACTACACCAGCCAGCGGGTGATGCAAGCCCAGGGCAGCGGCCTGACCAACAAGTACGCCGAAGGCTATCCGGGCAAGCGCTATTACGGCGGTTGCGAGCACGTCGATGTGGTAGAGCAATTGGCCATCGACCGCGCCAGGCAGCTGTTCGGCGCCGATTATGCCAACGTCCAGCCGCACTCCGGCAGCCAGGCCAACGCGGCGGTTTATCTGGCCCTGCTGCAAGCCGGCGACACCGTGCTCGGCATGAGCCTGGCCCACGGCGGTCACCTGACCCACGGCGCCAAGGTGAGCTTTTCCGGCAAGCTCTACAACGCCGTGCAGTACGGCATCGACACCACCACGGGCCTGATCGATTACGACGAAGTCGAGCGCCTGGCTGTCGAGCACAAGCCGAAGATGATCATCGCCGGGTTCTCGGCCTATTCGAAGACCCTGGACTTCCCGCGCTTCCGTCAGATCGCGGACAAGGTCGGCGCGTACTTCTTCGTCGACATGGCCCACATCGCCGGCCTGGTGGCGACCGGTCTGTACCCCAATCCCCTGCCCTACGCCGACGTGGTCACCACCACCACCCACAAGACCCTGCGCGGCCCCCGTGGCGGTCTGATTCTGGCCAAAGCCAATCCGGAACTGGAGAAGAAGCTCAACGCCGCTGTGTTCCCGGGTGGTCAGGGTGGCCCGTTGATGCACGTGATCGCCGCCAAGGCCGTGTGTTTCAAGGAAGCGCTCGAGCCCGGCTTCAAGACCTATCAGTCGCAGGTGATCCGCAACGCCCAGGCCATGGCGCAGGTGTTTATCGAGCGTGGTTATGACGTGGTGTCCGGCGGCACCGACAACCATCTGTTCCTGGTCAGCCTGATCCGCCAGGGCCTGACCGGCAAGGACGCCGACGCCGCCCTCGGTCGCGCCGGCATCACCGTGAACAAGAACGCCGTGCCCAACGATCCGCAATCGCCGTTCGTGACCTCCGGCCTGCGCATCGGTACCCCGGCGATCACCAGCCGTGGCTTCAAGGAGGCGCAGAGCATTGCCCTGGCCGGCTGGATCTGCGACATCCTCGATCACCTGGGTGATGCCGATGTGGAGGCTCAGGTCGCTCAACAAGCTGCTGCCTTGTGCGCGGACTTCCCGGTCTACCGCGACTGATCACACCACACAAAACCCCTTGTGGGAGCGGGCTTGCTCGCGAAGGCGGTGTGTCAGTCAACATTAATTTCAACTGACACTCCCTCTTCGCGAGCAAGCCCGCTCCCACAGGTTTCGTGCCCATTGCTGCAAAAGGAAAGCATCATGAACGCCATTGTCGAGTCGACCGGCAACAGCCCAGCCAAAGTGGAGGTCGGCACCAAACTGCGCGGTGCGCAAAAGGTTGCGCGGATTCCGGTGAAGATCATTCCCACGGATGAATTCCCGCGCAAACCCGACTGGATTCGCGTGCGCATGCCGATCTCTCCCGAGGTCGACCGCATCAAGCAACTGTTGCGCAAGCACAAGCTGCACAGCGTCTGCGAAGAAGCCTCGTGCCCGAACCTCGGTGAATGTTTCTCCGGTGGCACCGCGACCTTCATGATCATGGGCGACATCTGCACCCGTCGCTGTCCGTTCTGCGATGTCGGCCATGGCCGGCCCAAGCCGCTGGACGCCAACGAGCCGATGAACCTGGCCGTGGCCATCGCCGAGCTGCGCCTGAAGTACGTGGTGATCACCTCGGTGGACCGCGACGATTTGCGCGACGGCGGCGCCCAACACTTTGTCGATTGCCTGCGCGAGATCCGCAAGCTGTCGCCCGGCATTCAACTGGAAACCCTGGTGCCGGATTATCGCGGACGCATGGACGTGGCCCTGGCGATCACCTCCCATGAGACGCCGGATGTGTTCAACCACAACCTGGAAACCGTACCGCGCCTGTACAAGGCCGCGCGGCCGGGTTCGGACTTCGAGTGGTCACTGGACCTGCTGCAGAAATTCAAGCACGCGGTGCCCCACGTACCGACCAAATCCGGCCTGATGCTGGGCCTTGGCGAAACCGACGAGGAAGTCATCGAGGTCATGCAGCGCATGCGCGAGCACGATATCGACATGCTGACCCTCGGCCAATACCTGCAACCGTCCCGCAGTCACTTGCCGGTACAGCGCTTCGTGCACCCGGACACCTTTGCCTGGTTCGCCGAAGAAGGCACGCGCATGGGCTTCAAGAACGTGGCGTCCGGGCCGCTGGTGCGTTCGTCCTATCACGCCGATCAACAACTCCATGGAGGTACGGACGGTTTCAAGCCATGATGGAATGACTGGTCATGCATGGAGCCGTTTCCGATGTCGCGTTCACCCTGTCTGTTGTTGCTGTGCCTGAGCCTTGCCACGCCGTGCATGGCCGACGAGTCGAAACCCGGGCACATGGTGTATGTGCGCAGCGTCGCCCCGGGCATCGAGCAGGACATCCGCTACGCCAGCGCGCACAACTTCACCGGGCACCCGCTCGACGGCTACCAGGCGGCGGAGTGCCTGCTGTCGGAGGATGCGGCGAAGGCGTTAGCCCGAGTGCAAAACTCACTGAAAGCCGAAGGCTACGGCTTGAAGGTATTCGACTGCTATCGCCCGACCCGCGCGGTGGCGGACATGGGACGCTTCGCCAGCGAACCCGGCGACCCGCTCAAGACCGAGTTCTATCCACGGGTCGACAAGCAGGACTTCTGGCGCCTGGGTTATGTCGCGCGGGTGTCCAATCACTCTCGAGGCAACACCGTCGACCTGACCCTGACCGGCCCCGACGCCCTGCCCGCCGACACCTGGACACCTTCGGCGATACCGGCGGATTGCACCGCCCCCTACGGCGAGCGCTGGCACGACGGCGCGCTCGACATGGGCACCGGTTTCGATTGCTTCGATGAGCGGGCGCACACCGACTCGGCGCTGATCAACGCCACGGCCAAGGCCAATCGCCAGCGGCTGACCAGTGCCATGGCCAAGGAAGGCTTTGTGGGTTATTCGGCCGAGTGGTGGCACTTCACGTACAGCGGGAATCCGCCGAAGCCGGACGTCATGAACTTCCCCATCACGCCGCTCGCACCATGAACATTCTCTTCAAGCCCCTGTTGGTGGCGTTTTTTCCGCTGGCCGCCATGGCCCAGGGACTCGACGGCAGTGACCAACTGATCGTGGTCACCAGTAAAGGCTGGGATGACATCCAGGGTACTGCCCAGCGCTATGAACGGCACGGGCAGACCTTGCAGAAGTTCGAAGCGCCCTTTGCAGTGGTGCTCGGCAAGAATGGCATGGGCTGGGGCAAGGGCCAACTCAACCCCGGGCGGCCTGAAGGGCCGATCAAAAAGGAAGGCGACGGCAAGGCGCCGGCCGGGATGTTCAGCCTGGGCACGGCGTTTGGCTACGAGCCTTCGGCCAATACCCGCCTGCCCTACCTGGCGCTGACAGCGACCATCGAATGCGTGGACGACAGCCAGTCGGCTCGCTACAACGAGCTGGTCGACAGCTCGGTCATTGCAAGAGACTGGAACAGTTCCGAACGCATGCGCCGCAGCGATGACTTGTATCGCCAGGGCATTTTCATCCGGCACAACACCCTGGCCACTCCCGCTGCCGGATCATGCATTTTCTTCCACATCTGGCGCGGACCCACCGCACCGACTCGCGGCTGCACCGCCATGGCCCCGGCGGATATCGCGCGGTTGTTCAACTGGCTGGACCCGGGAAAATCCCCGATGCTGGTGCAACTGCCCGAAGCGCAGTACGAACAGTTGCGCCAGCGCTGGGAACTTCCCGAACGCGAGTAAACGCTGAACCCTGTGGCGAGGGGGCTTGTCGGAACGCCGCATCGCCCCGTTGGGGCACGAAGTGCACCCAAAAAAGGGACTGCTACGCAGTCCAACGGGGGCAAGCCCCCTCGCCACAAAAGCCCCCTCGCCACAAATGCGGGAATTAACCCCACTCAACCACTACGCCACTCATCGACGGCTTGGCCAGCGCGTAATAGATCACACCCGGTACCAGCAGCCCGACGATCCAGGAAATGTCCACGCCGCCCAGTTGCGCAACCATCGGCCCGGAGTAGAAATGGGTGTCGACAAAGGGCAACTGGATCAATACGCCGATCACGTACACGCTGATCCCCAGCACGTTCCAGCGACCGTAGCGCCCGTAAGGGTCGGACAACGCAGGAATGTCGTAACGTTCCTTGTTGATGAAGTAGTAATCCACCAGGTTGATCGCGCTCCAGGGGGTGAAGAACGTCAGCAAGAACAGGATGAAGTACTTGAACGAGTTGAGGAACGAGTACTGCCCCAGCAATGCCAGCGCGGTGGACGCCGCGACGATCAGCAGCACAAACAGCATGCGCTGGCGGGCGGTGATTTCCAGGCGACGACGAAAGCCGCTGATGATGGTGGCGATGCACATGAAACTGCCATAGGCGTTGAGGGTGGACACCGTGACCTTGCCGAACACAATGCTCAGGTACAGCAAGGACGCGATCACACCGCTACTGCCCAGGCCGACAATGGTCGCCACTTCGTGCCCACGGAAATTCGCCCCGGCCAGTGCGGCGGCGAACACCCCCAGCACCATCGAAGTCTGGGCCCCCAGCACGGTGCCAAGGCCCACGGCGGCGAAGGTTTTCCACGATGAGGTCTTGCTCGGCAGGTAACGTGAGTAGTCCGCCACGTAGGGGCCGAAGGCGATCTGCCAGGATGCCGAGAGCGAAACCGCCAGCAGGAAGGTGCTCCAGCCAAAATGACGATTGTCGAGCAGCAAGCCGATGTCGTTGAGGGTCATCAACCGGGTGAACAGGTAGGCGAACGCGATGATCCCCAGCACGCTGGCCACCCGCCCGACCAAGTGAATCACCCGATAACCGAAGATCGTCAGGAACGCGATGCACGCGGCGAAAATCAGGATGCCGGCGCTGTCGCTGACGCTGATCAATTGCGCAATCGCCTGCCCCGACAGCACCGCGCCGGTGGCGCTGAAACCGAGGTACATCAGGCACACCAGCACAATCGGGATTGCCGCGCCATACACCCCGAACTGCACTCGGCTGGAGATCATTTGCGGCAGCCCGAGCTTCGGACCTTGCGCCGCGTGCAGCGCCACTACGGCACCACCCAGCACCTGCCCGATCAGCAAGCCGATCAGTGACCAGAACACATCGCCGCCCAGCACCACGGCGAGGGCGCCGGTGACGATGGCGGTGATCTGCAGGTTGGCGCCTAGCCACAAGGTGAACTGGCTATAGAGGCTGCCGTGACGCTCAGCCTCGGGAATGAAATCGATCGAGCGAGTCTCGATCAGCGGACTTCGTTGCGCACTCATGACGATGTTTCCTTTGAGGAACTGTTTTTGTTGTCAGGGATGGAAGTTAGAACGTCTTGGTTGCACTGGCTACAACCGTTGCAGAGCAGAGGTCGTCATAACCGTACCAACTGGCGCACTCGCTTTTCGACAAGTCCGTGTCGATATAGCTCAGGCCCCAGGTGACGCCGACGAAGTCGCGGGTCAGCTTGGCTTCCCACTCGTAGTAAGACTCACGGCTATCGCCATTGGCGGACCAGAACGCGGGGTCATTCACATCGTTGCGCCCAAAGCGCAGGTCCAGGCCGACTTCGGCCGGCAAATCGATTTTGTAGCCCAGGTAGGTGTAAAGGGTGTCCTGGTCCTCGCCGAAGAAGTTCGGCGTGTCCTTGGAGTAATAGGCACCCAGCTTCACGCCGTACAGGTCGAGGACGGCGTAGACCTCGCTGAGGTTGAAGTCGGAATTTTTCGGGTAGTCGTACTTGATGTAGCCCAGATCCAGGCTGATGGCATCCGTCGCCTGCCAGTAATAACCGGCGTAGTACTCAAGCTCCTGGCGGGTATCGAAGCCGCCGCCGAAATCGACGTTGGAGGTCCAGGCCCCGATGTACAGGCCGCTGCTGTGCAACAGCGTTGCGCCGCCCTGCACTGCCGGGTCGCCCAGGGTTTGCGAGATGCCCCGGGTGCGGTAATCGCTGACCACGCCAAGGGTCATGTCCAGGCTGAAATCATCGTTGAGGGTCAGGGCCTGGCTGCTCAGGGGGATCAATGCCAGTGTCGCGAGGGTCAATGCTGAAAGTGCGTTCATACAATTCTCTTGTTGTTATGGCGTACGGGAATTTCAGGCATGGCGATGCCAGGCCCCTCGCGCTACGAGGGGCTGGCGGTTTTTGCGTGTGCTGGGTGTACGCAGGTCAGGACGCGGGGGCGTAGACCTGCTTGCCGGCGAAGAAGGTGTTCAGGACTTTGGTTTCGAACAGTTCGTCATCGCTGACTTTGAACACATCGCGGTCGAGGATGATCAGGTCGGCCTGCTTGCCCGGTGCCAGCGAACCGATCTGCTGATCCAGGCGCAGGGTTTTCGCCGCGTTGATGGTGTAGGCGTAGAACATGGTCTGGCGGTCGATGCTTTCCTTGGCATTGAGTACACCCAACGGACCCTTGCGCGTGCTGGCCTGGGCAATGGCGTTGAACGGATTGGCGCTCGACACCGGCCAGTCGCTGCCACCGGCAATCGTCGCGCCGGCGTTATGCAAGGACCGCGCGGGATACTGGTAACCGTAGGCAAAGGCGCTGATGTAAGGCTTGACCAGCTCGACAGTGTAGGACTCCCCAGTGGCCCACAGCAGCTGCATCGAGGCAATCACGCCCAGTTGCTTGAAGCGCGCAAACTCCTTGGGGTTGACCAGTTGCAGGTGCGCGATGCTGTGGGGCACAGGTGTCGGGCTGAGCTTGCGCGCATACGCCACGCCATTGAGCGCTTCACGCACCGCGCGGTCGCCGACGGCATGCATGTGCACGATCCAGCCGCGTTTTTCCGCTGCCACCACCAGTTCGCCAAAGTGCGCCGGGTCGGTCAGCAGCTGACCGTCCTTGTGGCTGTTCTTGTACGGCACGACGACCGCCGCTGTTTGCCCCGGGAATTCGAGAATGCCGTCGACAAACACCTTGACGCCGGGGAACGTCAGGTTAGGCACGCCCTCGAACTGTTTCATTACTGTGGCGATCACCTCCAGGTCGGCAGGTTTGCTCTTCGGATTGGTGACCATCAGCGCGGCGACGTGGGCACTGAGTTCGCCGTTCTGTGCCAGTTCCTTGTACAGCGGCAGCACGCCGACACTTTCGGCGGTGGCATGGAAATCGAACAGCGAATCCTCACTGCCGCCGTTCGCCGCCGCGTCCATCCAGGCGGTGACGCCGAATTGATTGTTGATCTTCACCGCCTCGCGAGCGGCCTTGAGCATGGCCTCCGGGCTGGGCGCCGGAATCCCGTTACGCACCACGTCCCAGCGGGATTCGGCAAAGTAGCCGTTAGGAGTGAAGTCCGCTTCATGGCCGATGTAACCGCGTTCCTTTTCCGGCAGGCTCTTGACCAGCGCCGCGTCGATGTCCAGGCGTTTGAGCATCGCGTTGTTGGCCCAACCGGTGTGCCCGTCGATGCCACTGAAGACAATCGGTTGATCCGCCCAGCGTCCCTGGTTGAACACCTTGCCCAGTTCACGGCTTTTCTCCCAGTAAGCCGAACTGACCCCGGCCACGCTGATCACATCACCGGCGCGTGCGCGTCCAGCCTTGTCTTCCTCGATCAACCATTGCTCCAGTTCCGGCAAGGGTTTGACCTCGTCCAGCAGGTTGGCTTTCATGCTGTCGAAAGCGCCCACCACCGGGTGGCTGTGGGTGTCGATCATGCCCGGCATCAACACTTTGCCCGCCAAGTCGATGCGCTGGGTCTTGGCATCGGCCAGGGCATTGATTTCGGCATCGCTGCCCACTTTCAGAATCTTGCCGTCTTGCACCGCAACAGCCTGCACCAGCGCCTGGCCGGGTTCGGCGGTAAAGACCTTGCCGTTGAACAACACCAGGTCAGCGGCGGCCATCGCTTGTACCGAGGACAATGCCAGCGCGGCGGCCAACAGATTTGGAATGAATCGCATTGGAACGCTCTCTAGTTTTTATTGGATGGATCGAGAAGTGACAACTTGGGAAACAACCTGTGGCGCCAGTCCCAGGAACGGCGCCTTGGCCCACACGACCTTGCCGCCGACCAGCGTCAGCAGCACGTCATTACGGCCCAGCTCCTCCTCGGGCACCTGCATGAAGTTCTTGTCGAGCACGATCAGGTCAGCGAACTTGCCGACTTCGACCGAGCCCAGCACCGCGTCCAGCTTCAGCTGTTCGGCGGAACTGAGGGTGATGCTGCGCAGCACCTCGGCTCGCGACAGCGCCGGATCGGCGTTGAGTCGCCCGGCATACTTGGGCCCATAGCTGTGCGGATTGCTCGGGTCGCCGGAACGGGTGACACCGACTTTCAGCGCCAGGAACTCGTCGAGGGGATCGACCGGCCAATCGCTGCCGAACGCCACTCGGCCGCCGGCATGGGCGATGCTGCCGGAAGGCTCCATGCGCTCGAATCGCTCGGCACCGAGGTGATCGCTGGTACCGTCGACCGTGGACGGTGCCTGCTGTGCCCACTGGAACGACATGGTGGCCGTGACGTCCAGTGCCTTGAAGCGTGCGTAATCCGCAGGGTCGACTGACTCGGCGTGAGCGATGGCCGGGCGGAAGTCTTGACCGGGCAGTTGCTGACGCACGTAGGCAACGCTGTCCAGAGCGTCGCGCACCGCGCGCTCGCCGGTGGCGTGCAGGTGCGGATCGAGACCGGCCTTGACCGCTTGCAGCACCAGCGGATTGAGCACCTGCGGCGGGAAGTACAGCTCGCCCAGGTTCTTGCCCGGCGTCCACTGCGGCGCCTTGTCGGTACCGCTGTTGTGCAGGTACGGGGTCAACATGGCGCCGGTGTCCGCCGGGGCGTTGATGATGCCGTCCATGAACAGTTTGACGTGGCGCATGTTCACGCCCGGTGCGACCTTCACCTCACCCTGGTCGTAGGTGCTGGCCAGGGCCTTGGCCTCGGCGATGGTTTTCACCGGGTCGGCGGCCGCGGCGGCCGGGTCCAGCTTGATCGCCAGCAAGGCCCGGGCGGTCAGTTCGCCGGACTGTTGCAGGCGGGTGAAGGCCTTGCCGTTTTCCGGCCCCGCCAGCGCATCGAAGAAACTGGTGATGCCTTGCTGGCGCATGGCGTCGAGGGCCGCTCGCATCTGATTGAGTTTTTCCGCGTCGGTCGCCGGCGGCACCACGGCGGCCAACGATTCGGCGGCGCCGTCTTCACAAATACCGTTCGGGTTGCCGGCGCTGTCGCGTCGGTATTTGCCGTCTTCGGGGTCGGCGGTGTTCTTGTTGATCCCGGCCAGTTCCAGGCCGCGGGAGTTGGTCAGCACGGTGTGGAAATCGGTGGAGCGCACCTGGATCGGACGCTGGGTCTTGAGCGCGTCCAGGGTCGATTTGTCGGCATCGCCGTCGAGCCCGGTCATGCCCATGCGGTCCCAGCTGCCCACTTCCAGCCAGACGTCCGGGCCTTTGTCCTTGTCGGCATCGAGGCAGGCCTGGATGCTCGCCTGAAACTGCGCGCGGGTCATGGTCTGGTATTTCAGGTCGCACAAGGTCATGGCGCGACCGCCATCCCCGGGGTGCATGTGTGCATCGACGAAGCCCGGCATCAGCATGCGTCCGGCCAGGTCGATCAGTTGTGTCTGCTTGCCGATGTAGCCGTCGACCCCGGCATCGCTGCCGACGTAGACGATCTTGCCACCTGAAATGGCGATGGCCTGCTGCACGGAATTCTGGCCATCGACGGTGTAGACGTAGCCATTGCGCATGACCGTGTCGGCGGGCGTCGCGCCCAATGCCATGCAGGAAAACGCCGTTGTCGACGCAACGGCGATGAACAACCTGGAAAGTCTCAAATGCCTCACCCCTGTTCTTATTGTTTTGAAGCGGCCCGAAGCGACTGCGCAAGCCCTTGTATAGACAGGGCCTACCCTATAGGGCGCGGCGCGCGAATGGACCTCTGCAAATGAGGAGGGGTCAGGCAAATAATTGAAACGGCGGGGATCAGTCCCGGCGCACGGACTCCGTCAGCGCACCCGGTGAACGCAGGACGGAGCCCAGTTCCACCTTGCTTTTCACACCGAGCTGCAAGTAGCAGTTACGCAGGTAGGTGCGCACGGTCGACGGGCTCAAGGCGAGCATTCTGGCGATTTCCTTGTAGGAGTGGCCCGCGGCGAACAGCATCGCCGCCGTGCGCTCCCGAGGTGCCAGGCCGTCCCCGCCCGACGGTGCTTCGAGGGACAGGATGACGTGTTCGGCGTTGGGGCTCAGGGTCAGGGCGCAGCGGCCCAGACGAATCACGCAGGGGGCTTTGGACAATTGCGCGATTACCTCCGGTGGCAGCGTGGAACCGCTCCAGCCGGGCAGTTCGCGCTGGATGGCGACGCACAGCCTGGCCCCCACATAGAGCAGACTGCCGTCCATGCGCGCGACACCAAAATCACTCGCGCCGTTTTCGCTGTCGAAGCGAATCATGTCCTGCACCTGAAACCGCCACAGCTGGAACAGGTGATCGCAGAACGCCAAAAACAGCTCGGCTTCGTTCTCCTCGAACGCCTGTTCATCCTGCCCCCGGTAGAGGCAGACGAAAAACATCAGGCCGCTTTCGGGCAATTCGTAGGTGATGCTCATCAAGTGATAGAGGTCGAAGCGCCGGGCGAAATCATTGACCGCCTCGCAAGGGTCGTTGAAACCCGTGTCGCACACCACCTCACCGGGACGATTGAGCGTGGCGTAGGAGAATTGATCGTTGGCCGCCACCGGATGCCATTCGGCGGCAAAGGATTCAGGAAGATTGATGCTGCCATGCATCCAGCTTTGCATGGGCACCTCAGGACCTGGTGCAGACATTTCGCCCCACCAGGCAGATGCGAAGGGCACCAGCTGACCGAATGCCTGCAGGCCATCGGCGATGAATCGCGACGCCCCGCTCTCCCGCGCCAGCCGGCCCAGGTGCAATACGCAATGATTGAACGCCTTCAGCGTGGCCAACGACCCGTCGTCGCCGACCTTGTTCCCCTCCTCCATCATGACGATCCCGTTCACTGCATGGTCTGTTGCCGGGACGATGCCATAGCGCCGGGAATGGCGTCCAGTTCGCCGTGACATCAGCAGTTACAACAACCGCTCAGCCGTACAACTGCGGCCGCCGGTCCTGATGCAGGTCATTGCGCGCACTGATGCGTTTGTTGCGCGCCTCGGCGAGGTTCAGCGTGGCCAGCAACATCTGCTCACCGCCCTGCTCCGCCGGCCCGGCCAACGGATAACCATCGGCATCGACGATGACCGAACCCTGAACCCAGCCGACCCCGCGTTCATGGCCATAGCGATCACAGGCGGCGATGAACATGCGGTTGACCGAGGCATTGGCCTGCACCCGCAGCACTTCGGCCGGGCGCTCGGTTTGCGGCCGCGGACCGTCGGGCCAATTGACCGGCGCGCACAACAGTTCGGCCCCGGCCAGCGCCGCAAGACGCACCCACTCGGGGAATTCCAGGTCGTAACAAATCAGCATGCCGAGCCGTCCATGCACCGTTTCGACCACCGGCGGTGGCGCATCGCCGGCCGTGAAGATGTCCTTCTCGGCATCCCACAGATGCGCCTTGCGGTACACCGCGCGCAGGCCGTTGGCGTCGATCATCGCCGCGCTGTTGGCCAGTTCATCAGCGGGCAGGCGCTCGCAGAAGCCGCCGACGATCACCAGGTTCAGCTCACGGGCCAGGGTCTGCCAAAGTTGCAAAGTCGGACCATCAACGGTTTCCGCCAGGCCCAGCGCCTCAAAGCGGTCGGCAAACAGATAGCCGCTCTGCACCAGTTCGGGCAGCACGACGACTTGCGCGCCCTGAAAGGCTGCCTGGCGAATCGCGCGTTCGGTGAGCGTGCGGTTGTAGGCCGGGTCGCCTATTTTCGGTGCCAGTTGGCAGCAGGCGACCACTGTGTTTTTAGCGTTGTTCAACGCACTGTCTCCGCAGATGAATGGGTCATGGCGACGATGTCGCTTTCGCTCAGCGCGTCGATCACCCGGCGTTCGGCGGCCAGATCAATCGAGCGACTGAGCAGGTAGTAGGTCAGCCCCGACACCACAAGACCCACCAGCCAGGCGATGTCCACGCCTTCAAGCATCCGCGCCAGCGGACCAACGAACACTTCCTTGTTCGCCGCTGCGTTGAAGATGTAGAAGAACGGCACCATCGCGGCGAAGCCGATCAGGTACGAAACGATGCCGCGAAATTGCCAGGCGCCGTAGATGCCTTTTGGCGTGAAGAAATGCGGGATCGCATAACGGCCCTTGCGCACGAAGAAGTAGTCCACCAGGTTGACGGCGGTCCACGGCACGAGGAAGTACAGCAGCAACACCAGGAAGGTGTTCAGCAGAGCGATGCCGTCACCTTTGATCGACAGCACGCAGGTCAACAGGATGACGCTGATCACACTGATCGAGAGCACACGGGCGCGGGGTGTCGGGGTGATTTTTTTGATCGAGTCGACGCCGGTCAGCAGCGTCAGCATGGCGCTGTAGGTGTTGAGCGCGATGATCGGCAGGAAGCCCGCCACCGAAACGATCACCAGCAGGTTGCCCAGCCCCGGAATCATCGACGAGCCGACCTGATTCAACGCCACCAGCGCATCCGCCGCTTTCAATTGCTGCGCCAGCCAGGCACCGAGGCCGATCATCCAGCTGCCCGACAACGAGGCGCCGATGAACACCGCCGCAATCAGTTTCGTCCGGCTGGTGTTTTTCGGCAGGTAACGGGAATAGTCGGACACGTAGGGTGCATAGGAAATGTTGTAGCTGGCACCGATGGCGAACAACGTGGCGAAGGCCACCCAGTTGAAGCCCAGGTCGGTTGCCGGGGTGACGCCTTCGGAACCTGCGCCGAACATCAGGGCGATGGTCACCAGTGCGTACAGCGGCAAGGTCGCCAGCAAGGCCCACTTGAAGGCCTTGTGCATCAGGTCGTGGCCGTAGATCGACAACAGCGCGCCGATCATTACCACGGCCACGGCCACGATGGTCGGGTCGATGCCAAACACATGTTCAAGGCCGTTCATGATCAGCGAGATGTTCACCACATTGAAACCGACGAACACAAACATCGTCGCCATCAACGCCAGGATCACCCCGCGATAACCGAACTGCGCACGGGACTGGATCATCTGCGGCAGGCCCATTTCCGGGCCCTGGGAGCCGTGGAACGCCATGAAAATGGTGCCGAACATGATGCCCAGGGCACCGGCGAGCATGGTCCACAGCGCCGACAAGCCGAGGCTCGGGCCGACAAAGCCGATGGAGATGGTGAAGAAGTGGAAATTGCCGAGGAACCAGAATGGGCCCTGGCTGCCGAGTTTGGCGTGACGTTCGTTTTCCGGAATGTAATCGATGGAGTGGCCTTCGATGGCCAACCCGCCGCTCGCCTCGGTGGCGTGCGCAGACACTGGGGAACCTGACATACGATTGTTCCTATGCTGTTGTTTGTTGTTTTTGTGGGTACAGCGCTCGCTACGACGTCCAGATCAGGTGAAAATCCATAAAAAGCTGACGATGACGCTGGTTTCACGGCAATGTAGGGCGTGAGTTCTGGCAGTAAAATATCGCAGGCACACTGTTCACATAGATCGGTATCTATGTAAGCGAGAATCGGGAGCCCCCATGCTGGGAACTGTTACGGAGCTGGATCTGCGTCTGATCCGGGTATTTCTGACCGTCGTCGAAGCGGGCGGCATCTCGGCGGCACAAACCGCTCTCAACACCACGCAACCCACGATCAGCGCGCAACTGGCAACGCTGGAAGCGCGGGTCGGTTTCCGCCTGTGCGAACGCGGACGCGGCGGGTTTTCGGTAACGCCCAAAGGCACTCAATTCATCGAGGCGGCCCGACGCCTGCTGGCGGCGGCCGAGGGCTTCCGGGTCGAGGTGCAGCACATCAACCGCAAAGTCTCGGGCAGCATCAACATCGGCCTGCTGGGGCAAATCGATCCGGTGGCGAACAGGAAAATCGGCCAGGCCATTGCCCGTTTGCGAGCGCGGCACGAGGGGCTGTACTTCCACTTCACCGAGCTGTCGTCGTCGCTGCTGGAAGAAAAAATCATCAATGGCCATATCGACCTGGCCATCGGTTACTTCTGGCACCGCTTGCCCAGCATCGATTATTTCCCGCTGTTCCCGGAAACCCAGATTGCCTACTGCGCGCCATCGCATCCACTGTTCGACCAGGTTGGCGCGCTGACCCGGGAAGATGTCAGCGGGTTTGACTGGGTCTGGCCGAGCCATCCGCTGCCGGAAATGCCGGCCCCCACCTCCATCGAGCGCCTGACCGTGCTCACCGACAGCATGGACGGCGCGGCCCTGCTGATTCTGTCCGGCCAGCACCTGGGGTTTCTGCCGCAGCACTACGCGACCCGGCATGAACAGCTGGGGCAGTTGCACCCGCTGAACCCGGACCTGCTGCGCTATGAGGTGAGCTTTCATGCGGCGGTGCGGCATTCGGCGCGGCAGCGGGATCTGGTGAGTGCGTTCCTGAACGAGCTGATCGAGATTTTCGGTTCACCCTTGTAGGAGCGAGCCTGCTCGCGATGGACTTCCGGGCACCGCTGGGTATCTGGCCCCCCGCGTAATCGTTAACGTCCATCGCGAGCCGGATCGCTCCTACAAGGGGGGGCGCAATGGTGTTATCAGAAGCGGATTTCAGCAGCCGGGACCACATCGATCCGGGCCACCGAGCCGCTCAGATCTGCCCAATCCTTGTTGTGTTGGGCAATGATGTCCTCGGCAGTGACATTGCCATTGTCGACGGTGGAGTGCGCGTCGGCGGCCAGCACCACGTCATAGCCCAATTGATGCGCCTGACGCAGGGTTGCATTCACGCAGTAATCGGTTTGCAGGCCGCAGATGACCAGCCTTTCGAAGTCTTCTACCGGCAACAACCGTTGCAGGTTGGTCTGATAGAACGAATCACCAGTGGTTTTGCGTACGCGATGATCTTCGGGCGATGTTTGCAGCCCTTCGGCCAATTGCCAGCCCGGGACACCGTGTTTCAACAGACCATCCTCTTCTTCATGCTGGATCAGCACCACCGGAACGCCGGCCTTGCGCGCCCGGGCAGACAGGTCATTGATGGTGTTGATGACCCGTCCAATCTCGAAGCACTCGTACTCCCCGGAACACAAAGCTTGCTGGACGTCGATGATTAATAACGCAGTGGTCATGATTTCCTTCCTTGATATGTCGAGGGATCAGGGGACGAACATAAGCCCGTCCCCCTCCGGACACAACCCTCAATAACCCAGCGACAACCCAGTGTTACGCCGTGGGTCGTTCGCCCCGTAGAAACGGTTATTGCCTACCGGTTTTCCACCCAGGGATGGCGCGCCGACAAGGATCGCCGCCAGGTGGTTGGCATCCTGGGGACCGGCGAACTTGTGGCCCCAGCTCTCGAGGATTTTCACCGTGTCCGGGCTGGTGGTGAAGGCTTCCAGGTTGGTTTCCTCCGGCAGCCACTGCTGGTGGAAACGCGGTGCATCCACCGCCTCCTGGATGTTCATGCCGTAGTCGATCACGTTGAGCATGGTCAGCAAGGTCGCGGTGATGATGCGGCTGCCACCCGGAGTGCCGACCACCATCACCACTTTGCCGTCCTTGGTGACGATGGTCGGGCTCATGGACGACAGCGGCGCCTTGCCGGGCGCGATGGCGTTGGCCTCGCCCTGTACCAGGCCGTACATGTTCGGTACGCCGATCTTCGAGGTGAAGTCGTCCATTTCATCGTTGAGGATGACCCCGGTCTTGCTCGCCATCACGCCGGCACCGAACCAGTCGTTGAGGGTGTAGGTCACCGACACCGCGTTGCCCCACTTGTCGACGATGGAGTAATGGGTGGTGTTGCTGCCTTCATGGGGCGCTACGCCGGGCTTGAGTTCACTGGATACCGCGGCTTTTTGTGGTTTGATCGCCTCGCGCAGCTTGGTCGCGTAGTTTTTATCCAGCAGGTGGGCAATCGGGTTCTTCACGAAATCCGGGTCGCCCAGGTAACTGTTGCGGTCCACATAGGCGTGGCGCATTGCCTCGATCTGATAGTGCATGCCCTGGGCCGAGTGGTAGCCCAGTTCCTTCATCGGGTAGCCTTCGAGGATGTTCATGATCTCGCAGATCACCACGCCGCCGGAGCTCGGTGGCGGTGCGGAAACCACGTGATAGCCACGGTAGTCGCACTCGATGGGCGCCAGTTCACGGGTCTTGTATTTGTCGAGGTCGGCCTGGGTGATGATGCCCTTGTTGGCCTGACTGGAGGTGACGATGGCGTCGGCCACCCAGCCTTTATAGAAACCGTCGGCGCCTTTGTCGGAGATCTCCCGCAAGGTTTTGCTCAGGTCCTTTTGCACCAGTTTCTGGCCGACCTGCATCGGCTCGCCGTTACTCAAGAAGATCGAGCCGGAATCCTTGATGTCCTTCTTGAACATGTCGGTGGCGTAATCCAGCAGATCGACATCCCCCTGCTCCAGCACGAAACCGTCTTCGGCCAGCTTGATGGCCGGGGCGATGATTTCCTTGCGCGGCTTGGTGCCGTACTTGGACAGCGCCAGTTCCATGCCCGAAACGGTGCCCGGCACGCCCACGGCCAGATGACCACGGGTACTCAGATCGGGGACGACATTGCCCTCCTTGTCCAGGTACATGTTGGCGGTTGCGGCCAGCGGGGCTTTTTCACGGAAGTCGAGGAAGGTCTTGCGCCCGTCCGCCAGTTGAATGGTCATGAAACCACCGCCGCCAAGGTTGCCTGCCGCGGGGTACACCACTGCCAGCGCATAGCCGACCGCGACCGCCGCATCCACGGCATTGCCGCCGTTCTTGAGCACATCCACGCCCACATGGCTGGCCAGGTGCTGGGCCGTGACCACCATGCCGTTTTCCCCGGTAGCCGGGGCCACGGAGGCGGCATGGGCGGTCAGGCAGCTGAGCGCCAAGGAGGTCGCAATCAGCGATTTGGCAAAAGGTTCGTACTTCATGAGTCGGTCTCTTCTTGTTATTAAACAGGGGAACGTTTCGAAAGCAGTAGGCAAGTATGGTCGGGATTACGTATTGCGCCTCCCCGCCGAGGCAGTATCCTTAACGCCTGTTCAGCAATTTTGCGCGAGCCCTGGCATGACCTATACCTGCACCACCGTGGCCTCCCCCGTGGGCCAGTTGAAGCTGGTCGCGAACGGTTCACGACTGGCGGCCATCCTCTGGGAAAACGACAAACCCGGGCGGGTGTGCCTGGGACCGATGAGCGAAGCGCCGGACAATCCGATCCTGGTGCGCACGGCTGCGCAGCTACACGAATATTTTTCCGGCACCCGCGATCGCTTCGAACTGGATCTGGATTTTGCCGGCACGGAATTTCAAAAGAAGGTCTGGGCGGCGCTGCTGACCATCCCGTTCGGCGAGACCCGCAGCTACAGCCAGATCGCCGAACAGATCGGCAACCCGGCGGCAGTCAGGGCGGTGGGTGCGGCGAATGGCAAGAACCCGATTTCGATCGTGGCGCCCTGTCATCGGGTGATTGGCGCGTCGGGCAAGCTCACCGGGTTTGCCGGTGGGCTTGAGGCGAAGGCGTTGTTGCTGACCCTGGAGGGCTGCGAGTGGTCAGGCGCCAGTCGCATGGATGATTTGTTTTAGGGACGCACTGCATCTTTGTGGCGAGGGGGCTTGCCCCCGTTGGACTGCGCAGCGGTCCCAAAAGCATTTGTACTTTTATTCTGGACGTTCGCACGCTCCGCGATGACGACTGCTTCGCAGCCGAACGGGGGCAAGCCCCCTCGCCACAAAAGCCCTTCCACCACAGGGTCAGGTTGGGGCGAAGAGGTTTTTCATCGCCGCATACTGCAACAGCATGATGGTCTTGGCGTCGCAGATTTCGCCACGGTAAAACGCTTCGAGCGCGTCCTCGAACGTCCACTCCAGCACTTCCAGCTCCTCGGTTTCCGCCTCCAGCCCGCCACCGTCGCTGACTTTCGACTTCGCGTCGTATTCGGCAATGAAGAAGTGCAGTTTTTCCGTCACCGAACCGGGGCTCATGTACGCCTCGAACACCTTCTGCACATGGTGCACGCGGTAACCCGTCTCCTCCTCCGCTTCATCGCGGATGCGGTCTTCAGGTGCCGCGCCTTCCAGCAGCCCTGCCGCCACTTCGATCAACAGCCCATCGTGACCGTTGACGAATACCGGCAGGCGAAATTGCCGGGTCAGTACCACGGTTTTCTTTTCGCGGTTGTACAGGAGAATCGCCGCGCCATTGCCACGGTCGTAGACCTCCCGGACCTGGCGTTGCCACTCGCCGTTGTTGCGTTGGTAATCGAAGGTGATTTTCTTGAGCAGGTACCAGTCGTGGGACAATACCTGAGACTCAAGGATGTTGACCCGCTCGGCTGTGTTCGACATGACAACGCGTCCTGTGATTTGTCTGAGGGTCCACATGTTAAGTGAAAACGCACAGCCTTTGCCCCCTCAGGCAAGCTGCGCCTTGTACTCCTTCTCGTATTGTCCGGCCAATGACTCTTTCTGTTTGTCGTTGAGCAGCTTGCCAGCCATCTGGAAGAACTTCTGCTCTTCTTCCTCGAGGTGATGATGCACTTTCTCCGAGAGTTTCTTCGCGGTCACCAGCCACGCCGGGCTGGACATCTCGGTGTCGTCCAGTTCCTCCATCATTTCGTCCATTTCGTGATGTTCGGCGATGCCATGACGGCTGAGGTCGATACCGTTGTCGACCTCCATCAACGGGATGTAGAAATGCCGCTCTTCGGCCGTGGCGTGTGCCTGCAATTCAGACTTGAGTTGCTTGTACGCCTCGACCCGCTCAGGCGTATCGCCGCTGGTATGGATCAGCGCTTTTGCATAGGTCCGTTGGCGTTCGTGGCTTTCACGCAAGGCTTCAAAAATGTTCACGGGGTGGTTGTCCTCATCAGCTGCGTTCTGGAGTGACGCGTCTTAAGGAATGACAGCTGCGCATTGGCCACGGTTCAACTTTTCCGGGGATGGAACAATCGCGACAACCGGGATAGGCTGCGGTTTCACTGCCATAAGGATATAGCCATGAACCTGCGTATCGAACGCAAGCACAACCCCAGCACCGAAGAGCGCGAGGCGATCCTCGTGCCGTTACGCGCCTACAACTCCTCGAAGTCTGCAAGCCCGCCACCGGAACATATCGCGTTGCTGATACGCGACGACAACGACGAAATCGTCGGCGGCGTTTACGCCCGGTTGTTCTATCAGTGGTTGTTCATAGACTTGCTGGCGGTGCCGGAACAGGCCCGGGGACAAGGCATGGGCACCCGGTTGATGCAGATGGCCGAAGACCTTGCACGGGAAAAGGAATGCGTCGGTCTGTGGCTGGAAACCTTCGAGTTCCAGGCGCCGGAGTTCTACAAGAAATGCGGCTACAGCGAGATCGGCCACATTGCCGATTACCCGCCGGGCCACAAGCACTTCTTCTTCCAGAAGCGCCTGAATTACTGACCACACACAAAACAACTGTGGGAGCGGGCTTGCTCGCGAAAGCGGTCTATCAACCAACATTGATAGCGACTGACACTAAGTCTTCGCGAGCAAGCCCGCTCCCACAAGTTACTGCGCAAGCCTTCGAATCATAGGCAAGTCGCCAACGCCGCCAACCGGCGCTTGGCCACGAAATCATCCTTCTGAGCGTAGTAGCTCAACACCGTGCCCGAGGCATCGGTGGTCACGTCGACGAAGGACTCCGCCGAACGGGTGTAAACCGTCGTGCCGCCCTTCTCCCCCGGTTGCAGATAGGCAGCGGCATCGACGCCGAACACGGCCTCGTCCTGCCAGGAAAACTGCACGCACTGGGCGACGTCTTTGCCCGGTTTTTCCGAGTTCAGGGTCTTGTACGGGGCCTTGGTGCGGGCGTCGTTCATCGCCGAGCCTGCGCATCCGGCCAGCAACGTCACGGCCAGCGCCACCATCAGAATTCGCATTGCATTCACTCATCAGGAAAAAGCGGACTTTATCACCCCGGCGGGCCGTACCGTTCTGCTTTACTGCATTTATACCGCGACAGCGCGCAACGATTCGCGCACCCTGTCGCGCCAATATCGCCCCATCGCACCCATGACTGGAAACCTGATGACACCTAATGCCGAGTTCTACAAACCGAGCACTGAATATGCCGACAAGCTGATCAGCCAGATCGGTCAGACGCCCTCCTGGATTGCCAAGCGAATCGGCGTCACCGACAAGCGGATTCGTTACATCCTCGACGGCGAAAGAACCGTCAAAGGCGAAACCACGCCGATCCAGATGACCTACATCGAACAGTTTGCCCTCGAATGCCTGGCGGCAGCGGCCAAGGCCAGCAAGAAGTAGTCTTCGTAATCCCATCCAAGGAGCGACCATGGCGGCAACCGAGCAGCAACATGAGCAGGCACTGAAGCGGTTTCTCGATGCGCGCCCCGAGTTGCGCGAAGAACTCGACCACCTCAACCCGCTGTTGGCCCAGGCCAAGGGTGAAACGGCGGCACAGTATCGCGAAGAACGGCTGCACGAAGCGTTTGAAGCTGAAGCAGAACGCCAGCAGTTGTTCGCCTGGGAACTGACGTTGCAGTTAACTGCCGCCACGCCCCGGGACTACGAAGCGCAGCGCCTTGAAGTACACCGGGAAGTGGCGGAAATGGCCGGCATGGACTGGCTGGAATATTGCGAGTTGAATGGGATAAAACCGTAAACACTGTTCATGGAGGCCATCGCCGATGCTGCCCAACACCGCCAGGACCCACGCCAGCCCCGGTCATTTGCACACACAGAAATGGCGCGGGCGCATAGGCTTGAGCCTGGTGGCCATGCTCTCGGTACTCGCCGGCATGACCGACGCCATCGGCTTCATGGCCAGCGGCGACTTCGTTTCGTTCATGAGCGGCAATACCACCCGGATGGCGGTCGCCATCAGTACTGGTGACCTTGGGTTGACCCTGCGCCTGGTGATCCTCATCGCCACCTTCATCGTCGGCAACGCGCTGGGCATTATCGTCAGCCGCCTGGGCAGACGCCGGACCCTGCCCTTGTTACTGTGCATTGCCGCCCTGCTGTGCGCCGCCGCGGCCTGGTCGTATGACGAGCAACTGCCAGCCCTGCTGGCGGCGATCATCGCCATGGGCATGCTCAACGCCGCGGTGGAAGAAGTAAATGGCCTGCCGGTGGGCCTGACCTACGTTACCGGTGCCCTGTCGCGTTTCGGCCGCGGGCTGGGCCGCTGGATGCTCGGCGAGCGCCGTAGCGGCTGGCGGGTGCAGTTGATCCCCTGGACCGGCATGTTCGCCGGCGCGGTACTCGGTGCCGTGCTGGAACACCACCTGGGGCTCAAGGCGTTGTTTGCCAGTGGCCTGCTGGCTGCCGGGCTCGGGGTGCTGTCGTTGAAGATCCCGCGGCGTTGGCAGTTGGGGTATATGCCGCGCTGAGTCTGGTGTTGTCTGGGCGGGCCTCATCGCGAGCAAGCTCGCTCCCACAAGGGATTTGCGTCGGACACAAAATCAGCAACCACCACAGGTCCACTGTGGGAGCGAGCTTGCTCGCGATGAGGCCCGCCCAGACAACATCACTTTAGCCGCCCCGCCGATAAAGCATTATCATGGCGGCAGTTTCGCTGATCGAGTCCGTCATGAAGTTCGCCATCGCCGTATTTTCCGCCGCCCATGCGCCCTCCTCGCGCCGAGCCCTGCTGTTCGCCCAGGCCGCGCTGGCCGGCGGGCACGAGATTGTCCGGCTGTTTTTCTATCAGGACGGCGTCTACAACGCGTCCGCCAGCGTGGTCACGCCCCAGGATGAACTGGACCTGCCCAAGCAATGGCGTGCCTTTGTCGGTGACCATCAACTCGATGGCGTGGTGTGCATCGCCGCCGCGCTGCGTCGTGGCGTGTTGAACGAGGAAGAAGCCAGGCGCTATCAGCGTGAGGCTGTAGCCGTCGGCGCACCGTGGGAATTGTCCGGCCTCGGCCAATTGCATGACGCGGCGCAGGATGCCGACCGTCTGATCTGTTTCGGAGGCGCATGACATGGCCAAATCCATATTGATCATCAACCGCCAGTCGCCATGGTCCGGCCCAGGCGCGCGGGAAGCGCTGGATATCGTGCTGGCCGGGGGCGCTTTCGATCTGCCGATCGGCCTGTTGTTTCTCGATGACGGCGTGTTCCAGCTGGCCGCCGGTCAGAACGCCAAGGCCCTGCAACAGAAAGACCTGAGCGCCAACCTGCAAGCCCTGCCGATGTTCGGTGTCGAGGAACTGTTTGCCTGTGGCGACAGCATCACCCAGCGTGGCCTGGACCCCAGCGGCCTGTCGCTGGAAGAAGCCCAGGTATTGGCCGCCCACGAAATCACCGCCCTCATTGACCGTTACGACCAGGTGATCACCCTCTGATGTCGACTTTGCATGTGTTGTCTCATTCCCCGTTCGGCGACGAACGCCTGACCAGTTGCCTGCGCGTGATCGGCGCCAACGACGGGTTGCTGTTGTCCGGTGATGCCGCCTATGCATTGCAACCAGGCACCGCGCCGTTCACTGCGCTCAGCACGCGCGGCCTGAAGCTGTTCGTGCTGGCCGAAGATGCCCAGGCCCGTGCGCTTGCGGTTCCAGACTGGGCCAGTGCCATCGATTACCCGGCCTTCGTCGAGCTGTCGATTCACTACGACAAGGTCAACAGTTGGCTATGAAGGCATTGACGGTCGGCCCCCGCGCCATCGAACTGGACAAGGACGGTTTCCTGGTCGAACTGAGTGACTGGTCCGCCGATGTGGCCAGTGCCCTGGCGGCTGCCGAAGACATCGAGTTGACGCCCGAACACTGGGAAGTCCTCGAACTGCTGCGCAGTTTCTACGCTGAATTCCAGCTGTCACCGGCCACCCGCCCCTTGATCAAGTACACCGCATTGAAACTCGGCCCGGAAAAAGGCAACAGCCTGCACCTGAACCGACTGTTCAAAGGCACTCCCGCCAAACTCGCCGCGAAACTGGCGGGCCTGCCCAAACCGACGAATTGCTTATGACCGATTACCCAGCACTGACACTCGAAACGCCCGCCGAGCACCCGTTCGCCCAGTTCGTACGGATCCTTGGCAAAGGCAAGCGCGGCGCTCGTGACCTGACCCGGGTCGAGGCCCGCGAAGCCATGGGCATGGTGCTCGATGAAAAGGTCGAGGAAACCCAGCTCGGCGCCTTCCTGATGCTGTTGCGGCACAAGGAAGAAAGCTTCGAGGAGATGGCGGGTTTCACCGAAGCCTTGCGCGAACGCCTGAATCCTCCGGCAATGGCAGTGGATCTGGACTGGCCGACCTATGCCGGCAAGAAGCGGCACTTGCCGTGGTATCTGCTGGCGGCCAAGTGCCTGGCGCAAAACGGCGTGCGGATTTTCATGCACGGCGGCGGCGCCCACACGGCCGGACGCTTGTACAGCGAGCAACTGCTGGGCGAATTGAACATCCCGTTGTGCCGTAACTGGCAACAGGTGGGGTCGGCGCTGGATAACGGCGGCCTGGCCTTCATGCCATTGATGGACTGGGCGCCACAGCTGCAACGCATGATCGATCTGCGTAATACCCTGGGCCTGCGCTCGCCGATCCACTCCCTGGCGCGGATTCTCAACCCGCTGGGCGCCCGTTGCGGCCTGCAGAGCATTTTCCACCCGGGTTATCAGGCCGTGCATCGCGACGCCAGTGGATTGCTCGGTGATACCGCCATCGTGATCAAGGGCGATGGCGGCGAAATAGAGATCAACCCGGACGCCGACAGTCACCTGTACGGTACGAGCGGGGGCGAGAGCTGGGACGAGGAATGGCCGCAGTTGTCGGCGCAGCGTCACGTCAAACCTGCCTCGCTTGATCCTGAGCATTTGAAAGCTGTCTGGCGTGGCGACGTGGTCGACAGCTACCCGCAAATGGCCCTGATCTCGACCATGGCCTTGGCCCTGCGTGGCCTCGGCCAGACCCGCGAACAGGCCTTCGAAACCGCTGAAAAATACTGGGCCGCGCGGGACAAATCGATTTAATCGATCATTCGCGCCCGATCTTTGCGCTTTTTGTTCGAACTCATCGGAATAGACTCGACTCCATCAATTATGGGTTTCGGGAGTCTTGAACATGGGTTTGTTAGTGGATGGCCGCTGGCAGGACAAGTGGTACGAAAGCAGCAAGGACGGCGCGTTCCAGCGCGAACAGGCGCAGCGTCGCAACTGGCTGACCGCTGACGGCAAGCCGGGACCGACCGGCATCGGCGGTTTCGCGGCCGAACCCGGGCGCTATCACCTGTACGTGTCCCTGGCCTGTCCGTGGGCCCATCGCACACTGATCCTGCGCAAACTCAAAGGCCTCGAAAACCTGATCGACGTTTCGGTGGTCAGTTGGTTGATGCTGGAAAACGGCTGGACCTTCGACCGGAACCTGGGTTCGACCGGCGACAAGCTCGACCACTTCGAATTCATGCACCAGCGCTACACCGCCGACACCGCCGACTACACCGGTCGCGTCACCGTGCCGGTGCTGTGGGACAAACAGCAAAAGCGTATCGTCAACAATGAATCATCGGAAATCATCCGCATGTTCAATGGCGCCTTCGACGATCTGACCGGTAACGACCTGGACTTCTACCCGGCGCCGCTGCGGGGAGAAATCGATGCGTTGAACGAGCGGATTTACCCGGCGGTGAACAATGGCGTGTACCGCGCCGGGTTTGCTACCTCGCAACAGGCTTATGAACAAGCCTTCGATGAGGTGTTTGCCGAGCTGGACCGACTGGAGCTGCTACTGGGTGCCAACCGCTATCTGGCGGGCGAGTACCTGACCGAAGCGGACATCCGCCTGTTCACCACGCTGATTCGCTTCGATGCGGTGTACTACGGGCACTTCAAGTGCAATCTGCGGCGGATTGCGGATTATCCGAACCTGTCGAACTGGCTGCGGGAGATTTATCAGTGGTCGGGGATTGCCGAGACCGTCGACTTCACCCACATCAAAAACCACTACTATGCCAGCCACCGCACCATCAACCCGACGGGTGTGGTGCCGAAAGGGCCGGCGCAGGACTTCACCGCGGCCCATGATCGGGAGCGGTTGAGTGGGAAAGGGGTTTGGCGCAGAGCTTGAGATTTGTGCAGGTTTTGAAGACCCCATCGCGAGCAAGCTCGCTCCCACAGGGGATTTGTGTCGTTCACAAATCCCCTGTGGGAGCGAGCTTGCTCGCGATGAGGGCAACTCGGTCTCAGACCTGCCCCTGAGCCCCTTCGAACCACGCCAGTTTCTCGCGCAGTTGCACCACTTCACCCACGATCACCAAGGTCGGCGCATGCACTTCATGCTCCGCCACCAGTCGTGGCAGGTCCGCCAGGGTGCCGGTAAACACCCGCTGGTTGACCGTGGTGCCCTGCTGGATCAGTGCCGCTGGGGTATCGGCAGCGCGACCATGCTTGATCAACTGTTCGCAGATGATCGGCAAGCCCACCAGCCCCATGTAGAACACCAGGGTTTGCGCCGGGGCGACCAGATCGGCCCATGGCAAATCGCTGGAGCCGTCCTTGAGGTGGCCGGTGATGAAACGCACCGACTGCGCATAATCGCGGTGGGTCAGCGGAATCCCGGCATAGGCCGCGCAACCGCTGGCTGCCGTGATCCCCGGCACGACCTGGAACGGGATGCCATGGGCCGCCAGTTCTTCGATCTCCTCGCCACCACGACCGAAGATGAACGGATCGCCGCCCTTCAATCGCACCACACGCTTGCCTTGCTTGGCCAGATCCACCAATTGCTGGTTGATCTGATCCTGCGGCACCGCGTGATCGGATCGGCGCTTGCCGACGTAAACCCGCTCGGCGTCGCGACGGCACAGTTCGAGAATCGCCGGTGCCACCAAACGGTCGTACAGCACCACGTCGGCTTGCTGCATCAGACGCAATGCCTTGAACGTCAGCAGGTCGGGATCACCTGGCCCTGCGCCCACCAGATAGACTTCACCGGTCGCCACTGGCGCCTCACCATCGATTTTCGCCTGGAGCAACCGCTCGGCTTCACCGCCCTGCCCAGCCAGTTGCCGATCGGCAACCGGGCCCTGGAAAACATCCTCCCAGAACGCCCGACGCTGCTGCACATCCGGAAACAGGCCTTTGACCTGATGACGGAATCGCGCAGCCAGCCCGGCCAATTGACCGTAGGTGGAAGGAATCCAGGTTTCGATCTTGGCGCGAATCAAACGCGCCAGCACCGGCGCATCGCCGCCGCTAGACACTGCAATGATCAAGGGAGAACGGTCGACGATGGCCGGGAAGATCACGCTGCACAGGGCCGGCGCGTCCACCACATTGACCGGCACGCAACGCCGATGGGCATCGGCGGAAACTTGTGCGTTGAGCGTTTCGTCGTCGGTGGCGGCAATGATCAGCCCGCAACCGTCCAGATCCGCCTCGGCGTAGCCACGCAACAGGCACTCGCCACCGCTGCCGGCAACTAGCTCGCGCAATTGCGCTTCGATTTCAGGTGCAACCACCCGCAGCAGCGCACCGGCATCGGCCAGCAGGCGGGATTTGCGCAAGGCAATCTCCCCCCCGCCGACGACCAACACACGACTGCCGCGAAGGTTGTGAAACAGCGGCAGATAGTTCATTTAGCCGATGACCTCAAGGCCACCCATGTAGGGCTTGAGGACTTCAGGCACACGGATGGAACCGTCGGCCTGCTGATAGTTCTCGAGCACCGCGACCAGGGTACGGCCCACCGCCAGGCCGGAGCCGTTCAGGGTGTGTACCAGTTCCGGCTTGCCGGTTTCCGGGTTGCGGAAACGCGCTTGCATGCGGCGGGCCTGGAAGTCGCCGCAGTTGGAGCACGACGAGATTTCGCGGTACTTGTCCTGGCTCGGGATCCACACTTCCAGGTCGTAGGTCTTGACCGCGCTGAAGCCCATGTCGCCGGTGCACAGCGCCAGAGTGCGGTAAGGCAGTTCCAGCAGTTGCAGGACTTTCTCGGCGTTGGCGGTCAGGCCTTCCAGCGCTTCCATGGATTTCGATGGCTCGACGATCTGCACCATTTCAACTTTTTCGAACTGGTGCTGGCGGATCATGCCGCGGGTGTCACGACCCGATGCACCGGCTTCGCTGCGGAAGCACGGCGTGTGGGCGACGAACTTGATTGGCAGCAGTTTCGAATCGACGATTTCGCCGGCGACGATGTTGGTCAGCGACACTTCGGCGGTCGGGATCAGGTACAGGTCGGCTTCGCCTTCGCGCGCGATCTTGAACAGGTCTTCTTCGAACTTCGGCAGCTGGCCGGTGCCTTGCAGCGCCGGGGCCTGGACCAGATAAGGCGTGTAGGCCTCTTCGTAGCCGTGCTCGGTGACGTGCAGGTTGATCATGAACTGCGCCAGGGCGCGGTGCAGACGGGCAATCGGGCCGCGCAGCAGGGCGAAACGGGCGCCGGACAGCTTGGCGGCGGTTTCGAAGTCCAGCCAGCCGAACTTCTCGCCCAGGGCGACGTGGTCCTGAACCGGGAAATCGAAGGCAGTCGGGGTGCCCCAGCGGCGCACTTCGACGTTGCCGTCTTCGTCTTCGCCGACCGGCACCGATTCGTGCGGCAGGTTGGGGATACCCAGCAGGATCGAGTCCAGATCGGTCTGGATCGCGTCCAGTTCGACTTTACCCGCGCTCAATTCGCCCGCCATGCGCTCGACGTCCGCCATCAGCGGCGCGATGTCTTCGCCGCGCTGCTTGGCCTGACCGATGGATTTGGAGCGCGCATTACGTTCAGCCTGCAGTGCTTCGGTGCGGGTCTGGACGGTCTTGCGCTGTTCTTCCAGCGCTTCGATGCGCGCAACATCCAGGGTATAGCCACGGGATGCCAGGCGGTCCGCTACGTCCTGAAGGTTGCTACGTAACAGTTTGGAATCGAGCATGTCGGTTTCTCGTTTATCAAAGTTTGGTCAAGGACAGGCCGGCCCAGGTGGCAAGCAGCCCGCCGAATACGCTGAGCGCCGCATAGCCCAGGGCTAGCGGCACTTGCCCGCTTTCCAGCAGGCGCACCGTATCCAGTGAAAAGGATGAAAAAGTCGTCAGCCCCCCGAGGAAGCCAACGATCAACCCGGCACGCACCTCGATGGGCACCTCCGGGCGTATCAAAAACAGACCGTATAGAACGCCGATCAGCAAACAGCCCACGATATTAACGGCCAGCGTCGCGGTATAGAAGTGCCGCGGCCAATTCGCGTTGATCCAGTTGCCCGTGGCGAAGCGCAACAACGTGCCGGCCATCCCGCCGACGGAAACCGCAACGATCAAGGGAAGCACTATTTTCTCCGCTGCCTTGGGCTTAAACGGTCGAGTTTCGCCAGGTGATTGAGTTTTTCGCCGATCTTCAACTCCAGGCCACGGGGCACGGGCTGATAGAACGGGATCGGGTCGAGTTCTTCCGGGAAATAGTCTTCGCCAGCGGCATACGCGTCCGGCTCATCGTGGGCATAACGGTATTCATCGCCGTAGCCCAATTGTTTCATAAGCTTGGTCGGCGCGTTGCGCAGGTGCAGCGGCACTTCCAGCGAGCCGTGCTCGGCGGCGGCGCGCAATGCCGTCTTGAAGCCCATGTACACCGCGTTGCTCTTTGGCGCGCAGGCCAGATAGGTGATGGCCTGGGCCACCGCCAGCTCGCCTTCGGGGCTGCCGAGGCGCTCCTGCACTTCCCAGGCCGCCAGGCACAGGCTCAGGGCGCGGGGGTCGGCATTGCCAATGTCTTCGCTGGCCATGCGCACCACACGCCGGGCCAGGTACAAGGGGTCGCAACCGCCATCGATCATCCGTGCGAACCAGTACAAGGCGCCGTCGGGGTTGGAGCCGCGCACCGATTTATGCAGCGCGGAAATCTGGTCGTAGAACGCTTCGCCGCCCTTGTCGAACCGCCGGCGGGTATCGCCGAGCAGGCTTTGCAGCAGGTCGGTGCCGATTTCGCTGTTGTCTTCTGCCAGGTCCGAGGCGTTTTCCAGCAGGTTGAGCAGGCGCCGACCATCGCCATCGGCGGCCGACAGCAGCATCTGGAAGCCTTCGTCGCTGAGGGTCAGGTTACGTTTACCCAGGCCACGCTCTTCGGTCAGCGCGCGCTGCACCAGTTTGCGCAGGGCCGCTTCGTCGAGGCTTTTCAGCACATAGACCCGCGCCCGCGACAGCAAGGCGTTGTTGAGTTCGAACGAGGGATTTTCCGTGGTTGCGCCGATGAAAATCAGCGTACCGTCTTCGACATAGGGCAGGAACGCATCCTGCTGGGACTTGTTGAATCGATGCACTTCGTCGACGAACAGAATGGTGCGGCGGCCGTACTGCGCGGCCTGCTGTTTGGCGATTTCCACCGCCTGACGGATCTCCTTGACCCCGGCCAGCACCGCCGAGACCGTTTCGAAGTGCGCGTCCGAGACTTCCGCGAGCAATCGCGCCAGGGTGGTTTTGCCCACGCCCGGCGGCCCCCAGAAAATCATCGAATGCAGGGCACCCTGCTCCAGCGCTTCGCGCAGGGGCTTGCCGCGAGCGAGCACGTGTTCCTGACCGACGTACTCGTCCAGATTGGCCGCACGCAGGCGGGCGGCCAATGGCTGGGCGATGGGGGTGCTGCGAAACAGATCCATGACGTACGTTTAAAACCTCGGGTTATTACGTGGTACTCAAGCCTGTCAAACATCCTGTGGCGAGGGGGCTTGCCCCCGTTCGGCTGCGGAGCAGTCGCAAAACCATTACACACGGTATGTCTGATATACCGCAGTAGCAGGTTTTAGGGCCGCTTCGCGACCCAACGGGGGCAAGCCCCCTCGCCACAAAAGCTCGCTCCCACAGGTTTTGCATCAGCCGTTTATTCCTGGATTACATCGGCACCCTTGGGGATGTCGAACTTGAACTTGGACGCAGGGATCGGCTCGTTCGCCTTCACGCCGGTGAACAGGATATTGGTGCGCTGGCCGACGCTGTCGATCAGTTGCATATCATTGACCAGGCCATTGCGGAACGACAGGCGCAGGCTGTCGAACAGGGTGTCCTTGGTCTTCGGCTTCAGGGTGAAGTCAATCACGCCGCCGGCTTCCTTGGCACTGATGTCGAAGCTCTGGCTGATCTTGGACACGTCACCGGACAACAGCAAGGCCGGGGTCTGGGTCAGGCGCTGGTCGAGGTTCTTGATGGTGGCCTGTTCCAGGTCCGGGTCCCACAAGGTGACTTTCTTGCCATCGGAGATCATGGTCTGTTCGGCCGGCGCATCGGTGTGCCAGTAGAACAGGCCCGGACGCTGCAAGGACATCTCGCCGGCGGTTTCCTGCAATTGGGTGCCTGTGCCATCAAGGGTCAGTTGCGAGAAACGTGCGGTCAGGGTCTGGGATTTTTCCAGCAGTTGGGTCAGGCGCGCCACGTCCTTGTCATCGGCGTTAGCCTGGAGCGTGGTCAAGGCCAGTACCGGCAGCAACAGCATGCGGATCAGACGCATGGGAGTCCTCATAACATTCGTGGGAGTGCGGGCGGCGCAAAAGGCGCCCCCCCTTTCATACTCGGGTCAGTCGCGCACCGGCCCCGGGGCCAGGACTTCACGCGAACCGTTGGTGTTCATGGACGTCACGACCCCGGCCATTTCCATGGCTTCGATCATGCGCGCAGCGCGGTTGTAGCCGATCTTCAGCTTGCGCTGAACCGCGGAAATGGAGGCACGACGGCTTTCCAGCACGAACTGGACCGCTTCGTCGTACAGCGCGTCGGCCTCGGGATCGTCACCGTCGCCGCCACCGCTGCTGCCTTCAAAGCCGCTGCCCGCCTCTTCGACCCCATTGAGGATGTCGTCGTTGTATTCCGGCGCACCCCGCAGCTTCCAGGCTTCCACCACACGGTGAACCTCATCGTCGGACACGAAAGCACCGTGAACACGAATCGGCAGGCTGGTACCCGGCGGCATGTAGAGCATGTCACCGTGGCCCAGCAGTTGTTCGGCGCCGCCCTGGTCGATGATGGTCCGCGAGTCGATCTTGCTCGATACCTGGAACGCCATGCGGGTCGGGATGTTGGCCTTGATCAGACCGGTGATCACATCCACCGACGGACGCTGGGTCGCAAGGATCAAGTGGATACCGGCCGCACGAGCCTTTTGCGCGATACGGGCGATCAGTTCTTCAACCTTCTTGCCGACGATCATCATCATGTCGGCGAATTCGTCGACTACGACCACGATGGTCGGCAGCTTCTGCAGCAGTGGCGCTTCGTCGTGGATGCTTTCGCGCTTGTACAGCGGATCGCTCAACGGCTCGCCGGCGTCCTGGGCTTCCTTGACCTTGGCGTTGAAGCCCGACAGGTTTCGCACCCCCATCTTGGCCATCAACTTGTAGCGTCGCTCCATCTCGGCAACGCTCCAGCGCAGGGCGTTGGCGGCGTCCTTCATGTCGGTGACAACCGGGCACAGCAGGTGCGGAATGCCTTCGTAGATCGACAGTTCCAGCATTTTCGGGTCGATCATGATCAGCTTGGCGTCTTCCGGGCCAGACTTGAACAGGATCGACAGGATCATCGCGTTCACACCCACCGACTTACCGGAACCGGTGGTACCGGCGACCAGCAAGTGCGGCATTTTCGCAAGGTCGGTGATGACCGGCTTGCCGCCGATGTCATGGCCCAGGGCCAGGGTGACCGGGGATTTGAAGTTGTCGTACTCCGGAGTCGACAACACCTCGGAGAAACGCACGATCTGCCGATCTTCGTTGGGAATCTCGATACCGACCGTGGTCTTGCCCGGAATCACTTCCACCACGCGCACGCTGGTCACGGCCAGGGAACGGGCCAGGTCTTTGGCCAGGTTGGAGATTCGGCTGACTTTTACCCCGGCCGCCGGCTGGATTTCGTAACGGGTGATCACCGGGCCCGGGTGGATCGAATCCACTGCGACTTCAACGCCGAATTCCTTGAGCTTGATTTCCAGCAAGTGGCCAACCGCAGCCAGGGATTCAGGCGAGTAATTGAGTTGTTTCTTTTCCGCCGGATCGAGAATCGAAATCGGCGGCAAGGTGCCTTCCACGGCGCTGTCGACGAACAGCGGCGCCTGCTTCTCTTTTTCGACGCGTTTGCTCGGTGCGGCGGGCTTTGGCGGCGCGGGCGCAATCACCGGCGGCACCTGCTTCTCGCGCTCGGACATGTGCTTGCTCAGGGCTTGCTCACGTTCGATCAGGCGCTCCTTGACCTTGGCCTGCTCGCGTTTGTCGGTGACGGTCGGCGCAACCACTTCATCCATACGGTCGTCGACTTCACGCAACTGGGCAACCAGCTGTTTGCGCTCGGTACGGGCCGCCCACCAGCGATTGGCGGCGCCCTGGAACAGTTCGAACAGGTCGAGGGTGATCTTGCCGGTGATGTCCATCACCTTGAACCACGACAGGTCGGTAAACACGGTCAGGCCGAACAGGAATAACGCAATGAACAACAGCGTACTGCCCTGGATATTCAGGGCGTTCCTGGCCAGTTCGCCGAGGCTTTCCCCCAGCGCACCGCCCGCACCGGCCGGCAGACCGGTCGCGGCATGAAAATGGATATGGGCCAGAGCGGCGCCCGACAGCACCAGGAACACCAGGCCGATCAGGCGCCAGGAGAACAGCCACCCGCTCCACTGCCACGGTTCGTGACGCTGGCGGAAGATCTGGTACGCCTTGATGGCCAGCAGCAACGGAAAGATGTAGGCGAAGTAACCCAGCACCATGAACAGGATATCGGCGCTGTAGGAGCCCGCTGGTCCGCCGAAGTTCTGCACGTCGTCGATCTTGCTGTTATGGCTCCAGCCCGGATCATCCTTGCCATAGGTCAACAAGGCCATCATCAGGAACAGGCACAAGGCACCGATGGCGATCAGCGCACCTTCCTTGAGTCGGTAGTGCAAGTGCTGGCGCCAGAGCGGCACGACGGCTGGTTTGGGTGCTGCGGTGGATTTCTTCAAAACGCTTCTTTTCCTGCGCCAATGGCGCGTCCATCTGGTGAATGTCTATAAAAACCGCGAAAAAACTGCCCAATCCAGGCAGGTAATAAAGTTAACACGTGTAACCGGGACTACTTTTAACACTGCACCCCTGTTTCTATAAACACGGCGCACACTGAATATATGTAACACGCAGGGCATTGTACGGGTTTGTACGCACGACGCCATGCTTGAGACCCTTGGATGCAGCATAGTCAACAGCACATGACATGCCATTCAATTTGAGCATGCATTCTCTTTGGTGACAAAGGCTTATGAGGTGTTTTTTATGAGTGAAGCGAAGCATTCCCGCCTGATTATCCTGGGCTCCGGCCCTGCCGGTTACAGCGCGGCAGTTTATGCCGCCCGCGCCAACCTCAAGCCGGTTGTCATTACCGGCATCCAGGCAGGCGGCCAGCTCACCACCACCGTCGAAGTGGATAACTGGCCAGGCGACGTTGAAGGCCTGACCGGACCGGTGCTGATGGATCGCATGCAAAAACACGCCGAACGCTTTGCCACCGAGATCGTTTACGACCACATCCATACCGCCAAGTTGCAACAACGACCGTTCGAGCTGATCGGCGATGGCGGCACCTACACCTGCGACGCCTTGATCATTGCCACCGGCGCCTCCGCGCAATACCTGGGCCTGCCGTCGGAAGAAGCGTTCGCCGGCAAAGGGGTTTCGGCGTGCGCGACCTGTGATGGATTTTTCTATCGCAATCAAGTGGTTGCCGTGGTCGGCGGCGGCAACACGGCGGTCGAGGAAGCCTTGTACCTGTCGAACATCGCCAAAGAAGTGCACCTGATCCATCGGCGCGACAAACTGCGCTCGGAGAAAATCCTCCAGGACAAACTCTTTGAAAAGGCCGCCAACGGCAATGTTCGCCTGCACTGGAACCAAAACCTGGACGAAGTGCTCGGCGATGCCAGCGGCGTGACCGGTGCCCGCCTGCGGGACAGTCACACGGGTGAAACCCGGGAGCTGCCGCTGGCCGGGGTGTTTATCGCCATCGGCCATAAACCCAACACCGACCTGTTCACAGGCCAGCTGGAAATGCGCGACGGGTATCTGCTGGTCAAGGGTGGCAGCGAAGGCGATGCCACCGCTACGGCGATTGCAGGTGTGTTTGCCGCCGGTGACGTGGCCGACCACGTTTATCGCCAGGCCGTTACATCTGCCGGTGCCGGTTGCATGGCGGCGCTGGACGCTGAAAAATACCTGGACGACATTCCAACCGTTTGAAGGCAAACTTTATGGCGGGCCAACACCCGCCACTGCCCTCCCCTTCTGCAAGCCCGGATGCCATGCTGACTTGGTTACAACGCAATACCTTGCATTTCCCTCCACTGGAAAAGGCCATGCGCGACCCCAACGGGCTGCTGGCTGCCGGTGGTGATCTGTCCGCCGATCGGCTGATCTCGGCTTATCGCCACGGCTGTTTCCCCTGGTTCTCCGAGGGCCAGCCAATCCTCTGGTGGTCTCCGGACCCGCGTACGGTGCTGTTTCCCGACGAATTGCATGTCTCGCGCAGCCTGAACAAACTGCTACGTCAGCAACGCTATCAAGTGACCTTTGACCAGGACTTCGCCGCCGTCATCCGCGCCTGTGCCGCGCCCCGGGATTACGCCGACGGCACCTGGATCACCGAGGCCATGCAGGACGCCTACATCGAACTGCACAGGCGTGGCCACGCGCACTCGGTGGAAGTGTGGGACGGGGACGAACTGGTGGGCGGACTCTACGGCCTGGCAATGGGCCAGCTGTTTTTCGGCGAGTCCATGTTCAGCCTCGCTGACAACGCCTCGAAATTCGGCTTTGCCACACTGGTGCGGCATCTGAAAGACTCGGGTTTTGTACTGATCGATTGCCAGATGCCCACCGATCACCTGCACAGTCTCGGAGCCCGGGCGATACCCCGCCATGAATTTGCCAACTATCTGGCCAGGCATCTGGACCAGCCCAATCGCGCTAGCTGGGTTTGCTGAGCGACTTTTGCGCAGGTGGCTTACACTTATTCAAAAGCATTATCCCGAGGGTTGATCATGACCGAGTTGGCGCGATTGAAGTTCTATGCCACTCAGCCGCACTCTTGCAGTTATCTGCCGGAGGAGCAGGCCACAACCCTGTTCCTCGACCCTAGCCAGCCCATGGATGTGCATGTCTATGCAGACCTGTCGGAGATGGGGTTTCGTCGCAGTGGCGATCATCTCTATCGGCCGCATTGCCAGAATTGCAATGCCTGCGTTCCGGCGCGCATTCCCGTGGGACAGTTCACGCCCAACCGGCAACAGAAACGCATCTTCAAGCGCAACGTGGATTTGCAGGTACGTCCAGCCAAGCCCGGCTTCAACGAAGAATACTTCGACCTCTACCAGCGCTATATCGAACAGCGTCACGCCGATGGCGACATGTACCCGCCGAGTCGCGACCAGTTTTCGACATTCCTGGTGCGGGACCTGCCGTTTTCAAGATTTTATGAATTTCGCCTGAATGGCCGGCTGCTGGCCGTCGCCGTCACCGATTTACTGCCGAACGGTCTTTCGGCGGTCTACACCTTCTACGAACCCTCCGAAGAGCGTCGCAGCCTTGGGCGCTATGCGATCCTGTGGCAAATCGCCGAGGCCAGGCGGCTGGGGCTGGATGCGGTCTACCTCGGCTACTGGATCAAAAACTGCAAAAAAATGAACTACAAGACTCAATATCGCCCTATCGAGTTGCTGATTAATCAGCGCTGGGTGGTTCTAAACTAGAGCCGGCCCTAAACCCCTTGGCTTAAACCCCATTTTTCGGGCACAATGCACGCCGCTTTTGCCTGGCGCAGTTGCACCGGGCCATTCATTGGACACCGAGGGCTTTACTGCATGTCGAAAGAAGACAGCTTCGAAATGGAAGGCACTGTCGTCGACACCCTGCCCAACACCATGTTTCGTGTGGAGTTGGAAAATGGGCACGTCGTAACCGCGCACATCTCCGGCAAGATGCGCAAGAACTACATCCGTATTCTTACCGGCGACAAAGTGCGCGTAGAGCTGACTCCTTATGACTTGAGCAAAGGGCGCATCACTTACCGCGCTCGATAAGGCTGGAGCGAGCTTGCTCGCGAAAAACCTGACGGTACCGCGTCAAGTCAGAGTCCCCGCATCATCATTGACGAACATCGCGAGCAAGCTCGCTCCTACAGAGATAGGGCTCACTCGCTAAGCAAGTCAATACAAAACGCCCGGCTTATGCCGGGCGTTTTTGTTTGTCTGTAATTTACCTCCCCCCTGTAGGAGCGAGCCTGCTCGCGAAAAACCCGAGGGCGCCACGTGAAACCAGACTTCCCGCGTCATCGTTAACGACCATCGCGAGCAGGCTCGCTCCTACAGACAGCGGATATGCCGATCAACAGACAGCAAAAAGGCGCCTCTCGGCGCCTTTTTGTTTTGCTTTTGAACGTCAGGCCATCTCGGCCGTGGTCTCGAACTCGAAGGTCAGCTCCCCGTCCTTGATGTCGATGTGTACCACACCGCCATGCTCGGCCAGTTCGCCAAAGAGAATCTCCTCCGCCAGCGGACGCTTGATCTTGTCCTGGATCAGGCGAGCCATTGGGCGAGCACCCATCGCCGCGTCGTAGCCACCTTCGGCCAGCCAGTTGCGGGCCGCATCGGTGACTTCCAGCAACACTCGCTTGTCTTCCAGTTGCGCCTGAAGCTCGGTAAGGAACTTGTCCACCACGCTCTTGATAACCTCATGACTGAGGCGACCAAACTGGATGATGGTGTCCAGACGGTTGCGGAATTCCGGCGTGAAGCTCTTCTTGATCACTTCCATCGCATCGGACGAGTGATCCTGATAGGTGAAACCGATCGAAGCGCGGGCTGCGGTCTCGGCACCGGCGTTGGTCGTCATGATGACGATCACGTTACGGAAATCCGCTTTGCGCCCGTTGTTATCGGTCAACGTACCGTGGTCCATGACCTGCAGCAGCAGGTTGAAGACTTCCGGATGCGCCTTTTCGATTTCATCGAGCAACAACACGCAGTGTGGCTGCTTGGTAATGGCTTCGGTGAGCAGACCGCCCTGATCGAACCCGACATAACCAGGAGGCGCACCGATCAGACGCGATACGGTGTGGCGCTCCATGTACTCGGACATGTCGAAACGAATCAACTCGACACCCAAGGCCTTGGCCAACTGACGCGCCGCTTCGGTCTTACCGACACCGGTAGGCCCTGCGAACAGGAACGAACCGACAGGCTTGTCAGGGGATTTGAGGCCGGCACGGGACAGCTTGATCGCGGTTGCCAGCGAGTCGATCGCGGCATCCTGACCGAACACGGTCAACTTCAGGTCACGCTCGAGGTTACGCAGCAGTTCCTTGTCGGAACTGGTGACGTGTTTTGGCGGAATGCGCGCGATTTTCGCGACGATGTCCTCGACTTGCGGCACTTCGATGCGCTTCACACGCTTCTCGACCGGTTGCAGGCGCTGATAGGCACCCGCCTCGTCGATGACATCGATGGCCTTGTCCGGCATATGACGGTCGTTGATGTAACGCGAGGCCAGTTCGGCAGCCGCGCGCAGGGCCTCATCACTGTATTCGATATTGTGATGGCTTTCGAAACGCCCTTTCAGACCGCGCAGAATGCCAATGGTGTCTTCCACCGAAGGCTCCGACACATCGACCTTCTGGAAGCGCCGGGCCAAGGCACGGTCCTTCTCGAAGATGCCGCGGAATTCCTGGAAGGTGGTTGAACCGATGCAACGGATATCACCCGAGGACAGCAGCGGCTTGAGCAGGTTCGAGGCATCCATGACGCCACCGGACGCGGCCCCCGCACCAATGATGGTGTGGATCTCATCGATGAACAGGATCGCCTGCGGACGTTTTTTCAGCTCATTGAGCAACGCCTTGAAGCGCTTCTCGAAATCGCCACGGTATTTGGTCCCGGCCAGCAACGCGCCGAGATCAAGAGAGTAAACCACGCTGTTGGCCAGCAGGTCCGGTACCTGGTCGTCGACAATGCGCTTGGCCAGGCCTTCGGCAATCGCGGTTTTACCCACGCCCGCCTCGCCCACCAGCAGCGGATTGTTTTTGCGCCGACGCGCCAGGATCTGCGCAACGCGCTCGACTTCCAGCTCACGCCCCACCAGCGGATCGATGCGACCCTGACGCGCGAGTTCGTTGAGGTTGCTGGCATAAGCATCCAGGGGATTGCCTGAGGAAGAAGACTCACCGCCCTCGTCGTCCTGCATATCTTGCTCACCTTCAGAGTGATCGCCATGCCCCGGCACTTTGGAAATGCCATGGGCGATGTAGTTGACGACATCTATACGGGCAACGCTCTGCTGTTTCAGCAGGAACACCGCCTGACTCTCTTGCTCACTGAAGATCGCGACCAGCACGTTGGCGCCAGTCACTTCGCGTTTGCCCGAGCTCTGTACGTGAAACACAGCACGTTGCAGTACACGCTGGAAGCCCAGGGTTGGCTGGGTTTCGCGATCCTCGTCATGCACGGGGATCAATGGCGTGGTGGAGTCGATGAACTCCTGCAGGTCATGCTTGAGTTTGTCGAGGTTTGCGCCGCACGCACGCAGAACGGTGGCGGCAGCCTCATTGTCCAATAGGGCCAGCAAGAGGTGCTCGACGGTCATGAACTCATGACGCTTCGAACGAGCTTCCTTGAAGGCAAGATTGAGGGTGACTTCGAGCTCGCGGTTTAACATAGCTTCACCTCATACCCAAGTGTCCGGCGATTAACCGTCCTTCTCGATTTCACAGAGTAGCGGATGCTGGCTTTCCCTGGCGTACTGGTTGACCTGCATGGCCTTGGTCTCGGCGATGTCGCGGGTAAACACTCCACATACTGCCCGTCCTTCTGTGTGGACGGCCAGCATGACCTTGGTCGCCAGCTCGCGATTCAGGTTAAAAAACACCTCGAGCACTTCGACGACGAAATCCATCGGTGTGTAGTCATCATTGAACAAAACCACCTTGTACATCGGCGGCGCCTGTAAAGCAGGCTTGGCCTCCTGAACAGCAATGCCTGCGGAATCGTCGTCGTGTTCCTCCGGGCGATCCTTCTGGAGAGTCGGGCGATCCTGATTGAATGTTAGTCGAATCTGGCTGATTGCATGCATGGAAAGAAAGGTTCGTCAGTTGTTCAAATACAGTGGTGGGGGCGGCTATCAGCGATTTCAACTCCGACTGCCGGGTCAGCTTGACTATCGGCAAAACGGTGTTACAACCAATAGAGCCCACAGTGGGTAAAAAAGGTCCGCGGAGTCAATCTTATTTACAGATTCGACTGCGGATGTACTGGATGATACTCCAGTGATGGAGTCTGTTGCAGAGGGAGTTGGGTATGTCAGGCGGCAAGGTCAGCGGCAAGGTCAAATGGTTCAACAATGCCAAGGGTTACGGTTTCATCAATGAGGACGGCAAGACAGAAGACCTGTTTGCCCACTACTCCGCCATCCAGATGGAAGGTTATAAAACCCTGAAAGCCGGACAAGCTGTCGTATTCGATATCATCCAGGGCCCCAAAGGCCTCCACGCGGTCAACATCGGCAACCCGGCGGGCGCTTCGAAAGCAACGGCATCCGCCCCGCAACAGACCGTTACAGTGTAAGTCCACACCGTCATAGCGCCATAAAAAAACCGCCTGACTCATCTACTTGAATCAGGCGGTTTTTGTGTGCCTGCGTTTTCTTACATGTGCGAGATCAGCGCATCACCGAAGCCGGAAGACGACACCAGTTTCGCGCCTTCCATCAGACGCTCGAAGTCATAGGTCACGGTCTTGGCGGAAATCGCTCCGTTGGTGCCCTTGATGATCAGGTCGGCCGCTTCGGTCCAGCCCATGTGGCGCAGCATCATTTCAGCCGACAGGATCAACGACCCCGGGTTGACCTGGTCCTTGCCGGCGTACTTCGGCGCCGTACCGTGGGTGGCTTCGAACATGGCGACGGTGTCGGACAGGTTGGCACCCGGCGCAATACCGATACCGCCCACTTCCGCCGCCAGGGCGTCGGAGAGGTAGTCGCCGTTCAGGTTCAGGGTCGCGATCACATCGTACTCGGCCGGGCGCAGCAGGATCTGCTGGAGCATGGCATCGGCGATGGCATCCTTGACGATGACGTTCTTGCCGGTTTTCGGGTTCTTGAACTGCATCCACGGGCCACCGTCGAGCAGGGTCGCGCCGAACTCTTCAGCCGCCACTTCGTAGGCCCATTCCTTGAAGGCACCTTCGGTGAACTTCATGATGTTGCCTTTGTGTACGATGGTCAGCGAATCGCGATCGTTGTCGACCACATATTGCAGGGCCTTGCGCGCCAGACGCTTGGTACCCTGCAGGGACACCGGCTTGACGCCGATACCGCAGTTCTCGTCGAAACGGATCTTGGTAACGCCCATTTCTTCTTTCAGGAACTTGATGACCTTGGTGGCTTCCGGCGTACCGGCCTTCCACTCGATGCCCGCATAGATGTCTTCGGAGTTCTCGCGGAAGATGGTCATGTCGACATCGCCTGGCTTCTTGACCGGGCTAGGCACGCCTTCGAACCAACGCACCGGGCGCAGGCAGACGTACAGGTCGAGTTGCTGACGCAGGGCCACGTTCAGGGAACGGATGCCGCCACCGACCGGGGTGGTCAGCGGGCCCTTGATGGAAACCACGTAATCCTTGACCGCGTCCAGGGTTTCCTGAGGCAGCCAGGTGTCCTGATCGTAAACCTGAGTCGCCTTTTCCCCGGCGTACACTTCCATCCAGGAAATCTTGCGTTCGCCACCGTAGGCCTTCTTAACAGCAGCATCGACAACCTTGATCATGACCGGGCTGATGTCGACACCAATGCCGTCGCCTTCGATGAAGGGGATGATCGGGTTATTAGGAACATTGAGAGAATGGTCTGCATTGACGGTGATTTTGTCGCCGACGGCTGGAACCTGAATCTTCTTGTAACCCATGCTGAACTCCATTGATTGGATTGAACATCTGGCTTGGTTCGAGCGTAACCCAGTTGAATCGGCGCGCAAACCCTATGTTCCATCGATCTGGCGCAAAGCCTTGCAACTTGCGCGCTACAAGCCTGAAAGCAAAGGGAAAAGCGCCAAAACCAAGCACGACGAGTGACCTTACGCCCTGCTCGCCCCTGCGACCTTTAGACCAATGGACGACATTCGTTGCATATGAACCATCGGCAGATTGCCAGCTACCTATGTATAATGCCGCCCGCTGACCACAGGGTCACGACGGCTGAAGTGCTCTACGATGAGACTTTCCGCCCGGCAAGCCGGCCTGTTATCGCAGTCCGGCTACTTGACGCCCTACTGATGCACCCAACATCACAGCAACGAAACCTCGATATTCGGCTCATGGATGACTTTGAACGAACGCGCTTACCCGGCGCCCTCGAGTTTCTGCGCACGCTTTAGCAAAGAAGAGAGAGTTAATCCGAATATGCCCACCCGCTCGAAGATCATCTATACCTTCACCGACGAAGCTCCTGCCCTCGCCACCTATTCACTGTTGCCTATCGTAGAGGCGTTCACCGCCTCGGCTGATATCGCCGTTGAAACCCGCGATATCTCTCTTGCAGGGCGCATCCTGGCCAGCTTCCCCGAGCAACTGGGTGACAAAGCCGTAGCCGACCACCTCGCCGAACTGGGCGCCCTGGCCGTTACGCCTGAAGCCAACATCATCAAATTGCCGAACATCAGCGCCTCGGTTCCGCAACTGCAAGCCGCGATCAAAGAGCTGCAAGCCCAGGGTTACGCACTGCCGGACTACCCGGAAACCGTGACCTGCGACGCCGACAAGGAAGCCAAGGCGCGTTACGACAAGATCAAGGGCAGCGCCGTGAACCCGGTCCTGCGCGAAGGCAACTCCGACCGCCGCGCACCGTTGTCGGTCAAGAACTACGCACGCAAGCACCCGCACAAAATGGGCGCTTGGGCCAAGGACTCCAAGTCCCACATCGCGCACATGAGCAACGGCGATTTCTACGGCAGCGAAAAAGCCGCCCTGATCGACGCCGCTGACGCCGTGAAAATCGAGCTGATCGCCCAAGACGGCTCCGCTACCGTCCTGAAAGAAAAGACCAGCGTACAAGCCGGTGAGATCCTCGATTGCGCGGTACTAAGCAAAAACGCCCTGCGCAGCTTCATCGCGGCTGAAATCGAAGACGCCAAGGCACAAGGCGTGCTGCTGTCGGTTCACTTGAAAGCCACCATGATGAAGGTCTCCGACCCGATCATGTTCGGCCAGATCGTTGCCGAGTTCTATAAAGACGCACTGGCCAAGCACGCTGACGTGCTGGCACAGATCGGCTTCAACCTGAACAACGGCATCGGCGACCTGTACGCTCGTATCAAGGCTTTGCCTGCCGAGCAGCAAGCGCAGATCGAAGCTGACATCCAGGCGGTCTACGCCGTTCGCCCTTCCCTGGCGATGGTCAACTCCGACAAAGGCATCACCAACCTGCACGTGCCGAGCGACGTGATCGTCGACGCCTCGATGCCGGCCATGATCCGTGACTCCGGCAAGATGTGGGGCACCGACGGCCAGTTGCACGACACCAAAGCCGTGATCCCGGATCGTTGCTACGCCACCATCTACCAGGCCGTGATCGAAGATTGCAAAGCCAACGGTGCGTTCGATCCGACCACCATGGGCAGCGTGCCGAACGTTGGCCTGATGGCGAAGAAAGCCGAAGAGTACGGCTCTCACGACAAGACTTTCCAGATCAAGGCTGACGGCGTTGTTCGCGTCACCGACAGCAAGGGCAACCTGCTGATGGAACAGGCTGTTGAAGCCGGCGACATCTTCCGCATGTGCCAGACCAAAGACGCGCCGATCCAGGACTGGGTCAAACTGGCCGTCAACCGTGCTCGCGCCAGCAGCACCCCGGCGATCTTCTGGCTGGACCCGATGCGCGCCCACGACGGCGTAGTGATCGAGAAAGTTCAGGCTTACCTGAAGGATCACGACACTGCCGGCCTGGACATCCAGATCATGGCCCCGGTCGACGCGATGAAGTCCACCCTGCAGCGCACCCGCGCAGGCAAGGACACCATCTCGGTAACGGGCAACGTACTGCGCGACTACCTGACCGACCTGTTCCCGATCATGGAACTGGGCACCAGCGCCAAGATGCTGTCGATCGTGCCGCTGATGAACGGCGGTGGCCTGTTCGAAACCGGCGCCGGCGGCTCGGCTCCGAAGCACGTTCAGCAACTGCTGGAAGAAAACTTCCTGCGCTGGGATTCGCTGGGTGAATTCCTGGCCCTGGCCGCGTCCCTGGAACACCTGGGCGTGACCTACAACAACCCCAAGGCGCTGGTTCTGGCCAAGACCCTGGACCAGGCCACCGGCCAGTTCCTGGACAACAACAAGTCGCCATCGCGCAAAGTCGGCAACATCGACAACCGCGGCAGCCACTTCTATCTGGCGCTGTACTGGGCTCAGGCCCTGGCTGCCCAGACCGAAGACGCTGCACTGCAAGCGCAGTTCGCGACCCTGGCCAAGACCCTGACCGAGAACGAGGCGACCATCGTTGCCGAACTCAACGCCGTTCAGGGCATGCCAGTGGACATCGGCGGTTACTACCACGCCGACGCCGAGCTGATCAGCAAGGCCATGCGCCCAAGCGCAACCTTCAACGCGGCTGTCGCTGCGCTGGTTTAAGGTTGTAAGGGAACATCACAAACCCCGGCCCTGTGCCGGGGTTTGTGCTTTCAGACCTTACACACACCCCATGTGGGAGCGGGCTTGCTCGCGAATGCGGTTTATCATTCAACATCGATGTTGACTGACCCACCGCTTTCGCGAGCAAGCCCGCTCCCACATTTGACTGTATTTCAACACTGAAAACCGAGGAAACCATATGGATTGGCAACCCCACATCACCGTCGCCACCATCGTCGAAGACAACGGCCGCTTCCTGATGGTCGAGGAACAAAAGCACGGACGCGTGGTGCTCAATCAGCCCGCCGGCCATCTGGACCCGAACGAAACCCTGACCGAAGCCGCCGTGCGCGAAACCCTCGAGGAAACCGGCTGGGACGTCGAACCGACCGGCGTACTGGGCATTTACCTCTACACCGCCCCGAGCAATGGCGTGACCTACCAGCGGGTCTGCTTCATCGCCAAACCACTGAAACACCACGCGGATTATCAACTGGATGACGGCATCGTCGGCGCCAAGTGGTTGACCCGTGAGGAATTAATCGAGCAGCGCGACAACTGGCGCAGCGAGCTGATCATCCGCTGCATCGACGACTATCTGGCAGGCCAACACTTCGGCCTCGAATTGATCCGTCCTTCTCTTTAGCCTTGCGGGCCTGAGCCTGCTAGAATCGCGTCCTTTTTCAAGACACTCATTGAATCCCTATGCGTGATCCAGCCCCTTCTGACACACAAAAGAAGCGCGTCATTGTCGGCATGTCCGGCGGCGTGGACTCTTCCGTTTCCGCCCTCCTGCTGATCGAGCAGGGTTATGAGGTGGAAGGCCTGTTCATGAAGAACTGGGAAGAAGACGATGGAACGGAATACTGCACCGCCATGGATGACCTGGCGGACGCCCAGGCCGTGTGCGACAAGATTGGCATCAAGCTGCACACCGCCAACTTCGCCGCCGAGTACTGGGACAACGTGTTCGAGCATTTCCTGGCCGAATACAAGGCCGGACGCACGCCGAACCCGGACATCCTGTGCAACCGCGAAATCAAGTTCAAGGCGTTCCTCGACTACGCCATGATGCTTGGCGCCGACCTGATCGCCACCGGCCACTACGTGCGTCGTCGCGACATCGATGGTCGCACCGAACTGCTCAAGGGCCTGGACCCGAACAAGGACCAGAGCTACTTCCTGCACGCCGTCGGTGGCGAACAGATCGCCAAGACCCTGTTCCCGGTCGGCGAGCTGGAAAAACCGCAAGTGCGCGCCATTGCCGAGAAGTACGAGCTGGCGACCGCGAAGAAAAAGGATTCCACCGGGATCTGCTTTATCGGCGAACGCCGCTTCAGCGACTTCCTCAAGCAATACCTGCCGGCGCAACCGGGCGAGATCAAGACCACCGAAGGCGAAGTCATCGGCCGTCACCACGGCTTGATGTACCACACCATCGGCCAGCGTCAGGGCCTGGGCATCGGCGGCCTGAAAGACGCCGGCGACGAGCCGTGGTATGTGCTGATCAAAGACCTGGAACACAACGAACTGATCGTTGGCCAGGGCAATGATCACCCTTACCTGTTCTCCCGCGCCCTGCTCGCCTCGGACATCTATTGGGTCAACCCGATCGATTTGACCGAGCCGCGCAAACTGACCGCCAAGGTGCGTTATCGCCAGAGCGACCAGCCCTGCACCCTGGAAAAAACCGCCACCGGATATCGCGCGACCTTCGATGATCCGCAACGCGCCGTCACTCCGGGCCAGTCCGTGGTGTTCTATGACGGTGAAATCTGCCTAGGCGGCGGCGTGATTGAAGTAGCCGAGCCGTGGACGAGCAAGGGCCAGGCCCTATGAACCCGATTCAGGAGCAACTGACGGCACTGGGCGGGGTGTTTCTCGCCGCGGTGCTGGTGGACAGGATCGCCAAGACCGGCCAGACCAACGAAGCCGGCCTGAGCTGCATGCTCGGCAGCCTGCTGATCCGCGACCCCAAGGACACGCTGGAAGTCTATGGTGGCGACGACATCAACCTGCGCGAAGGCTACCGCGCGCTGATCGGTGCCCTCGAACGCGACCCAAGTGCCCTGCAGCGCGAGCCACTGCGTTATGCCCTGGCCATGCTCGGCCTTGAGCGTCAACTGGCCAAACGCGGCGACATGCTCGACGTGATCGGCAAACGCCTGCCGCAGATTCAGTCCCAGGTCGAACACTTCGGCCCGGCCCACGAAAACGTGATCGCCGCCTGCGGTGCGCTGTATCAGGACACCCTGAGCACGCTGCGCCAGCGCATTCAGGTGCACGGCGACATGCGCAACCTGCAACAACCGAGCAACGCCTCGAAAATTCGCGCCCTGCTGCTGGCCGGCATTCGCTCAGCACGCCTGTGGCGGCAATTGGGCGGTCATCGCTGGCAACTGGTGATCAGCCGCCGCAAATTGCTCAAAGAGCTTTACCCCTTGATGCGTAACGAATAACCCGCATCGACAGAACCGAACTCAGCAATACGCGTAATACGCCGGTCAGTTGGCGACGGACCGGCGGATTTTTTCATGTATGATACGCGCCCCATTTCGTTGCCCGACTGTCCGAGAACACCCCATGCAGCTTTCTTCGCTCACTGCGGTTTCCCCTGTTGACGGCCGCTACGCCGGCAAAACCCAGGCCCTGCGCCCAATTTTCAGCGAGTACGGCCTGATCCGTGCCCGCGTTCTGGTTGAAGTGCGCTGGCTCCAGCGCCTGGCCGCTCACCCTGCCATCAGTGAAGTGCCGGCGTTCTCCGCCGAAGCCAACGCTGTGCTCAACACCCTGGCGGAAAACTTCTCTCTGGAGCACGCCGAGCGCGTCAAAGAGATCGAGCGCACCACCAACCACGACGTCAAGGCCATCGAGTACCTGCTCAAAGAGCAAGCGGCCAAGTTGCCGGAGCTGGCCAAGGTCAGTGAATTCATCCACTTTGCCTGCACCAGCGAGGACATCAACAACCTGTCCCACGCCCTGATGCTGCGCGAAGGCCGTGATGACGTGATGCTGCCGCTGATGCGCCAGACTGCCAACGCCATCCGCGAACTGGCCATCCGTTTCGCCGACGTGCCGATGCTGTCGCGCACCCACGGTCAGCCGGCCTCGCCGACCACCCTGGGCAAAGAGCTGGCGAACGTGGTTTACCGCCTGGAGCGCCAGATCGCTCAAGTCGCTGCCGTTCCGCTGCTGGGCAAGATCAACGGCGCTGTCGGCAACTACAACGCCCACCTGTCGGCCTACCCTGAGATCGACTGGGAAGCCAACGCCCGCGCCTTCATCGAAGACGAGCTGGGCCTGGGCTTCAACCCGTACACCACGCAGATCGAACCGCACGACTACATTGCCGAGCTGTTCGACGCGATCGCCCGCTTCAACACCATCCTGATCGACTTCGACCGCGACATCTGGGGCTACATCTCCCTGGGTTATTTCAAACAGCGCACCATCGCTGGCGAAATCGGTTCGTCGACCATGCCGCACAAGGTCAACCCGATCGACTTCGAAAACTCCGAAGGCAACCTGGGTATCGCCAACGCACTGTTCCAGCACCTGGCGAGCAAACTGCCGATCTCCCGCTGGCAGCGCGACCTGACCGACTCCACCGTACTGCGCAACCTCGGTGTCGGCTTCGCCCACAGCGTGATCGCTTACGAAGCCAGCCTCAAGGGCATCAGCAAGCTTGAGCTCAACGAGCAGAAGATTGCCGCCGACCTGGACGCCTGCTGGGAAGTACTGGCCGAGCCGATCCAGACCGTGATGCGTCGCTACAACATCGAAAACCCGTACGAAAAGCTGAAAGAACTGACCCGCGGCAAGGGCATCAGCCCAGAAGCGCTGCAGACTTTCATCGACGGCCTGGACATGCCAGCCGCCGCCAAGGCCGAGCTGAAATTGCTCACCCCGGCGAACTACATCGGCAACGCTGTAGAACAAGCCAAACGCATCTGATCGACCGCTAGACCCTTTATAAGACGCCCGGCCGCGCCGGGCGTTTTTATTCCCGTCTGAAAAGTGCATTTTTTCAATAGGTTACACATGAATCCTGATATTCCTCTTCAACTTCTGGGCGGCATCACGGCACGGGAATTCCTGCGCGACTACTGGCAGAAAAAGCCGCTGCTGATCCGTCAGGCCATTCCTGATTTCGAAAGCCCGATCGACGCCGACGAACTGGCCGGCCTGGCGCTGGAAGAAGAAGTCGAATCGCGACTGATCATCGAGAATGGCGAGCGCCCATGGGAACTGCGTCGCGGCCCGTTCGCCGAAGATGAATTCAGCAAGCTGCCTGAAACTGACTGGACCCTGCTGGTTCAAGCCGTGGATCAGTTCGTCCCGGAAGTCAGCGAACTGCTGGAAAATTTCCGCTTTCTGCCGAGCTGGCGCATCGACGACGTGATGATCAGCTACGCCGCACCGGGTGGCAGCGTTGGTCCGCACTTCGACAACTACGACGTGTTCCTGCTGCAAGGCCACGGCAAGCGCAACTGGAAGATCGGCCAGATGTGCAACACCGAGAGCCCGATGCTGGCCCACGCCGACCTGCGCATCCTCTCCGAATTCGAAGCCACCGATGAATGGGTGCTGGAACCGGGCGACATGCTCTACCTGCCACCGCGCCTGGCCCATTGCGGCGTTGCCGTTGATGAATGCATGACCTACTCGGTCGGCTTCCGTGCACCGAGCGCCGCTGAAGTGCTGACCCACTTCACCGACTTCCTCAGCCAGTTCCTGTCGGACGAAGAACGCTACACCGACGCCGACGCCTTGCCGACCGCCGATCCTCACCAGATCCAGCGCGACGCACTCGACCGCCTCAAAGGCCTGCTGGCCGAGCACATGAGCGACGAGCGCCTGCTGCTGACCTGGTTCGGCCAGTTCATGACCGAGCCACGCTACCCGGAACTGGTGGTGGGCCCGGAAGACGTCGAAGAAGAGGACTTCATGTCCGCCCTGGAACAAGGCGCGATCCTGATTCGCAACCCGAGCGCACGCCTGGCGTGGTCTGAAGTCGATGACGACCTGCTGCTGTTCGCCAGCGGCCAGAGCCGTTACCTGCCGGGCAAACTGCGCGAATTGTTGAAGATGATCTGCGCCGCCGACGCGCTGCACGCCGACAACCTTGGCGACTGGCTGAGCGACGAAGACGGTCGCGGGCTGCTGTGTGAACTGGTCAAGCAAGGAAGCCTGGGGTTTGCCGATGAATAAGATTCACGTACGTGTCGCAGACTGGCAGAAGGACAACGCCGAGATCCGGCGCATTCGTGAGACGGTGTTCGTCGCCGAGCAATCCGTTCCGCCCGAGCTGGAATGGGATGCCGATGATGTAACGGCCGTGCATTTCCTCGCCCTCGAAGGCGACTTTCCGATTGGCACCGCCCGCCTGCTGCCTGACGGTCACGTCGGCCGGGTATCGGTACTCAAGGACTGGCGCGGCCTGAAAGTCGGCGATGCGCTGATGCACGCAGTGATTGGTGAAGCCGAAGAGCGCGGGCTGAAGCAGCAGATGCTCAGCGCCCAGGTACAAGCCACGGCGTTCTATGAACGGCTGGGCTTTCACATGGTCAGTGAGGAGTTCCTGGAAGCCGGGATTCCGCACGTGGACATGGTTCGCCATTCGGCATAAGGCCCAGGTGCCGCCATCGCGAGCAAGCTCGCTCCCACATTGGATTTGTGAGTTGCTGAAGATTTCAGCAACACCATCGATCCCTGTGGGAGCGAGCTTGCTCGCGATTAGGCCCGACGAAACACCACAAAACGCCCCGCCATCTCCAGATGCCGGGGCGTTTTGCTGTCTACGATTCAACTTACCCCACCCCGGGCCGACAAACTGTAGGAGCGAGCCTGCTCGCGATGGTCTTGAGAGCGCCGCGGGGGTGTCAGACTTCCAGCATTATCGTTCACGCCCATCGCGAGCAAGCTCGCTCCTACAAACCCCGGGCCGACAAAGTGGCAATATCAAGCCTTTAGAACGCGGAGATAACGGACATGTCCCTACGCACCCTGCTCACCACCCTACTGCTCGGCTGCAGTTTTTCGGTGCTGGCTGCCACAGAAATCATCCCCCTCAAATACCACACCAGTGCCGACCTGCTGCCGGTGGCGCAGGATTTCGTCGGCAAGGACGGACAGGTCAGCGCCTACGGCAATCAATTGATCGCCAACGCCGATCAACGCAAGATCGACGAACTTAAAGCCCTTCTTTCCCAACTCGACACCGCACCCAAGCGCTTGCTGATCACCGTCGACACCAGCGACAACAACTTCCAGGGTGACCAGGGTTATTCGGTGAACGGCGCCAAGCCAAGCCAGACCCGCATCATCAACTACACCACCGACAGTCGTGACGGCGGCATTCAGCAGGTGCAGGCCAGCGAAGGCACACCGGCGCTGATCCAGGTCGGCCAGAGCGTGCCGCTGACCAGCTCGCAGACCGATTCCTACGGCGACCTGCGCAGCCAGACCGAATACCGCAACGTCACCCAGGGCTTCTACGTCACCGCAAACGTCACCGGCGACATCGTCCACCTGTCGATCAGTACCAACCGTGACCGCATGAGCCAGGAACGTCCAGATGTAGTGAACGTACAAAGCACCGACACAACCGTCACCGGCCACCTCGGCGAGTGGATCCTGCTGGCCGGGGTCAACGGCCAGACCCAGGCCGACAAACAGGGCCTGACCCGCAGCTACTCGACCCAGAGCCGCAACGACATGACTTTGCGGGTGAAAGTCGACACCTTGGACTAAAGCACCAAAAACTGACTGACTAGTCGTATTAGACCAAAGATGTAGTGCCTTAAAAAAAGCACTACAAAACGTTTGACGAGCCAAAAAAGCGAAGGCATGATGGCCTCGCTCCCGCTAATCAGAGGCCCTGGCAAGGGCCTTCGAGGCGATGTTCGCACCTACCCCGCGAACCGCTTCGTGTCTGTACCGCCCACAAGGTGTGTTTGACGAGGTTGTCGACTGGAACGAAGTTGTCCCGAGGGACGGAAGCGTAATAGGTAACCCGGCACCACACTGATGTTCGCACCAAGGCCCACGACGCCCGAATGCGCCCGCAGTTCGCCTTTACCTGCTCACTTCCCCTCGAGCCGATCGTTCATCCCGTCGCCCTCCCCGCCGAATCCGACTTGACCGCTTAAGCTTCTGGTCAGCGAGCGCAGGAATTTTCCACCGCAGAACAACTTTTCATAAAGACGCGACGAGGTTTATCTCCCATGGCACTGACACGCGAACAGCAAATTGCAGCCCTCGAAAAAGACTGGGCTGAAAACCCGCGCTGGAAAGGCGTGACACGCACTTACTCCGCTGCTGACGTCGTCCGCCTGCGTGGCTCGGTTCAACCTGAGCACACTTTTGCAAAAATGGGCGCCGAGAAGCTGTGGAACCTGGTGACCCAGGGTGCCAAGCCAGCCTTCCGTCCTGAGAAAGATTTCGTCAACTGCATGGGCGCCCTGACCGGCGGCCAGGCTGTGCAACAAGTCAAGGCCGGCATCCAGGCGATCTACCTGTCTGGCTGGCAAGTGGCTGCGGACAACAACTCCGCCGAATCGATGTACCCGGACCAGTCGCTGTACCCGGTGGACTCGGTTCCAACCGTGGTCAAGCGCATCAACAACTCGTTCCGTCGTGCCGACCAGATCCAGTGGAAAGCCGGCAAGAACCCGGGCGACGACGGCTACATCGACTACTTCGCGCCAATCGTGGCTGACGCCGAAGCCGGTTTCGGTGGCGTACTGAACGCTTACGAGCTGATGAAGAGCATGATCGAAGCAGGCGCCGCCGGCGTTCACTTCGAAGACCAGCTGGCTTCCGTGAAGAAATGCGGCCACATGGGCGGCAAGGTACTGGTTCCTACCCAGGAAGCCGTACAGAAGCTGACCGCCGCCCGCCTGGCTGCTGACGTTGCCGGTACTCCGACCATCATCCTGGCCCGTACCGACGCTAACGCCGCTGACCTGCTGACGTCCGACTGCGACCCGTACGACCAGCCATTCGTGACTGGCGAACGTACCCAGGAAGGTTTCTACAAAGTGCGCGCCGGCCTGGATCAAGCCATCGCCCGTGGCCTGGCCTACGCTCCGTACGCCGACCTGATCTGGTGCGAAACCGCCAAGCCGGATCTGGACGAGGCTCGTCGCTTCGCTGAAGCGATCAAGAAGGAATACCCGGACCAACTGCTGTCGTACAACTGCTCGCCTTCCTTCAACTGGAAGAAAAACCTGGACGACGCGACCATCGCCAAGTTCCAGCGCGAACTGTCCGCCATGGGTTACAAGCACCAGTTCATCACCCTGGCCGGCATTCACAACATGTGGCACAGCATGTTCAACCTGGCGCACGACTACGCCCGCAACGACATGACTGCCTACGTGAAGCTGCAAGAGCAGGAATTCGCTGACGCTTCCAAGGGCTACACCTTCGTGGCGCACCAGCAGGAAGTGGGCACCGGCTACTTCGACGACATGACCACCGTGATCCAGGGTGGCTCGTCCTCGGTAACCGCACTGACCGGTTCGACTGAAGAAGAACAGTTCCACTGATCTGCTTCGCCTGAGACATCAGCCGCTGCGGGCCGAATAGAAAGCTAACCGCAGCGCTGCACCTCTGACGCCCCGACTGGTTCGGGGCGTTTTTTTACCTGCGATTCAATGAGCGCCCCCCCCCCCTGTAGGAGCGAGCCTGCTCGCGATGAACCTGAGGACGCCGTGGGGTGTCAGGCCCCCAGCGTCATCGTTGACCACCATCGCGAGCAGGCTCTCTCCTACAGGGGATGGTGGTGACCTGGAAAAACATTGATCCAGAGCGCTACGACCGTCAGAAAAATCCGCTAAAACGCTCTCCGCCGCTACTTGCTGTAACGCCCATATAAGACAACTTCCGGAGTATCCGAAGGATAAGCAGTTTAAAAACCAGGCCAAACAATATTGATTATCATTTAGCGCCAACTATGTTCGTTACATTCCCTACAAAACATAATTGACGAAATGCCGGCTAATGCCCAAGGCGCAAGGCCTGCGGGGCTTTTGAAGCGCGCTATGTCCTTATTCCTATAAATAATTTCGCTATAGGAATTTTACTTGCCGAGTGTTTAGCCATAAAATCAGCGGGATTGATTGCTGCGACATATCGTCACTGCTTTTGTTTCTTTTCAAGCTCAGAGACCTTTGCTCTCTGTTAAGGATTACCAGCATGCCCGAAGCGACAGGACTCATGGCCCACAACTGGGGCTTTGCCATTTTCCTTCTAGGCGTCGTCGGCCTCTGTGCCTTCATGCTGGGCGTCTCAAGCCTCCTTGGGTCAAAAGCCTGGGGCCGCAGCAAAAACGAACCGTTCGAGTCCGGCATGCTACCTACAGGTGGCGCCCGCTTGCGGCTCTCAGCCAAATTCTATCTGGTCGCGATGTTGTTCGTGATCTTCGATATCGAAGCCCTCTTTCTCTTTGCATGGTCTGTGTCCGTCCGCGAAAGCGGCTGGACCGGATTCGTCGAAGCTCTCGTTTTCATAGCAATTCTGTTGGCAGGCCTTGTCTACCTATTCCGAGTGGGCGCCCTTGACTGGGCTCCGGAAGCTCGGCGCAAGCGGCAAGCGAAGCTGAAACAATGAGGCTTTGGCAATGCAATACAATCTCACCAGGATCGACCCCGATGCTCCTAACGAGCAGTATCCGATTGGCCAGCGGGAAACCGTTTCCGATCCGTTAGAAGATCAAGTCCACAAAAACATTTTCATGGGCAAGCTCGAAGACGTGCTTAACGGCACGATCAACTGGGGGCGCAAGAACTCCCTGTGGCCGTATAACTTCGGTCTTTCGTGCTGCTACGTGGAAATGACCACCGCCTTCACGGCGCCCCACGACATCGCGCGCTTTGGCGCCGAGGTTATCCGGGCATCGCCGCGCCAGGCGGATTTCATGGTTATCGCCGGTACCTGCTTCATCAAGATGGCGCCGATCATTCAGCGTCTCTACGAGCAAATGCTCGAGCCTAAATGGGTCATCTCCATGGGTTCGTGCGCCAACTCCGGTGGCATGTACGACATCTACTCCGTCGTTCAAGGGGTGGACAAGTTCCTGCCCGTGGACGTCTACGTGCCTGGCTGCCCGCCCCGCCCTGAGGCTTTCCTGCAAGGCTTGATGCTGTTGCAGGAGTCGATTGGACAGGAGCGTCGCCCGCTTTCCTGGGTCGTTGGTGATCAAGGCGTCTATCGCGCCGAGATGCCTTCCGAGAAGGAAAAGCGCCGCGAACAGCGAATCGCAGTCACCAACCTGCGCAGCCCCGACGAAGTCTGATCCAGATCTGCTTCTTAAATAGAACGAGAACCTGGCTTCATTCTTTACGTTGACCGAAAGCGATAAATAACCATGACTACAGGCAGTGCTCTGTACATCCCGCCTTACAAGGCAGACGACCAGGATGTGGTCGTCGAACTGAACAACCGTTTTGGCCCGGAGGCGTTCACCGCCCAGCCGACCCGCACCGGCATGCCGGTGCTTTGGGTTGCCCGCGCCAAACTCGTCGAAGTCCTGACCTTCCTGCGTAACCTGCCCAAGCCGTACGTCATGCTTTATGACCTGCACGGCGTGGACGAACGTCTGCGCACCAAGCGTCAAGGGCTGCCGAACGGCGTCGACTTCTCCGTGTTCTATCACTTGATGTCGATCGAACGTAATAGTGACGTAATGATCAAGGTTGCCTTGTCCGAGGGCGACCTCAGCTTGCCGACCGTCACCAGCATCTGGCCGAACGCCAACTGGTACGAGCGTGAAGTCTGGGACATGTTCGGCATCGACTTCAAAGGTCACCCTCACCTGTCGCGCATCATGATGCCGCCGACCTGGGAAGGTCACCCGCTGCGCAAGGACTTTCCGGCCCGTGCCACCGAGTTCGACCCGTTCACCCTGAACCTGGCCAAGCAACAGCTCGAGGAAGAGTCCGCGCGCTTCAAGCCGGAAGACTGGGGCATGAAGCGTTCCGGCCCGAACGAGGACTACATGTTCCTCAACCTCGGCCCGAACCACCCGTCCGCGCACGGTGCGTTCCGCATCATCCTGCAGCTGGACGGTGAAGAGATCGTAGACTGCGTACCGGACGTCGGTTACCACCACCGTGGTGCCGAGAAGATGGCCGAGCGTCAGTCCTGGCACAGCTTCATCCCGTACACCGACCGTATCGACTACCTCGGCGGCGTGATGAACAACCTGCCGTACGTGCTTTCGGTCGAGAAGCTGGCCGGCATCAAGGTACCGGAGAAGGTCGACGTCATCCGCATCATGATGGCCGAGTTCTTCCGGATCACCAGCCACCTGCTGTTCCTGGGTACCTACATCCAGGACGTCGGCGCCATGACCCCGGTGTTCTTCACCTTCACCGACCGCCAGCGCGCGTACACGGTGATCGAAGCCATTACCGGTTTCCGCCTGCACCCGGCCTGGTACCGCATCGGTGGCGTCGCCCACGACCTGCCGCGTGGTTGGGAAAAACTGGTCAAGGATTTCGTCGAGTGGATGCCCAAGCGTCTGGACGAATACCAGAAAGCCGCACTGGACAACAGCATCCTGCGTGGCCGCACCATCGGCGTCGCCGACTACAACACCAAAGAGGCCCTGGAATGGGGCGTCACCGGTGCCGGCCTGCGTTCGACCGGTTGCGATTTCGACTTGCGTAAAGCGCGTCCGTACTCGGGCTACGAGAACTTCGAATTCGAAGTGCCGCTGGCCGCCAACGGCGATGCCTACGACCGCTGCATCGTGCGTGTCGAGGAGATGCGCCAGAGCATCAGGATCATCGACCAGTGCCTGCGCAACATGCCGGAAGGCCCGTACAAGGCGGATCACCCGCTGACCACGCCGCCGCCGAAAGAGCGCACCCTGCAGCACATCGAAACCTTGATCACGCACTTCCTGCAGGTTTCGTGGGGCCCGGTCATGCCGGCCAACGAATCCTTCCAGATGATCGAAGCGACCAAGGGCATCAACAGTTATTACCTGACGAGCGATGGCGGCACCATGAGCTACCGCACCCGGATTCGTACCCCAAGCTTCCCGCACTTGCAGCAGATCCCTTCGGTGATCAAAGGCAGCATGGTCGCGGACTTGATTGCGTACCTGGGTAGTATCGATTTCGTTATGGCCGACGTGGACCGCTAAGCATGAACAGCACGCTTATCCAGACAGACCGTTTCACCTTGAGTGAAACCGAGCGCTCGGCCATCGAGCACGAGCTGCATCACTACGAAGACCCGCGCGCGGCGTCGATCGAAGCCCTGAAGATCGTCCAGAAGGAACGTGGCTGGGTGCCGGACGGCGCCCTGTACGCCATCGGCGAGATCCTCGGCATCCCGGCCAGCGACGTTGAAGGCGTGGCGACGTTCTACAGCCAGATCTTCCGTCAGCCAGTGGGCCGTCACATCATCCGCGTCTGCGACAGCATGGTCTGCTACATCGGCGGCCACGAGTCCGTGGTCAGCGAAATCCAGAGCAAGCTCGGCATCGGCCTGGGTCAGACCACCGCCGACGGTCGTTTCACCCTGCTGCCGGTCTGCTGCCTCGGCAACTGCGACAAGGCGCCGGCGCTGATGATCGACGACGACACTTTCGGTGATGTGCAGCCTGCAGGCGTTGCCAAATTGCTCGAGGGCTACGTATGACCCTGACTTCCTTCGGTCCAGCCAACCGCATCAAGCGTTCGGCCGAGACTCACCCGCTCACCTGGCGTCTGCGTGACGACGGCGAAGCCGTATGGCTCGACGAGTACCAGGCCAAGAACGGTTACGCCGCTGCGCGCAAGGCCTTCGCCGACATGGCCCAGGACGACATCGTCCAGACCGTGAAAGACTCCGGCCTCAAAGGCCGCGGCGGTGCAGGCTTCCCCACTGGCGTGAAGTGGGGCCTGATGCCAAAGGACGAATCCATCAACATCCGCTACCTGCTGTGCAACGCGGATGAAATGGAGCCCAACACCTGGAAAGACCGCATGCTGATGGAGCAACTGCCCCATCTGCTGATCGAAGGCATGCTGATCAGTGCCCGCGCACTGAAAACCTACCGTGGCTACATCTTCCTGCGTGGCGAATACACCACCGCCGCCAAGCACTTGAACCGTGCTGTGGAAGAAGCCAAGGCAGCCGGCCTGCTGGGCAAGAACATCCTGGGTTCGGGTTTTGATTTCGAGCTGTTCGTTCACACCGGCGCCGGGCGTTATATCTGCGGTGAAGAAACCGCACTGATCAACTCCCTCGAAGGCCGTCGCGCCAACCCGCGCTCCAAGCCGCCCTTCCCTGCCGCCGTTGGCGTGTGGGGCAAGCCGACTTGCGTGAATAACGTCGAAACCCTGTGCAACGTGCCGGCGATCATTGCCGACGGCGTGGACTGGTACAAATCGTTGGCTCGCGAAGGCAGCGAAGACATGGGCACCAAGCTCATGGGCTTCTCCGGCAAGGTCAAGAACCCGGGCCTGTGGGAACTGCCGTTCGGCGTCACCGGTCGCGAGCTGTTCGAAGACTACGCTGGCGGCATGCGCGACGGTTACAAGCTCAAGGCCTGGCAGCCTGGCGGCGCCGGTACCGGTTTCCTGTTGCCGGAACACCTGGACGCACAAATGTACGCCGGCGGCATCGCCAAAGTGGGCACCCGCATGGGTACCGGCCTGGCCATGGCGGTGGACGACAGCGTCAACATGGTGTCCCTGCTGCGCAACATGGAGCAGTTCTTCGCCCGCGAATCCTGCGGCTTCTGCACCCCTTGCCGCGATGGCTTGCCATGGAGCGTAAAGCTCCTGATGGCCATCGAGAACGGTGAAGGCCAGCCAGGCGACATCGAGACCCTGCTGGGTCTGGTCGGTTTCCTCGGCCCAGGCAAGACCTTCTGTGCTCACGCACCGGGCGCCGTGGAGCCGTTGGGCAGCGCAATCAAATACTTCCGCCATGAGTTCGAAGCCGGTATCGCGCCTGTCAGCGCCGCCGTCCCGCCTCTGGCAAGGCCGATCGTAGTCGGCGCGTAAACGCTTAAAAAGCGAAGGGTCCGCGCCCTTCGCTTTTCGTGTGATGACGCCTTTAACGGCTGTGTTGATTCACGCGGATAACAAGATTCCATTAGCCACGCCCGCTGACACCGGGCCAACGAAGAACTTTGAACCATGGCCACTATCCACGTAGACGGCAAAGCGCTCGAAGTCGATGGGGCAGACAACCTGTTACAGGCATGTCTGTCTCTGGGCCTCGATATTCCGTATTTCTGCTGGCACCCTGCCCTCGGCAGCGTTGGCGCTTGCCGCCAGTGCGCGGTCAAGCAGTACACCGACGAGAACGACACCCGTGGTCGTATCGTGATGTCCTGCATGACCCCAGCCACCGACAACACCTGGATCTCCATCGAAGATGAAGAATCCAAGGCCTTCCGCGCCAGTGTTGTCGAATGGCTGATGACCAACCACCCTCACGACTGCCCGGTCTGTGAAGAAGGCGGTCACTGCCACCTGCAAGACATGACGGTAATGACCGGCCACAACGAGCGCCGTTACCGCTTCACCAAGCGTACCCACCAGAACCAGCAACTGGGCCCGTTCATTTCCCACGAAATGAACCGCTGCATCGCTTGCTACCGCTGCGTGCGCTTCTATAAGGACTACGCCGGCGGCACCGATCTTGGTGTGTTTGGCGCCCACGACAACGTGTACTTCGGTCGCGTTGAAGACGGCACCCTGGAAAGCGAGTTCTCCGGCAACCTCACCGAGGTCTGCCCGACCGGTGTGTTCACCGACAAGACTCACTCCGAGCGCTACAACCGTAAATGGGACATGCAGTTCTCGCCGAGCATCTGCCATGGCTGCTCCAGCGGTTGCAACATCTCCCCGGGCGAGCGTTACGGCGAGCTGCGTCGTATCGAAAACCGTTTCAACGGTTCGGTGAACCAGTACTTCCTGTGCGACCGTGGCCGTTTCGGCTATGGCTACGTCAACCGCGAAGACCGCCCACGCCAGCCGCAGCTGGCGGGCGGCACCAAGCTGAGCCTCGACGAAGCCCTGGATAAAGCCGCGGACCTGCTGCGCGGTCGCAACATCGTCGGTATCGGTTCGCCCCGCGCCAGCCTCGAAAGCAACTACGCGTTGCGTGAACTGGTCGGTGCCGAGCACTTCTACTCCGGTATCGAAGCTGCCGAGCTGGAGCGCATCCGCCTGGTCCTGCAAGTGCTCAAAGACAGCCCGCTGCCAGTACCGAACATGCGCGACATCGAAGACCACGACGCCGTGTTCGTCCTCGGTGAAGACCTGACCCAGACTGCTGCGCGCATGGCGCTGTCCCTGCGTCAATCGGTCAAGGGCAAGGCCGAAGACATGGCCGACGCCATGCGCGTCCAGCCTTGGCTCGACGCCGCGGTGAAGAACATCGGCCAGCACGCGCTGAACCCGCTGTTCATCGCCAGCCTGGCTGAAACCAAGCTCGACGACATCGCTGAAGAATGCGTTCACGCCGCTCCAGACGACCTGGCCCGCATCGGTTTCGCCGTGGCTCACGCCCTCGACGCCAGCGCTCCAGCCGTTGAAGGCCTGGATGCTGAAGCACTCGAACTGGCCAAGCGCATTGCCGACGCCCTGCTCGCCGCCAAGCGTCCATTGATCATTGCCGGTACCTCGTTGGGTTCCAAGGCGTTGATCGAAGCTGCTGCGAACATCGCCAAAGCGTTGAAGCTGCGCGAGAAGAACGGTTCCATCAGCCTGATCGTGCCAGAGGCCAACAGCCTCGGCCTGGCCATGCTCGGTGGCGAATCGGTCGACGCCGCGCTGCAAGCCGTGATCGATGGCAAAGCCGACGCCATCGTCGTACTGGAAAACGATCTGTATACCCGTACCGACAAGGCCAAGGTCGATGCCGCCCTGACCGCCGCCAAAGTGCTGATCGTCGCCGACCATCAGAAGACTGCCACCAGCGATCGCGCGCACCTGGTTCTGCCAGCCGCCAGCTTCGCTGAAGGCGACGGCACCCTGGTCAGCCAGGAAGGCCGCGCCCAGCGCTTCTTCCAGGTTTTCGATCCGAAGTACATGGACGCGAGCATCCTGGTTCACGAAGGCTGGCGCTGGCTGCATGCCCTGCGCGCGACCCTGCTGAACCAGCCGATCGACTGGACCCAACTGGACCACGCCACCGCCGCCGTCGCTTCCAGCACTTCGATCCTGAATCGCATCGTCGATGCCGCACCGTCCGCCGCGTTCCGCATCAAGGGCATGAAACTGGCCCGCGAACCGCTGCGTTACTCCGGTCGTACCGCCATGCGCGCCGACATCAACGTGCACGAACCGCGTGCCCCGCAAGACAACGACACCGCGTTCAACTTCTCGATGGAAGGTTACTCGGGCTCGGTCGAACCGCGTCAGCAAGTGCCATTCGCCTGGTCTCCGGGCTGGAACTCGCCGCAGGCCTGGAACAAGTTCCAGGACGAAGTCGGTGGTCACATCCGCGCTGGCGACCCGGGCACCCGCCTGATCGAAAGCAGCGGTGACTCGCTGAACTGGTTCGCCAGTGTTCCGCGCGCGTTCAACCCGGCACAAGGTACCTGGCAAGTCGTGCCGTTCTTCCACCTGTTCGGCAGCGAAGAGAACTCTTCGAAAGCCGCGCCGGTTCAGGAACGCATCCCGGCCGCCTACGTGTCGCTGGCCAAGTCCGAAGCCGACCGCCTGGGTGTCAATGACGGCGCGATGCTGAGCTTGAATGTCGCTGGCCAGACCCTGCGTCTGCCGCTGCGCATCAACGAAGAGCTGGGCGCCGGTCTGGTGGCATTGCCTGCGGGCATCGCCGGCATTCCGCCAGCGATCTTTGGCAAATCCGTTGATGGTCTGCAGGAGGCAGCTCAATGACCTGGTTCACTCCTGAAGTGATCGACATCATCATCACGGTCCTCAAGGCCGTGGTGATTCTGCTCGCCGTGGTGGTTTGCGGTGCCCTGCTGAGCTGGGTCGAGCGTCGTCTGCTCGCCCTCTGGCAGGACCGTTACGGTCCGAACCGCGTCGGTCCGTTCGGCGCGTTCCAGATCGCCGCCGACATGATCAAGATGTTCTTCAAGGAAGACTGGACGCCTCCATTCGCCGACAAGATGATCTTCACCCTGGCACCAGTAGTCGCCATGAGCGCCCTGCTGATTGCCTTCGCGATCATCCCGATCACCCCGACCTGGGGCGTGGCGGACATCAACATCGGTATCCTGTTCTTCTTCGCCATGGCTGGCCTGTCGGTCTACGCGGTGCTGTTCGCCGGCTGGTCGAGCAACAACAAGTTCGCCCTGCTGGGCAGCTTGCGCGCCTCGGCGCAGACCGTGTCGTACGAAGTGTTCATGGGCCTGTCGCTGATGGGCATCGTGATCCAGGTCGGCTCGTTCAACATGCGCGATATCGTTGAATATCAAGCGCAGAACCTGTGGTTCATCATTCCGCAGATCTTCGGCTTCCTGACCTTCTTCATCGCTGGCGTGGCCGTGACTCACCGTCACCCGTTCGACCAGCCGGAAGCGGAACAGGAACTGGCAGACGGTTACCACATTGAATACGCCGGCATGAAATGGGGCATGTTCTTCGTCGGCGAGTACATCGGCATCGTGCTGATCTCGGCGCTGCTGGTGACCTTGTTCTTCGGTGGCTGGCACGGTCCGTTCGGCATCCTGCCGCAGATCCCGTTCATCTGGTTCGCACTGAAAACCGCGTTCTTCATCATGATGTTCATCCTGTTGCGCGCATCGATTCCGCGCCCACGGTATGACCAGGTGATGGATTTCAGCTGGAAGTTCTGCCTGCCGCTGACCCTCGTCAACATGCTGGTGACCGCTGCGATCGTGTTGCTCAACACGCCCGCCGTCGCGGCTCAGTGAGGATAGAGAATCATGAAGTACATATTTGACATCGTGCATGGCTTCTACACCCAGCTTCGCAGCCTGGTGATGATTTTCGGCCACGCCTTCCGCAAGCGTGACACGCTGCAGTACCCGGAAGAACCGGTCTACCTGCCGCCGCGCTACCGTGGTCGTATCGTCCTGACCCGCGACCCCGACGGCGAAGAGCGTTGTGTAGCCTGTAACCTGTGCGCCGTGGCGTGCCCGGTCGGTTGCATCTCGCTGCAGAAAGCTGAAACCGAAGACGGTCGCTGGTACCCGGACTTCTTCCGCATCAACTTCTCGCGCTGCATTTTTTGCGGCCTCTGCGAGGAAGCCTGCCCGACCACCGCGATCCAGCTGACACCGGATTTCGAAATGGCCGAGTTCAAACGTCAGGACCTGGTTTACGAGAAAGAAGATCTGCTGATCTCCGGCCCCGGCAAAAACCCTGATTACAACTTCTATCGTGTTGCAGGTATGGCGATTGCCGGGAAGCCGAAAGGCTCCGCGCAGAACGAAGCCCAGCCGATCAACGTGAAGAGCTTGCTGCCTTAAGGAAGAAAGATGGAATTCGCTTTCTATTTCGCATCGGGTATCGCTGTGGTGTCCACGCTTCGCGTGATCACCAACACCAACCCTGTGCACGCCCTGCTCTACCTGATCATTTCGCTGATTGCCGTGGCGATGACCTTCTTCGCCCTCGGCGCGCCGTTCGCCGGCGTCCTGGAAGTGATCGCCTACGCTGGCGCCATCATGGTGCTGTTCGTGTTCGTGGTGATGATGCTCAACCTTGGCCCGGCCTCGGTTCAGCAAGAGCGCGTCTGGCTCAAGCCCGGTATCTGGGGCGGCCCGGTGCTCCTCGCTGCGCTGCTGCTGGTGGAACTGCTGTACGTGCTGTTCTCCCACCAGACCGGTGAAGCCATCGGCCATACCACCGTAGACGCCAAGGCCGTGGGCATCAGCCTGTTCGGTCCGTACCTGCTGGTGGTCGAACTCGCCTCGATGCTGCTGCTCGCCGCAGCCGTCACGGCGTTCCACTTGGGCCGCAACGAAGCCAAGGAGCAATGACGATGCCTGCTATCCCCATGGAGCATGGTCTGGCGGTCGCCGGCATCCTGTTCTGCCTCGGTCTGGTCGGCCTGATGGTCCGCCGCAACATCCTTTTCGTGCTGATGAGCCTGGAGGTCATGATGAATGCCTCCGCGTTGGCGTTCATCGTTGCCGGTAGCCGCTGGGCACAGCCGGATGGACAGATCATGTTCATCCTGGTGATCAGCCTGGCAGCCGCCGAGGCCAGTATCGGCCTGGCGATCCTGCTGCAACTGTATCGCCGCTTCCACACGCTCGATATCGACGCTGCCAGTGAGATGCGCGGATGAATCTTCTCTATCTGACTTTCCTGTTCCCTCTCATCGGTTTCCTGCTGCTGGCGTTTTCTCGCGGCCGTCTCTCGGAAAACCTTTCGGCGCTGATCGGCGTCGGTTCCGTCGGCTTGTCTGCCATCGTCGCGGCTTACGTGATCTGGCAATTCAATGTCGCACCACCTGAAGGCGGCCACTACACCCAGGTGTTGTGGCAGTGGATGGCGGTGGAAGGCTTCACGCCGAACTTCGCCCTGTACCTGGACGGCCTGTCGCTGACCATGCTCGGTGTGGTGGTTGGCGTCGGCTTCCTGATCCACCTGTTCGCGTCCTGGTACATGCGCGGTGAAGCCGGTTACTCGCGCTTCTTCGCCTACACCAACCTGTTTATCGCCAGCATGCTGTTCCTGGTGCTGGGCGATAACCTGTTGTTCCTGTACTTCGGCTGGGAAGGCGTGGGCCTGTGCTCCTACCTGTTGATCGGTTTCTACTACAGCAACCGCAACAACGGTAACGCCGCACTCAAAGCCTTTATCGTGACCCGTATCGGTGACGTGTTCATGGCCATCGGCCTGTTCATTCTGTTTGCCCAACTGGGCACGCTGAACGTTCAGGAACTGCTGGTGCTGGCTCCGCAGAAATTCCAGTCCGGCGACTTCTGGATGGTCATGGCCACCCTGATGCTGCTCGGTGGTGCTGTCGGTAAATCCGCGCAACTGCCGCTGCAAACCTGGCTGGCGGACGCGATGGCCGGTCCTACCCCGGTTTCGGCACTGATCCACGCCGCAACCATGGTGACCGCCGGTGTCTACCTGATCGCCCGTACCCACGGCCTGTTCACCCTGGCGCCGGAAATCCTGCACCTGGTGGGCATCGTCGGCGGTGTGACCCTGGTCCTGGCTGGCTTCGCAGCACTGGTCCAGACCGACATCAAGCGTATCCTCGCCTACTCGACCATGAGCCAGATCGGCTACATGTTCCTGGCCCTGGGCGTCGGCGCCTGGGATGGCGCGATCTTCCACCTGATGACCCACGCCTTCTTCAAGGCCCTGCTGTTCCTTGCCTCCGGTGCGGTGATCGTTGCCTGCCACCACGAGCAGGACATCTTCAAGATGGGCGGTCTGTGGAAAAAGCTGCCACTGGCCTACGCCAGTTTCATCGTCGGCGGCGCGGCCCTGGCGGCCCTGCCACTGGTAACCGCAGGCTTCTACTCCAAGGACGAAATCCTCTGGGAAGCGTTCGCCAGCGGCAACAACGGTCTGCTCTACGCAGGTCTGGTCGGCGCATTCATGACTTCGTTGTACACCTTCCGCCTGATCTTCATCGCGTTCCACGGTGAAGCGAAGACCGAAGCCCACGCCGGTCACGGCATCGCTCACTGGCTGCCTCTGTCGGTGCTGATCGTACTGTCGACCTTCGTCGGCGCGATGATCGTTCCGCCGCTGCACGGTGTACTGCCGCAAAGCGTCGGCCATGCCGGCGGCGAAGCCAAGCACAGCCTGGAAATCGCCTCGGGCGCCATCGCCCTGGCCGGTATCCTGCTGGCCGCGTTGCTGTTCCTCGGCAAGCGTCGCTTCGTCACCGCCATCGCCAACAGCGGCATCGGCCGTTTCCTCTCGGCCTGGTGGTTCGCTGCCTGGGGCTTCGACTGGATATACGACAAACTGTTCGTCAAGCCATACCTGGCGATCAGCCACATCCTGCGCAAAGACCCGCTCGACCAGACCATCGGTCTGATCCCGCGCATGGCCAAAGGCGGTCACACCGCCCTGAGCCGTACCGAGACTGGTCAACTGCGTTGGTATGCCGCCTCGATGGCTGCTGGTGCCGTGCTGGTTATCGGCGCCGTCGTGCTGGTAGCGGTCTGATATGAACCTTGCGAACTTGCGAAAGGAATTGAGCCCGTCATGATTCTGCCTTGGCTAATCCTGATCCCCTTCATCGGCGGCCTGCTGTGCTGGATGGGTGAGCGCTTCGGCGCCACCCTCCCCCGCTGGATTGCGCTGATCACCATGTCCCTGTTGCTCTCCCTCGGCCTCTGGCTGTGGGCCAACGGTGATTATTCATTTGCCCCGGCGCCTGGCGCCGACCCGACCTGGGCGCTTGAGTTCAAGCACGTCTGGATCCAGCGCTTCGGCATCAACGTGCACCTGGCCCTCGACGGCCTGTCGCTGTTGATGATCATGCTGACCGGTCTGCTGGGTGTCCTCTCGGTACTCTGCTCGTGGAAAGAGATCCAGCGTCACGTGGGCTTCTTCCACCTGAACCTGATGTGGATCCTGGGCGGTGTCGTCGGCGTGTTCCTCGCCCTCGACCTGTTCATGTTCTTCTTCTTCTGGGAAATGATGCTGGTGCCGATGTACTTCCTCATCGCGCTCTGGGGTCACAGTTCTTCGGACGGCAAGAAAACCCGGATCTACGCGGCGACCAAGTTCTTCATCTTCACTCAGGCTTCCGGCCTGATCATGCTGGTGGCGATCCTGGGCCTGGTACTGGTCAACTTCAACGACACCGGCGTAATTACCTTCAACTACGCCGACCTGTTGAAGACCAAGATGTCGATGACCACCGAGTACATCCTGATGCTCGGCTTCTTCATCGCCTTCGCGGTCAAGCTGCCGGTTGTACCGTTCCACTCCTGGTTGCCTGACGCTCACGCCCAGGCGCCGACTGCAGGCTCCGTCGACCTCGCCGGTATCTTGCTGAAGACCGCGGCCTACGGTCTGCTGCGTTTCGCCCTGCCGCTGTTCCCGAATGCTTCGGCCGAGTTCGCGCCGTTCGCAATGGCCCTGGGTCTGATCGGGATTTTCTACGGTGCGTTCCTGGCGTTCGCGCAAACCGACATCAAGCGTCTGATTGCCTTCTCGTCCGTTTCCCACATGGGCTTCGTACTGATCGGCATCTACTCCGGCAGCCAACTGGCGCTGCAGGGCGCGGTGATGCAGATGCTGGCGCACGGTCTGTCGGCAGCGGCACTCTTTATCCTGAGTGGCCAGCTGTACGAACGCACCCACACCCGCGACATGCGCGAGATGGGTGGCCTGTGGTCGAAGATCGCCTACCTGCCGGCTCTCAGCCTGTTCTTCGCGGCGGCGTCCCTGGGCTTGCCGGGTACCGGTAACTTCGTCGGTGAGTTCCTGATCCTGATCGGCACCTTCCCGATCGCCCCGTGGGTCACCATCATCGCCACGTCCGGCCTGGTGTTCGGTTCGGTCTACTCGCTGATCATGGTCCACCGTGCCTTCTTCGGCCCGGCCAAGTCGGACGCGGTGCTGCATGGCATGGACGGTCGCGAACTGATCATGGTGGTCGGTCTGGCTGCACTGCTGATCTACATCGGCGTGTACCCACAACCGTTCCTCGATACCTCTGCCGCTACGATGCATGGCGTGCAGCAATGGCTCGGCACCGCCTTCACTCAACTCGCTTCGGCCCGGTAAGAGCGCTATGGAATTCACGACTCAACACTTTATCGCGCTTGCGCCGTTGTTGATCACCAGCGCCACGATCATCGTGGTGATGCTGGCGATCGCCTGGCGCCGCAACCACTCCCAGACCTTCCTGCTGTCGGTGGCAGGTCTGAACCTGGCGTTGCTGTCGATCCTGCCAGCCTTGAAGGTCGCGCCATTGGCTGTGACCCCACTGCTGCAAATCGATAGCTTCGCTTGCTTGTACATGGCGCTGATCCTGGTCGCCACCCTCGCTTGTGTCACCCTCGCCCACGCCTACCTCGGCGATGGCGGCACGGGTTACCCGGGCAACCGTGAAGAACTGTACCTGCTGATCCTGATGGCCGCCGCCGGTGGCCTGGTGCTGGTCAGCGCGCAGCACCTGGCCGGGTTGTTCATCGGTCTGGAACTGCTGTCGGTGCCGGTCTACGGTCTGGTGGCCTATGCCTTCTTCAACAAGCGTTCGCTGGAAGCCGGTATCAAGTACATGGTGCTGTCGGCTGCCGGCTCCGCGTTCCTGTTGTTCGGCATGGCGCTGCTGTACGCAGACTCGGGTTCCCTGAGCTTCGTCGGCATCGGTCAGGCGCTGGCGGCTACCGGTCTGCCAAGCTCGCTGGCGCAACTGGGCCTGGGCATGATGCTGATCGGCCTGGCGTTCAAGCTGTCGCTGGTGCCCTTCCACCTCTGGACACCAGACGTTTACGAAGGTGCTCCGGCGCCGGTCGCAGCGTTCCTCGCTACCGCTTCGAAAGTGGCTGTGTTCGCGGTGATGGTGCGCCTGTTCCAGATCTCGCCAGCGGCAAGCAGCGGTGTGCTGAGCGACGTGCTGACCATCATCGCCATCGCGTCGATCCTGTTCGGTAACCTGCTGGCCCTGACCCAGAGCAACCTCAAGCGTCTGCTGGGTTACTCGTCCATCGCCCACTTCGGCTACCTGCTGATCGCCCTGGTGGCGAGCAAGGGCCTGGCCGTGGAAGCCATCGGCGTGTACCTGGTCACCTACGTGATCACCAGCCTCGGCGCTTTCGGTGTGATCACCCTGATGTCCTCGCCGTACAAAGGCCGTGACGCAGACGCCCTGTACGAATACCGCGGCCTGTTCTGGCGCCGTCCGTACCTGACCGCCGTGCTGACCGTGATGATGCTGTCCTTGGCCGGTATCCCGCTGACCGCGGGCTTCATCGGCAAGTTCTACATCATCGCCACCAGCGTCGAGTCCCATCAGTGGTGGCTGGTCGGTTCGCTGGTACTGGGAAGCGCCATCGGCGTGTTCTACTACCTGCGCGTCATGGTCACCCTGTACCTGATCGAGCCAAACCTGCGCCGCGTCGACGCTCAATTGCACTGGGAACAGAAGGCAGGCGGCGTGATGCTGCTGGCCATCGCGGTACTGGCTTTCTTCCTCGGCCTGTACCCACAACCGCTGCTGAACCTGGTTCAACAGTCGGGCCTGGCGGGTTGATCGCTTAGAGCCATTCAGTAGTAAACAGAAACGGCACCTTCGGGTGCCGTTTTTGCGTTTGTAGGATATGTTACCGGCGCGCTCCCCTCCTCCGACAATCCCCGAAAGCTCACGCGGGATTACCCGCCTCGTCCTACATCAAGATCAAGCACTTGGTTTTATCTTTAATGACTGCTGGATAGAGAAACCAATACGAGAGCGAACAATGAACCGCGACATCTTTTCCGAACTGGCTCCCGCCATCCCTGAGAAACCACGCACCTTTGCCCTCCGTGAATATTCTGGCTATATTTGTCCAGAATATAGGAGGGAAATCATGATCGTCGTTCCGTTGGCCGAAGCAAAAAACAATCTATCCAAACTCGTTGATGACGCAGCCGCTGGACAGATCATCACGATTGCCAAACACGGTCGGGCTCTCGCACGTCTGGTGCCGGTGGGAAAAACCTGCGGCCAGCGCATCGGAACGATGAAAGGCAAACTTGTACTTCCCGATGATTTCGACGCGCCACTGTCGGACGACATGCTCGATATTTTTGAAGGCACTCACGAATGAGGCTTCTGCTCGACACGCACATTTTGCTCTGGACACTCAGTGATGATCCCAGACTCTCCGGCAAAGCCAGAAAGCTCATCGAGAACGCTGCCGACATATATGTCAGCGCAGCGTCATTCTGGGAGATGGCGATCAAGGTCGGGTTGGGAAAGCTGAACGTTGATTTGGAGGAAATCCGGCAGTACTGTCTCGAAAGCGGGTTCATCGAATTGCCGGTAACGTCCGAGCATGCCATTGCCGTGAAAGACCTCGAGCATCACCATCGTGACCCATTCGACCGCCTAATTGTTGCAACAGCCATGACTGAACCCATGAAGCTTCTCACCGCCGACCCGTTGGTTGCCAGGTACACGGATTTGGCTGTTTTGGTCTGATTGGTTCAAAACACCACAAATGATGAATGTTTCTGTGAGTGATTTTGCTCGGCTGGAGAACTTTGTTATCGGGAGTGGCCTCTTCGCTGGCAAGCCAGCTCCTACACGAGACCGCGTCTGAGTCGAAAATGAAGTGACCTCCAAACCATTGCGCATTAAAAAAAAGCCCACCATCGGCATTCGATGACGGGCTAGTTCCAGTGCGTCACGCTTACAAGTGTTTGGTCTTGTCGTCCTTTTTTTCATTCAATACGACGGGGGGACGCGCCTGTTCCTTCGCGACAAACTTCTCCACCGAGCGGTCATTGGCCGCCATCATTTTTTCGAAAGCCTTGTCACCGCCACCTTCTGCCAAAACAATAGAAGACATCACCAACGCCGCTACAAACGCACTCAGTTCTGCAAGTTTCATGTTTGATTCCTCGTTTAATTAACTAACGAGGTCAAGGTAACAATCCGAACCTTTCATGACAGTGGCGCGCAAATTACATATCCGTTATGTAGCCTGAAAGGTATCTGTGGCGAGGGAGCTTGCTCCCGCTGGGTCGCTTGCTCGCGAAAGAGGTCCGTCAGGCACAAAGTAAAACGGCACCTTCCGGTGCCGTTCGCCTTTTACAGTCCAATCACTTTACTTGCGCGCCGCCTCCCAGGATTTCAGCAGTTCGCTGTAGCTCACGGTCTCGCCTTTCGGTTTCTCGTTCGCCAGTTTCGGCTTCGGTGCGCCCGGTTGGTCGAACCAGTATTGCGCATCGCGCTCTGGATTCATTTTCGGTGCGCAGGTGGCTTGTGCCTTCGAGCGTTCCAGACGGGTCATGATTGCGTCCTGATCCTTGGCCAGGCCATCCAGCGCCTCTTGCGGGGTTTTCTCGCCGCTGGCGGCTTCGGCGATGTGGCTCCACCACAACTGCGCCAGGCGAGGATAATCAGGCACGTTGGTCCCGGTCGGGGTCCATTGCACGCGGGCCGGGCTGCGATAGAACTCCACCAGGCCACCGAGTTTCGGCGCCAGGTCGGTCATGGCCTGGGAGTTGATGTCCGATTCGCGGATCGGAGTCAGGCCGACGATGGTTTTCTTCAGCGACACGGTTTTCGAGGTCACGAACTGCGCGTACAGCCAGGCCGCCAGTTTCTGCTTCTCAGGCGTGGACTTCATGAACGTCCAGGAACCGGCGTCCTGATAACCGAGCTTCATGCCCTCTTCCCAATACGGACCTTTCGGCGACGGCGCCATGCGCCATTTCGGCGTGCCGTCGGCGTTCATCACCGGAAGGCCAGGCTTGGTCATGTCGGCGGTAAACGCGGTGTACCAGAAGATCTGCTGGGCAATGTTGCCCTGGGATGGCACGGGACCTGATTCGGAGAAAGTCATGCCCGCCGCTTCCGGTGGCGCGTACTTTTTCATCCAGTCAACGTACTTGGTGGTCGCATACACTGCTGCCGGGCCGTTGGTGTCGCCACCGCGGGTCACGCTGGAGCCGACCGGATGACAATCCTCGACGCGGATCCCCCACTCGTCCACCGGCAAGCCGTTAGGTATGCCTTTATCGCCAGCGCCTGCCATGGAGAACCAGGCATCGGTGAAACGCCAACCCAGCGACGGGTCTTTCTTGCCGTAATCCATGTGCCCGTAAACGCGCTTGCCGTCGATTTCCTTGACGTCTTCGCTGAAGAATTTGGCGATGTCTTCATAGGCCGACCAGTTCACCGGTACGCCCAACTCGTAGCCGTACTTTTCCTTGAACTTGGCCTTCAGGTCCGCACGCTCGAACCAGTCGGCGCGAAACCAGTAAAGGTTGGCGAACTGTTGGTCGGGCAGTTGATAGATCTTGCCGTCCGGCGCGGTGGTGAAGGAGATGCCGATGAAGTCCTTGATGTCCAGGGTCGGCGAGGTGAAGTTCTTGCCCTCGTTGGCCATCAGGTCGGTGATCGATTCGGTCTTGCCGTAGCGGAAGTGTGTACCGATCAGGTCCGAGTCGTTGACCCAGCCGTCATAGATGTTCTTGTCCGACTGCATCTGGGTCTGCAGCTTTTCCACCACGTCGCCTTCCTGCAGCAGGTCGTGGGTCAGCTTGATCCCGGTGATCTCGGTGAAGGCCTTGGCCAGCACCTTGGACTCATACTCGTGGGTGGCGATGGTTTCCGACACCACTTTGATGCTCATCCCGCGAAACGGCTCAGCCGCCTTGATGAACCACTTCAGCTCTTCGAGTTGTTGATCGGCCGTCAGGGTGGACGGCTTGAATTCACTGCCGATCCATTTCTTCGCCGCGTCTTCATAGGCATCGGCCCAGGCAGATGCGCTCAAACCGCTGAGTGCCAGCATGGCTGCCAATGAAATGCTATGTCGCAGCTTATTGTTTTTGTCGAACATAGAGACCTCCTTATTGAGTTTCGGAGCAACATTGCCGAGCGATTCGACTAGCCCCAACGCATCACAGCCAACAGCCACACCAGGGACATCGCGAAGGCGACCCAGATGCTCCAGTCGGTGACGCCGATTACCAGCAGATGCAGGTAGGCGCTGCCGAGAAGACCGATGAACAACCGATCGCCACGGGTGGTGGCAATCGGTAGAAAACCTCGCCTGAGCACACTCGGCGAACGCAATTCCCAGGTGGTCATGCCCACCAGGATCAAGGCAATGACGCCGAAGAACGCCGCCGTGGGGACGGTCCAACTCATCCATTCCATCATCAGTTCCTCATACCCGGCCCAGGGCAAAGCCCTTGGCCACGTGGTTGCGAACAAACCAGATCACCAACATGCCCGGCAGGATGGTCAACACCCCCGCCGCCGCCAGCACGCCCCAGTCGATACCGGATGCCGAGACCGTGCGGGTCATCACCGCTGCGATCGGTTTGGCGTTCACCGAAGTGAGGGTTCGCGCCAGCAGCAGTTCGACCCAGGAAAACATGAAGCAGAAGAACGCCGTGACGCCGATGCCGGAGCCGATCAGCGGGATGAAGATCTTCACGAAGAACTTGGGAAAGCTGTAGCCATCGATGTAGGCGGTTTCGTCGATCTCCTTGGGCACGCCGGACATGAAGCCTTCGAGAATCCACACCGCCAGCGGCACGTTGAACAGGCAATGGGCCAGGGCCACGGCGATGTGGGTATCGAACAGCCCGATCGAGGAATACAGCTGGAAGAACGGCAACAGGAACACCGCCGGTGGCGCCATGCGGTTGGTCAGCAGCCAGAAGAACAGGTGCTTGTCACCGAGGAAGCGGTAGCGCGAGAACGCATAGGCCGCCGGCAAGGCCACGGTCAGGGAAATGATCGTGTTCAGGCTCACGTAGTACGCCGAGTTGATGTAGCCGGTGTACCAACTCGGATCGGTGAAGATCACCTTGTAGTTCGCCAGGGTGAAATCCTGCGGAAACAACGTCAGGCCACCGAGGATCTCGCTGTTGCTCTTGAAGGACATGTTCAGCAGCCAGTAGATCGGCACCAGCAGGAACAGGATGTAGATCAGCAGTGGAATCAGCTTTCTCTTGCTCATGATGGCCTCAGCGGTTGGCGTCGGAGTGAGTCATGGCGGTGTAGAACAGCCAGGACACCAACAGGATGATCAGGAAGTACACCAGCGAGAATGCGGCGGCCGGCCCCAGGTCGAACTGCCCGATCGCCATTTGCGTCAGGGTCTGGCTCAAGAAGGTCGTGGAATTGCCCGGACCGCCACCCGTAAGCACGAAGGGCTCGGTGTAGATCATGAAACTGTCCATGAAGCGCAGCATCACCGCGATCAGCAACACACTCTTGAGCTTGGGTAACTGGATATGCCGGAACACCGCCCAGGCCGAGGCACGGTCGATCCGCGCCGCCTGGTAATACACGTCCGGAATCGCCCGCAGGCCGGAGAAGCACAACAGCGCCACCAGCGAGGTCCAGTGCCAGACGTCCATCACCAGTACGGTGACCCAGGCGTCCATGGTGTTCGCCGCATAGTTGTAGCTGATGCCCATGGCCTTGAGGCTCGCCCCCAGCAGACCGATGTCGGCCCGGCCGAAGATCTGCCAGATGGTGCCGACCACGTTCCACGGGATCAGCAACGGAATCGCCAGGATGATCAGCACCACCGACGACCAGCGCCCTTTGGTCGGCATGGTCAGGGCAATCGCAATCCCCAGCGGGATTTCGATCAACAGCACGCAGGCCGAGTAGATGAACTGGCGCAACAACGAGTCGTGCAGGCGCGGATCGAGCAGCACCTGCTTGTACCAGTCGGCACCGACAAAGTAGCGGCTGGACTGGTCGAAGATGTCCTGCACTGAATAGTTGACCACGGTCATCATCGGGATCACCGCACTGAACGCCACCAGCAGGAACACCGGCAGCACCAGCCACCAGGCCTTGTTGTTCTGCACCTTGTTCATGGCTGCGCCTCTTGGTTGGCATTGGCTTCGAGCAGAAATTCATCGGCGTAGACCATCAGCCACTGCGCCGGAAAACTGATGTAGGCCGTGCCTTGCGGCACCGGTTTGTCTTCGGCCAGGCGCACTTTCAGGGGGACGCCATCGAGGTTGAGGGTCATGATCTTGTAGGTGCCCAGGTCTTCGACGTGTACGACCTGTGCCCGCAGCGCGTCATCAAAGGCTTCGTCCCACACATGGACGAACTCCGGACGAATGCCGACCTTCAGGGTTTTCCACTCCGATTCAGCAATACGCTGCTGCATCGCCTCGGACAGCGGCAGGTGAGTCGAGGCGAAACCGACGCCACCCGGTTGCGGCTGCACCTCGATCAGGTTCATCCCGGGGCTGCCAATGAAGTAGCCGACAAAGGTGTGGCTCGGGCGCTCGAACAACTCCCTTGGCGTACCGAATTGCACGATCTGCCCGCCGTACATCACCGCAATCTTGTCGGCGAAGGTCGAGGCCTCCAGCTGATCGTGGGTGACGTAGACCATGGTGATGTTGAACTGTTCGTGGATCTGCTTGAGCTTGCGCCGCAGTTTCCACTTGAGGTGCGGGTCGATCACCGTCAGCGGTTCATCGAACAGGATCGCCGACACGTCGTCGCGCACCAGCCCACGCCCCATGGAGACTTTCTGTTTTTCGTCGGCGGTGAGGTTGCGGGCCTTTTTGCTCAACAGGTTCTGCAGGTCGAGAACTTCGGCGATTTCCTGCACCTTGCTATGCACCCGGGCCTCGGCCATGCCCTGATTACGCAGCGGGAAGGCCAGGTTGTCGAACACCGTCATGGTGTCGTAGACCACCGGGAACTGGAAAACCTGGGCGATGTTGCGCTTCTCCGGGGTCAGGTTGTTGACCGCTTTGCCGTCGAACAGCACATGGCCCTGGGACGGGCTGAGCAGCCCGGAAATGATGTTGAGCAAGGTTGATTTGCCACAGCCCGATGGGCCAAGCAACGCGTAGGCGCCACCCTGCTCCCAGATGTGGTCCATCTCGCGGATCGCGTAGTCCTCCGGTCCCGCCGGAGTCTTGGTGTAGCTGTGGGCGAGGTTCTGCAAACGGATTTCGGCCATCAGGCAACCCTCGTGACACGCCGGCCCGGCGCCTGGACCAGCCGCCCCTGCGTATCGAACACAAACAGTTTATGGGTCGGGATGTAGATGCGGATCGGCGCATCGACGTCGTATTCGTGAACGCCGGGCAAGTGCAGCACCAGCAGGAAATGCTCGTTGCGCACGTGCAGGAAGGTTTCCGAGCCACTGATTTCCGCGACTTCGACAGTCACCGCCAATTCGAGGTCATCGTCGTTGCTCGGCACCAGCGAGATATGGCTGGGTCGCACGCCGAAACGGAACTCGCCCTCGCCTACCGGGCGCAGATCGACATTCAGCGGGAAGTGCACGAAATTGGCGAAACTCACTTCGTTGCCGGCAATGCGCCCCGGCATCAGGTTGATCGGCGGCTCGGAGAACAGCTCCGCCGCCAGCACCGTTTGCGGCTGATGATAGACCGACGAAGACTGGCCGCTCTGGATCACCCGGCCTTCGTGAAGAATGGTGGTGGTGCCGCCCAGGGCCAGGGCCTCGTTGGGCTCGGTGGTGGCGTAGATCGCGATGGTGTGGCGCGCCTTGAACAGCTCGCGCATTTCCTGGCGCAGCTCTTCGCGCAACTTGTAGTCGAGGTTGACCAGTGGCTCGTCGAACAGGATCAGCTCGGCGTCCTTGACCAGCGCCCGGGCCATGGCCGTGCGTTGTTGCTGACCACCGGAAAGCTCCAGCGGATAGCGTTTGAGAAACTTCTCGATGCGCAGCATCTTCGCGGTTTCCAGCACCTTGCTCTGAATTTGCTCGCTGGAAACCCCGGCCTGACGCAGCGGCGAGGCGATGTTGTCGAACACCGTCATGGTCGGGTAGTTGATGAACTGCTGATAGACCATCGACACATTGCGCAAGCGCACGGGCCGTTGGGTGACGTCGACGCCGTTCATCAGGATACGGCCGCTGTCGGGCTTGTCCAGACCGGCCATCAGGCGCATCAGGCTGGTTTTGCCGGACAAGGTGCGACCCAGCAAAACGTTGAAGGAACCGGGTTCAAAACTCAGGTTGGCATCGTCGATCCAGGTCTGGCCCTCGACGGTGCGGCTGACGTGTTCCAGGGTGAGTGACATGGCTCGGCCTTTTTCTTATTGGAGTCAAGCGACCGGAGCTGTAAAGCGACATTTGTGCCAGAAATTGCAAACGATTGATTCAGTTTGAAATTCCTGAAAATGACTACAGAGTCACGTTCATTGCTGAACACAAATGAACAACCGCGACTGAACAACTGAACACTTCAACGGTTGACAATGAACATTAGTGAACAACACTCTACGGATGTTTTGTGCCTTTCCCGGAACATGGAAATAAACACAGATCCTGTGGGAGCGGGCTTGCTCGCGAAGGCGGTGTGTCATTCAGCGATGATCTGACTGACACACCGCC
>NZ_JAHBDE010000008.1:0-98456 GCF_019956175.1 Pseudomonas sp. BF-R-30 | reverse complement strand
CAGCTTCTTGATGGTTTCCGGGGTTGCAGCAACCCGTGTTTCACCGGTCTGGGTTTCGAGAGGAACACCAATGTGCACGTCAAATCTCCTGCGTGATCTTATTGAGTAAACCCATGCACTACGGATGAATGGGGGCGGCAGGGACGTCCTGTCAGCACGACTCCGCCAAGTCGAAACGATCAATCATTCGAACACTGGCAAAAGTCGATTCGTTTCGTGCCTGGTCGAGCGCTGTCAGTGGTTTAGTTGATGACTGCTGCGTAGTCGCAAGCGTTGCCGGTTTGCGACTCATGTCAGAGCCGGAACGCTCGTCGCTAGGTGGAACACCAAAGTACTCGCGATAGCACTTGGAAAAGTGTGGTGTGGACACGAAACCGCATACGTACGCCAGCTCAATGATCGACAATGATGTTTGCTTAAGCAGTTGTCGCGCTCGAATAAGACGTAACCTTAAGTAGTAGCGTGACGGCGTACAGTGAAGGTATTTCTGAAATAGCCGTTCCAGCTGTCGACGTGACAGATCAACGTATTCTGCAAGGTTATCCAGGTCGATCGGTTCCTCGAGATTGGCCTCCATCAACGCGACGATCTCCTGCAGCTTAGGCTGATGAGTTCCCAGCACATGCCTGAGCGGAACCCGCTGATGGTCCTGTTCGTTGCGTATGCGCTCGTAAACAAACATCTCAGAGATGGCTGCGGATAGTTCACGACCATGATCGCGACCAATCAGGTGCAGCATCATGTCCAGCGGCGCTGTTCCCCCGGAGCTTGTGAATCGGTTTCGGTCCAGGGTGAAGAGACTCGCGCTGATGCTGACTCGCGGGAAAGCTTCCTGCATGGCGGCCAAGAATTCCCAATGCACGCTGCACTCGTAGCCGTCGAGCAGCCCGGCTTTGGCGAGCGCCCAGCTGCCGGTGCACACACCTCCCAACCGTCTGGATTGACGCGCCAAGGCTTGCAGCCAGGTAATGTGCTCGCGGGTAATCACGTTCTGGATTCCAACACCACCGCACACGATTACAGTGTCCGCCACTGATGGATTGTTCCACGAAGCATCCGGAGTGATCGGCACGCCGTCACTGGCCCAGACAGGCTCTCCATCGGGGCTGAACGTATGCCAGCGATATAGCTCTCGTCCCGACAACTGATTGGCCATGCGCAGTGGCTCTACTGCGGACGCCAGGGAAATAAGTGTGAATTTATCCAGCAGCAGAAAACCAACGGATTGAGTCGTACCGTCGGACACGGTGGAGTTCGATGACATCGTGGTCATGTCCTCACAGAGAGCGATTACGGCCTGAGACGCAGGAGCTGGTAATACTCCCCAGCCTTGGCGCAGGGAGCAGGTTTGGCGCAAATACCTCCTTGGTTTATCCCACTGACGTCACCCTCGCAGCGTGCGCAGGGTGACGCGACGTCACAAGGCCGATAAAGGAAATCGCCAGCGCCAGGCCAATGGTTGTGCTGACTTCGGTACGGTGCTCAGGGGTGATCATCATGACTGCCAGCGCTGCGCATATGAACGCAATCACCAGCCACGTCAGCCATGGAAACAGCCACATGCGAAAGGTCAGCTCAACGTTCTGCCGACGCAACATCCGGCGCATGCGCAGTTGCGACACCGCAATGGCCAGGTACACCAGCAAGGCAATCGCGCCGGAGCTGGCCAGCAGGAAGTTAAACAGCCCGGCGGGCATGAAGTAGCTCCACACGGTGATCGCCGCGCCCAGCACGGTGCTGGCGATGACTGCTGCACGCGGCACGCCCTCGGAGGAAGTCGCCTTCAGCGACTTCGGCGCATCGCCACGACGGCCCAGCGAGTACAGCATGCGCGAAGCAATGTAGATCGAGGAGTTCATGCAACTGGCCACGGCGATCAGCACCACCACGTCCACCATGAACTTGGCGTGGGGAATGTTCATGATCTCCAGTGCCCGCTGGTAGGAGCCTACCTGGGCGAGCAGCGGATCGTTCCAGGGCACCACGGAGATGACCACGAAAATCGACAACAGGTAGAACACGCCGATGCGCCAAATCACCGAACGCGTGGCCTTGGCAATGTTCTGCGAGGGATTGTCGGATTCGGCGGCGGCGATGGTGACCGCTTCAGTACCAATGAAGCTGAACATGATGGTGATGAAAGCGCCGACTACCGCCGACAGGCCGTTGGGGGCAAATCCGCCATGCTCGGCCATCAGTCCGCTCAAGCCGCTGACTTCCCGATCGGGAACCCAGCCCATCAGCACGGCAAAACCCACGCCGATGAAACCGATGATCGCCACCACCTTGGCCATGGCGAACCAGAATTCGAATTCGCCGTACTTGGAGACACTGAACAGATTGGTGATCACCAACGCAATGATCGACACCAGGGCGAACAGCCAGGCATCGATCTGGGGAAACCACTGGTTCAACACATGGCCGGCGGCCAGTGCTTCGATAGGGATCACTAGTACCCAGAACCACCAGTACAGCCAACCGATGGTGAAGCCTGCCCAACGACCTATTGCCTGGTCGGCATAGGTGGAGAACGAGCCTGTGTCCGGGTTGGCCACCGCCATTTCACCGAGCATACGCATGACCAGAACGACAAGCAGGCCTGAGAATAGGTAGGCCAGCAGGACGGCCGGGCCAGCAGCTGCAATGGCATGTCCTGAGCCAACGAATAAACCGGCGCCGATAATTCCGGCGATTGACAGCATTGTTACGTGACGAGGCTTGAAGCCCTGTGCCAATTGGCCATTCGAATCCTTGGAGCTCGGGCTAATCATCGGGTTTTTTTTCTCTGCTGATCGACATTTAAGCGAAGTGATGGGGGCAACGGATCATCATCGTTTCCTGCTGCCGCTTCCTGAAAGTGGCACCCTTCAAACGCTGCCGTACTTATCAAACCCATCGTCGCGATGTGGTTATTTCCATGAAAAGAGGCGCCACCTTACCCGGCTTGTCCGATAATTCAGTTACCTGTTCACGCCACCTCCTTGCCTGATATCGACACGTGCCTATTTAACGTTCACAGCGAAAACCAATCGGTCACGAATTGGCCAGGTGGAATCGTTTTGTTTTTTTGAGGATTCTGCTAAAGCAGCAACGAATGGGGATTGTCTGGAAGGTTTAAGCGGCCGAGAAGGTTTCGGGCCGAGGGCCGCGAGATCTCTGCGGGAAGAGCGGATTGGATGATTACTGCCTGTCGCGACCGGCTGAATCCATAGCCGTTTACTGTCGGTCAAGAAGGTCAGTTGGCGACCTTTTTCCTGTAGCGGCGCTTTCAGCTTGGTCGAGGGGTTACCAAATGGTTTTGTAACGGCTCTGAAAAGCAGCACCGATTCCCAAACCCCAGAAACGACAAAGCCCTGAATAATCAGGGCTTTGTCGTATAAAGATGGCGGAGGCGATGGGATTCGAACTCATGGACCTGTTACAGTCGACGGTTTTCAAGACCGTTGCCTTAAACCACTCGGCCACACCTCCGTTTGCGTTGCGGGCGCCATAATACCTGAATGAAACACACTGTCAAACTCTCTGCATAGCTTGTTACAGAGCGTCTGTTATGATCTTTGCGACTGAACGTTTCAAACCAACAGGAGTGTCGCCATGCGCGAACAGGATTACGCAGTTAATAACAGCGTGCAGGCTGAGCAGCTAGAGGTTAGCCGCGTCCTGCGCAACACATACGGCTTGCTCGCCCTGACCCTGGCTTTCAGCGGTGTGACAGCCTACGTTGCCCAGCAGATGCATGTTGGCTACCCGAACATTTTCGTGGTGCTGATCGGCTTCTATGGTCTTTTCTTCCTCACCAACAAACTCCGTGATTCGGCCTGGGGCCTGGTGTCGGCATTTGCCCTGACCGGTTTCATGGGTTTCCTGCTTGGCCCGATCCTCAACCGTTACCTGGGTATGCAGGGCGGCGCTGAAGTGGTCAGCTCGGCTTTCGCGATGACGGCGCTGGTGTTCGGCGGACTGTCGGCGTATGTGCTGATTACCCGCAAGGACATGAGCTTCCTCGGTGGTTTCATCACGGCAGGCTTCTTTGTGCTGCTGGGTGCGACGCTGGCGAGCCTGTTCTTCCAGATCAGCGGCCTGCAACTGGCGATCAGCGCAGGTTTCGTGCTGTTCTCCTCGGTCTGCATTCTGTTCCAGACCAGCGCCATCATTCATGGCGGCGAGCGTAACTACATCATGGCTACCATCAGCCTGTATGTATCGATCTACAACCTGTTCGTCAGCCTGTTGCAGCTGTTCGGCATCATGAGCCGCGATGACTGATCCTCGGCCTTGAACTAAAAAACCCGCTCAGGCGGGTTTTTTATTGCCACAAATCCAGGCCTACTCTGTAATGACGATGCTGCCGTCGGCTTGCTGGCGGTAGATTGTGTAGGGCAGCAGCAGTGTGTCCATCGCCCCGGACACGACCACGTCGAGCAGCACGATAGCGGGGGCGGGACCATGTACCTGCGCATCCCGGCCGTCTTCGAGGGGCGCGTTCAGGTAGCAGAAGTCGTAGGTCACGCCGCTGTAGATTCGCGGTACCGCGCCGCAGTAACTCTTTTGTTCCTTGAGACTTTTCGAGGCCACTTCGTCACTGCGCACAACCGTCTGAATCGTGCCGCAACCCGCCAACATCGTAGCCACCAGTAACATTGCCTGAGTTTTCATGCCGTCAATCCTTCGCCGGAAACCATCAATCTACTTCAGTCTGAAATAAATATCACTCACGCCATGGGCGGCAACCGGCGCTTGACCGGGGTTTTCTTGACGATCGCCGTATTGGTTTCAGCGTGGGTGTTGAGTCGGTCGAGCAGGGTGTCCAGTTGTTCCATCGAGCGCACATGCAGGCGCGCGATGAAACAGTCGTCGCCGGTGACCTTGTCGCACTCGGTGAATTCGGGAATGGCCATGATTTGTCGCTCCACTTCCTGCAATTGCCCCGGCAACGGGCGAATACGCACGATGGCTTGGAGTTGATAGCCGAAGCATTTCGGGTCGATTTCAACGGTGTAGCCCTTGAGCACGCCTCGCTCTTCCAGGCGGCGCAGACGCTCGGCAACACTGGGGGAAGACAGGCCGCTGATTTGCGCCAGGGCCTTGAGCGAGCGTCGCGAGTCCTCCATCAGCGCCGTGATCAGCAGCTGGTCGATGTCATCGGTCATGGCGAAACCCTCTGTTAGGCATTTTTTAAAAAAGGCCTTGATAAAAAAGGCAGATCACGAGTTTAGCCTGCTTTTTGCTCTGGAGTAGCCCCTGGGTGCATTGGCATACTTTGGCCACAAACACAGGAGTCTGATGATGGACAAAACCCTACGCCGCGGTTCGTTCGAAATGACGGCCGCCATGCTGATCTCCGGCACCATCGGCTGGTTCGTGCTGGTGTCCGGGCAACCGGTGCTGGATGTGGTGTTCTGGCGCTGCCTGTTCGGTGCTGGCACCTTGCTGCTCATTTGCGCGGCTTTCGGCTTTCTGCGCCCCGGCATTCTGACCCGCACCACGTTCCTGCTCGCAGTGCTCAGCGGTGTGGCGATCGTCGGCAACTGGGTGCTGTTGTTCGCGTCCTATTCCCGGGCGTCAATTGCCATCGGCACCGCCGTCTATAACGTCCAGCCTTTCATGCTGGTCGGGCTGGCGGCGTTGTTCCTCAACGAAAAGATCACCGCGCAGAAACTGACCTGGCTGGGTGTTTCGTTTCTCGGGATGCTGGCGATTGTCAGTGCCCATGGCAGCCAGGGCGAAAGCGGCAGCGATTACCTGACGGGCATTGCCTTGGCGTTGGGCGCGGCGTTTCTCTACGCAATTGCCGCGTTGATCATCAAGCGCCTGACTGGAACCCCACCGCATTTGATCGCGCTGATCCAGGTCAGCACAGGCGTGCTGTTGCTCGCGCCCTTCGCGAATCTTTCCGTATTGCCCCAGGCGCCAAGCGCGTGGGCCAGCCTGGTGACGCTGGGTATGGTGCACACCGGCGTGATGTATGTGTTGTTGTACGGCGCGATTCAAAAACTGCCGACGGCGTTGACGGGCGCGCTGTCCTTCATCTACCCGATCGCGGCGATTTTCGTCGACTGGTTTGCCTTCGGTCATCGCCTGGAGCCACTGCAATGGATTGGAGTCGCGGCGATTCTGTTGGCCGCTGCCGGCATGCAACAAGGCTGGTCGCTGAAGTTTCGGCGCACGGTGACGCCTTGAGTGCCAACCAGGGGCGTCAGATGTTCCAGCGCGGCGCGCTCTTGGCCAAGCGCTGGCGCATCTCCCCGACGTTGGCGGCCAGTTGTTGGGTCAGCAAACGATACCCGTCCAGCGTGTTGTAGACCGGCGCATCAAGGCTGACAAGCGGTACATCCACGGGGCGATTGAGCCGCTGGGCGGCGCCTGATTTCAACGCCCGGGCCATGCCGATCAATTGCACGCGAATTTGTCGATGCTCGGCTTTCAATGCCGTTTGCATCAGCGACATCGCCTCGAGGTCATTGGCATCCGGTCGGGTATTGCCGAGGATTTCCAGGGTGCTGACGCACATGCGCAAATTGCGCTGGAGGGCATCGAGTTCGGTCATGGAAATCTTCACTTCCTTGGACACCGAGGGCATCAGTGAGCGAAGTTGCACCATCGCCGCGTTCAGGCGAGTCATGAGCTTGAGGTGTTCGTCGGCGGTGATGGCCTGGCCGTCAATGATGCGCCCGTAGACTTTCGCGCAATCACGTAGCGCATCGGCCAGGTTGTAGCGCCAGGAATAAACCGCGTACAGCGGCAGGGCAAAGGAAAACGCCAGGGCCAGGGCAATGCCGATCAGGATATCCACCCCGCGCCACAAGCCATCGGTGACCGGGTTGTCGCCGTGCCCCGCGACGATGAACACGGTAATCGCCGACAGCAGCGCCGTGTAACCACCCTTGCCGATGGCGTGATACGAGAAAAACCCGCAGACCACCGACATCGCGAAATAGGTCAGCCAGGGCATCCCCAGCCAGGCCTGTTGTGCCACCAACACCAGGCCGACACCGGCGCCGATCAAGGTGCCAATGGCGCGCTCGGCGGCTTTCTTGCCGATGTTGCCGTGGTGCTGCAAGCCGCCTATCACCACCAGCATGGTCACCGACGCCCACTCACCGTGGGGTAGATTGATGCCGGTGGTCAGCAGGATCGTTGCCAGCAACCCGAGCGACACCCGCACCGCATGGATCACCCGGGCATGGCGGTAGCGCCGGTACGGGTCCAGTAACGGACGCAGCAATCGGCGCAACAGCGGTGGCAATCGTTGGGCTCTGGATGTACTCAGGCTGGCTCTCCTCAGAAGATGTAGTCGGTGGTCAGGAAGCTCGAACTGCGGCCGCTGATGATCTCGCTGATCAGGTCTTTGTTGGTCTCCTGGAACTTGGTCGCCACCAGGGTGCGGATCGAAAACACCCGCAGTGCGTCATGGACCGACAAGGTGCCTTCGGCCGAGTTCTTGCGACCATTGAAGGGATAGGTGTCCGGGCCGCGCTGGCACTGGGCATTGAGGTTGATGCGCCCGACCTGATTGGCGAAGGTGTCCACCAGCCGGCCAACCGCCACCGGGTTGGTGCCGAAGATGCTCAATTGCTGGCCAAAGTCCGACTCCAGCACGTAGTCGATCACGGTATCCAGATGACGGTAGGGCACGATGGGGATGACGGGGCCGAACTGTTCTTCCTGATAAACCCGCATCTGCGGCGTGACCGGGTACAGCACCGCCGGGTAGAAGAATGACGCACGAGCCTCGCCACCGTTGGGGTTGACTACCTTGGCGCCTTTGCTTTCGGCATCCGCCACCAGTGCATGCAGATAGTCGACCTTGCCCGATTCCGGCAGTGGCGTCAGGGCTACGCCACTTTCCCAGGGCATGCCGGGTTTGAGGTTGGCGAGCCTGGCATTGAATTTGTCGATGAAGGACTCGACCACGTCTTCGTGGACAAACAGGATCTTCAGAGCGGTGCAGCGCTGGCCATTGAATGACAGCGAACCGGTCACCGCTTCACTGACCGCGTTGTCCAGATCCACTTCGGGCAGGACGATGCCCGGGTTTTTCGCATCCAGGCCCAGCGCCGCGCGCAAGCGGTGGGGTCTCGGATGGAGTTTTTTCAGGTCACTGGCGGCCTTGTTGGTGCCGATGAAGGCAAAGATGTCGATCTTGCCGCTGGCCATCAACGCACTGACCGTCTCGCGGCCGCTGCCGTAGATGACGTTGATCACCCCGGTCGGAAAGCTGTCGCGGAAGGCCTCCAGCAGCGGGCGAATCAGCAGCACGCCGAGCTTGGCCGGCTTGAACACCACGGTGTTGCCCATGATCAGCGCCGGGATCAGCGTGGTGAAGGTTTCGTTCAACGGATAGTTGTAAGGCCCCATGCACAGGGCCACGCCCATCGGTACGCGACGGATCTGGCCGAGGGTGTCCTGTTCCAGTTCGAAACGGCTGGAGCGGCGGTCGAGTTCCTTCAGGGCGTTGATGGTGTCGACGATGTAGTCGCAGGTGCGGTCGAACTCCTTTTCCGAGTCCTTGAGGTTCTTGCCGATTTCCCACATCAGCAACTTGACCACGGCGTCGCGCTGCTCGCGCATGCGCCCGAGGAAGGTTTCGACGTGCTGGATGCGTTCGGCCACGCGCATGGTCGGCCACAGGCCCTGGCCACGGTCATAGGCGCGGACTGCAGCGTCGAGGGCGGTCAAGGCGGTGTCGGCATCCAGCAGCGGTGTGCTGCCGAGGATCACCTGTTCATCGCCATTCGGGCCTGCCAGGTACACCGGGCTGCGGACCAGGGCCAGCGGCCCGTTCCAGGTTCTGAGTTGGCCATCGACCAAGTACTCGCGCTGCTCGGTCTGGCCGTCAAGGCGGTACTTTTCCGGGATCTCGGCGGGGCTAGGGAACAGGTTCTGCAGATTATTGGCTGTGGTCATGTCGCTACCCCTCTGGATTGGCTGATGCACTGATGAATCGTTTTAGCAGACCTCAGCAACGCTTGTCATGACTCATCTCAGGGTTTTGCCGAACAGCATGATGTCCGGGGACTTATCGGTGCCTTGCGTCATGGCCTCAGAAGCGCCCCTTGTTGGCCCCCAATGCCCTCAACCTGCCCGCGCGGGGTGCCTTAATGTTGACTCTCCTTGATCACAACAAAAAAGTGCACCCGGCCGGCCGGGCAGCCATTGAGAGGACAGCCATGCGGGCAAGCCGATTAACTGAAAAGCCTAGCCTTTGTTTGGCCTTGGTGGGCTGTGTCTTTGCGGCGTTGCTTGCAGGGTGCGGCAAAGAGCCGAACAACCCGCCGACCCGCAGCGAAGCAGGTGCCGCGAGGCCCGCCGACGCGGAACTCGCGCAGGTCTACGACAACAGCTGCAAGCTTTGCCATGCCAATCCGGCGGCCGGGGCGCCGCTGACCGGCGATATCAAGGCCTGGCAACCACGGGTGTTACAGGGCGCCGACACGCTGCTCGATCACGCGATCAACGGTTACAACGGCATGCCGCCGATGGGGATGTGCATGCAGTGTTCGCAAGAACAGTTCCTGGCGCTGATTGCCTTTATGTCCGGCCAGCAAATCCAATAACAAGAACGGCAGGGTGCGATTCATGACGATGGACCTGACACGGCGTCAGTTGTTGCAACGGGCGAGCGTCATTGGCGCCTTTACCGCGCTCGGCTCAACGCCGGCAGTGGCCGAGCTGCTGCGCGCGCCACGCCTGATTCCCTGGCGCAATTGGTCGGGAGGCCAGAGTTGCCTGCCGGCTGCGCGGTTGGCGCCCAAGAACCTGGATGAGTTGACGCAAGTGGTGCGCCAGGCCCCCGGCAAGATTCGTCCGGTGGGCTCGGCGCATTCCTTCAGTGCGCTGGTGCCCACCGACGGCACCTTGCTGTCGCTGAGCTATTTCACGGGTTTGCTCGATCACGATCGGCAAACGCTGCAGGCCGAGTTCGCCGCCGGCACGCCGATGTCACGCATGGGCACGCCGCTCAAGGACATCGGCCAGGCCCTGCAAAACATGGCTGACATCGATTACCAGACCCTTGCCGGCGCGATCTCGACCTCGACCCACGGCACCGGCAAAGACTTTCAATCGTATTCGGCGCATGTCTGCGGCTTGCAGTTGGTGGCCGCCAACGGCGACGTGCTGGACTGCGATGCCAGCCGCCATCCTGAAGTGTTCAGTGCCGCGAGGGTGTCCCTGGGCGCGCTGGGCGTGGCCACCAGGGTACGCCTGCAAAACCGCCCGGCGTATCGATTGCGGGAGCGCCAATGGATCGCTAAAACCGAAGAGTTACTGGAAGACCTGGACAAGAACACCCGGGAAAACCAGCACTGGGAAATGCTCGTGGTGACCCATTCCGACTACGCCCTGTCGATCGCCCTGAACGAAACCGGCGACCCGGTTACACCACTGGTCCCGGCGGATGAGGAGGGCGGCAACGAGTTTGTCACGCTGATCGAGAAGATCGACAAATACGCCAGCGACTTCCCGGACCTGCGTCGCACGATGCTCAATAACTTGCGCCACCTGGCCAGTTTCGATGACCGGGTGGGTGACTCGTTCGACATCTATGCCAACGTGCGCACGGTACGTTTCAATGAAATGGAATACTCCGTGCCGGCCGAGTACGGCCCAGCCTGTTTGCGCGAGATCCTCAAACTGATCCAGGACAAGGACCTGCGCACCTGGTTTCCGATCGAGTACCGTTACGTCAAGGCCGACGACATTCCCCTGAGCATGTTCGAAGGTCGCGACAGCTGTTCGATCTCGGTCCACCAGCATTACCAGATGGATCATCACAACTTCTTCGCCGCCATCGAGCCGATTTTCTGGAAGTACAACGGCCGGCCGCACTGGGGCAAGTTGCACACGCTGAATGCGAAAAACCTGCAGCCGCTGTACCCGCGCTGGCAGGAATTCATCCAGGTGCGGCAGGCGCTCGACCCCAGCGGCAAATTTCTCAACGCGCACTTGTCATCCATTCTGGGGGTGAGCTGATGGCCGTCAATCGCCGCAATTTCTTGCTCGGCACCGCCGGTGTCGGCGCCTTGTTGGTGGGTGTCGGGGCGTGGCTGCGGCCGGGTGACCGAGGCGCGCCGTACAGCGATTACTTCCTTGCGCTGAACCGCGAACTCAAGGACCACGGCCCGATGCGACCGGTGATGCTGATCGACCTTGATCGGCTGGATCACAACATCGATGTGGTGATGCAATCGGTCAAGCGCGCCGGCAAGCACCTGCGCCTGGTGGAAAAATCACTGCCGGCACCGGGGCTTCTGGCCTACATCGCCCAGCGCGCCGGTACGCAACGGCTGATGTCGTTTCACCAACCGTTTCTCAATCATGACGCGGTGCAGTTTGCCGAGGCCGATATTCTGCTGGGCAAGCCGCTGCCGGTGCGTTCGGCCGAGTTGTTCTATCAGTCGCACAAGGGTTCTTTCGACCCTTCGAAGCAATTGCAATGGTTGCTCGATACGCCGCAACGCTTGCAGCAATACCTCGCCCTGACTCAAGGGCTGGGCACGCGAATACGGGTGAACATCGAACTGGATGTCGGGCTGCATCGCGGTGGCGTCAGTGACCTTGGCGTACTCGGGCAGATGCTGGCGCTGATCAGCCAGCACCCGCAGCACCTGGAATTCGCCGGGTACATGGGCTACGACCCGTTCGTGGGCATGGGCGTGCCGGGGATCCTGGGCTCGCCCGAGGAGCTGTTCGCCAAGGTGATGGTGGTTTACAACCGCTGCGTCGATTTCACCCGTCAGCAATACCCCGGTTTGTGGCGCGAAGGGCTGACCCTCAATACGGCCGGCAGCCCGAGCTATCGCATGCATGAACACGAACAGCTCAGCAGCGAAGTGTCGGTGGGGACGGGGCTGCTCAAGCCCACTCATTATGATTTGCCGTCACTGGCGGAGCATGTGCCGGCCGCTTTTATCGCCACGCCGGTGCTGAAAAGCACCGGGGCTGTAAACATCCCGGCGCTGGATGGCAAGTCCAGGCTGTTTTCCTGGTGGGACACCAATCAGCGCGAGACGTATTTCATCTATGGCGGTAACTGGATGGCGGAGTTCGAATCGCCAGCGGGGTTGCAGAGCAATGGCGTGTATGGCCGCAGCTCGAACCAGGAAATGGTCAATGGTTCGGCCGCGGTGGGGCTGACGGTTGAGGACCAGGTGTTCTTGCGGCCTGCCCAGACGGAGTCGGTGTTGTTGCAGTTCGGGGATTTGCTGGCGGTTCGGGGTGGGCGGATTGTGGATAGCTGGCCGGTGTATTCCTGATGTTTTTTGGGTGATTGTCCCGACGCCTTCGCGAGCAAGCCCGCTCCCACATTTGGAATGCATTCCCCTGTGGGAGCGGGCTTGCTCCGGGCGGCGTTCCGACGAAGGCGTCAGTTCAGTCAGAACGCATAGGGAATACTGACCTTGGCCCAAAGCATTTCCCCTTCAGGCCGGTTTTCCACGTCGAACTCCTTGGCCCAGCGAATCTCCGCGCTGGCGTATTCGAGAAAGGTCCAGTGCAGCGCCGGACCAATGGCAAACACCTGGCCGCGCACCCCGTCGTTCACGTCCTGGCCATTGAACTGCACGGTGTGGCCGAACTGTTTGTCGTCGGTAGTTTGCTTGAGATAGTAGCCGTTCAATCCGAGCATCAGGTCGTCGGTGATCTTGAAACTGGCGGAATAATCGAAGTGGAAAATCTGCCCCGACTTGTAGTCGGTGTCCTTGTTTTTCTCGTTGAAACTGTAGGTGGTCTTCATCGACACCTCGGTTCTGTCCGTCGGCAGCCAGGTGAAGGAGAACAACGGTTTGTAGGTGTAGAAGTTGTTGCTGGTGTTGGCCAGGCGGTCAACGCTGTACTCGCCGGTCGGCACGGTGATTTCGATGGCGGCGCCGAGGGTCAGGTTCGGGCCCATGTCCCAGAGAATGATCGGCGCAAACGTTGTGTCACCCATGCCTTCACGGGTGTCCTGCGGCAGTCCGAACACCGAGACTTCCTGCTTGAGCCAGGGCTGCGCGATGTAGCCGGCCAGCCGGCCGCCAAACACGCGCACCGGGCTGAGGTAATCCAGGCGCGGAATGACCGCCGTGGACTCGATCTCGACGTTCGGCACCTTGCCGCCGAGCGAGCTGATATTGAGCTTCGTGGCTTTGTAGTGGTTGTAGTAGAGGTTGAACGCAACCATGTTGTCCGGAAGGCTGTCGGGCGAAAGCGGCAACACGAAAAAGCCGTCGGTGCCGGTGCCGATGTTGTCCACGCCAGTCTCGGTGGCCAGTGCCGGTTGCAGGGCGCAGACGCCGGCCAGGCCAATGACCATCAGGGGGAGTGTCGTGCGGGTCGGGATCATGGGTGTACTCATTATTATTGTTGTCGGGCTGTCCGGCATCCATACGAGGGCCGCAACATAGAAATAAGCTGTCTGTGCCCTGCAAGGCAGGGTATTGGCGGCCATTTAGGGGGACTTCTGCGGACAGTCTTTGAGCCCTGTGCTAACTTCCTTCGACATAACCGGTTACAAAAATAAGAATGCAGCTCGACCCGGAATGTATAGCCCCATGCAAATGAAAGTGATCGATCCCACCTTTGAACTGGCGCTGGTGTCGCCGTTTCTCCTGCAGACCCTGGCCGAAGTCGCCGAGCAAAAAGGCATCCACCCCGAGAGCCTGTGCCGAGGGTTGGGCTTTACCTTTGAAGACCTGCAGGACCCGGCGCAGCGTATTTCCCATCGCCAGGCCGTGGCCATGATTCAACGCGCGCTCAAGGCCTTGCCCAATCAGGGGCTGGGCCTGTGGGTCGGCGCGCAGAATGTGCTCGGCACGCTGGGGTTGTTGGGGCATGTGTTGTCGCTGTGCAAGACCCTGCGCGATGCCTTCGAACTGGGCATTCGCCATCAACACACCTCAGGCGGCATTGTCGTGTCGAGTGTGGAGGAGGCGGGGGATCGGGTGTTTGTCGACGTTGAATGCCGCTTGCCGTTCGCCGACGTGCAGTTGTTCGCGGTCGAGGAGTTTTTCGCCAGCCTGCTGGTGTACGGCCGGGCGCTGGTCGGGGCGGATTTCAAGCCGACGGCCGTGGAGTTCGTGCATGCCGCGCCGGACTATCTCGGCGAATATTCGCGCCTGCTGGGGCCGGACGTGCGTTTCGGTTGCCTGCAAAACCGCATGGTGATCGATGCGCATTGGCTGGACGTTCAGTTGCCCAATCACCATTCCCTGGCCCTGCGCCAGGCCGTGAAATTGCTCGAACTGGAAGCCGCGCAGGTGCACCAGAAAATGGATCTGATCCAGGCGGTGGAACGGGCGATTGCCCGGGACCTGACCGAGGGCAGCCACATCGAGAAAATCGCCGGCGACCTGAACATGAGCAGCCGCACCTTGCGCCGCCGTCTCACCGAACATGCGCTGACGTTCGAAACGCTGCTGGAACAAGTGCGCCAGGCCCGCACCATGAGCCTGCTGGCCAACCCGGACATGTCCATCGAACGCATCACCGAGGAAGTCGGCTACAGCGACGTGCGCAGCTTTCGCCGGGCTTTCAGGCGCTGGACCGGCAAGAGCCCGAGTGCGTTCCGCAACGAAAGCCCCGGCGTGGTTTGATCTTCTGTGGCGAGGGGGCTTGCCCCCGTTGGGTTGCGAAGCAGCCCCAAAACCTGGCGACTCGGTATGACTGAAAATATAGGGGAGCGCTACGCGCTCCAACGGGGGCAAGCCCCCTCGCCACACAAGCCCCCTTTGCCACAGGTTCCTGGCCTCTGACGGCACACAAACCCTCGTACTCCGGTTAAACTCCATGCTCTTTTTCGAGGAGTTCATATGAGTCATTACCAGCCGGGCATTCTCGCCACCCCCGTTCCGCCTCAAGCTCGCCATATGTTCTTCGCCCTCGAATCCGTTGCTGCTCTACCGACCGCGCTCGATAACCTGCAAGGCCTGGTGGACGGCAAATCGGTGGTGGTCGGCTTCGGTGAATCCCTGGTCAAGGCGCTGGACGGGCAGATCGAAGGCCTGCGCACTTTCCCGGCACTGACTGGCGTCGGCGTCGACAATCCGTCGACCCAACACGCGCTCTGGTGCTGGCTGCACGGTGAAGACCGTGGCGAATTGCTCAACCGCAGCAACGCCATCTCGGCGGCACTGGCCCCGGCGTTGCGCCTGGTGCAGATGAACGAAACCTTCCGCCACATGACCGGCCATGACCTGACCGGCTACGAAGATGGCACCGAGAACCCCCACGACGCAGCCGCCGTGACCGCCGCCCTGGTGGGTGAGGGCGCGGACGGCACGGTGGGTGGCAGCTTCGCCGCGATCCAGCAGTGGCAGCATGACTTGAAAGGTTTCCATGGGCTGTCGGCGGATGAAAAAGACAACATCATGGGTCGCCGCTTGAGCGATAACGAAGAGATCGACGACGCGCCGGTTTCCGCCCACGTCAAACGCACCGCCCAGGAAAGCTTTGCGCCTGAAGCCTTCGTGGTGCGCCGCTCGATGCCGTGGATCGAAGGTGACCGTGCCGGCCTGATGTTCCTGGCCTTCGGTTTTTCCCTTGACGCCTTCGAAGCCCAACTGCGCCGCATGAGTGGCCTGGAAGACGGCATCACCGACGGTCTGTACCGCATCAGCCGTCCGCTCACCGGTGGCTACTACTGGTGCCCGCCGCTCAAGGACGGTCGACTGGACCTGCGCGCATTGCGCGTCGGCTGAGCCGCAAGGAGTGCCTATGAACCTGGTGCGCTGGGGCATGATCGGCTGTGGCAGTGTCGCTGAACGCAAAAGCGGGCCGGCCTTTTACAAGGCACCCGGATCGGCGTTGGTCGCGGTGATGGGCCGGCGCCTGGAAGCCGTCACCGACTACGCCACGCGCCACGGCATCGCTCGGGTCTACACCGATGCGCAGGCGCTGATCAACGATCCCGAGGTCGACGCGGTGTACATCGCCACGCCGCCCGACAGCCATCACGCCTATGCTTTGCAGGTGGCCGCGGCCGGCAAGCATTGCTGCGTGGAAAAACCGATGGCGCTGAATGCCGGGCAAAGCCGTGAAATGCAGCAGGTGTTTGCCGATGCCGGGTTGCACCTGTTCGTGTCCTATTACCGACGTTCGCTGCCACGCTTCCGGCAAGTGCGGCAATGGCTGGAAGAGGGGCGGATCGGCGAGGTCCGGCACCTGAGCTGGACCCTCACCAAAGCCCCGTCGGCAGCGGACCGGAGCGGCACCGATAACTGGCGCACCGACCCGGCAATTGCCGGTGGAGGTTACTTCGCCGATCTTGCCAGCCATGGCCTGGACCTGTTTCAGTACCTTCTCGGCGATATCGTCGAAGTCGCCGGATTCACTGCGCGGCAGGCTGGTTTGTACGCGGCCGAAGATGCCGTCAGCGCCACTTGGCGGTTTGCCAGCGGGGCACTGGGCATGGGCTGCTGGAACTTCGTTGCAGACCGTCGCGAAGACCGGGTCGAAGTGATTGGCAGCGAAGGCCGGATCACTTTTTCAGTGTTCGATGAACACCCGGTCGAGCTGCACGCCGACGAGCTGCACGCTGGCGAGCACCTCAGCCTGAACATCGAGCATCACGCACACATTCAGTGGCACCACGTATTGGGCATGAATGCGCATATTCGTGGCGAGACGCAGCACCCCGCCGTGGCCGAGCAGGCGCTGAAGACCGATTGGGTGATGGACCAGATTCTCAAGCGTGATCACACATAACCCCCTGTGGGAGCGGGCTTGCTCGCGAATGCGGTTCAACATTCAACATCTGAGTTGACTGACACTCCGCCTTCGCGAGCAAGCCCGCTCCCACATTTGTTCTTGCTTCGCACTTCTAACCTTATGCGCATTCGGTATTTCTCAACCCTGTCATAACTTATCTAAGATCACGTCATAACTCGTTATAACAAGTGATCTGCCATGACCGATAACGTTCTATCCCTGAGCAGCGTCCCGTTGCACACCCAGCTGCGAGATGTGCTGCGCGCCCGCATCCTCGACGGCGAATACCCGCAAGACAGCCAGATGCCTTCAGAAAGCGAGCTTGGCGCGTTGTTCAAGGTCAGCCGCATCACCGTGCGCCAGGCCTTGGGCGATCTGCAAAAGGAAGGGCTGATCTTCAAGATCCACGGCAAGGGCACTTTCGTCGCCAAGCCGAAAACCTTCCAGAACGTCAGCACCCTGCAAGGCTTGGCCGAGTCCATGACCGATCGCGGCTATGAGGTGATCAACCGCCTGCGCAGCTTCAAGTTCATTGCCGCCGACAAGCTGGTGGCCGAGCGTTTGCAGGTCGCCGAAGGGGAGGTCGTGGCGCAGATCAAACGTGTGCGCCTGATCAATCGCGAGCCGGTTTCCCTGGAAATCACTTACCTGCCCAAGGCCATTGGCGAGCGCCTGGAAAAAGCCGACCTGGTCACCCGCGACATTTTCCTGATCCTGGAAAACGACTGCGGCTTGACCCTGGGGCACGCCGACCTGGCCATCGATGCGGTACTGGCCGATAGCGACCTGACCCACGCGCTGAACGTTGAACCCGGCTCGCCGATCATGCACATCGAACGCCTGACCCACGATGTCGACGGTCGGCCGCTGGACTTCGAACACCTTTACTACCGTGGCGATGCCTTCCAGTACCGCCTGCGGATCGACCGGGAAAAAGGGGAGCAGGCATGACCCGAAGCACATTGGAGCAGGAATACGACATCGTCGTGATCGGCGGCGGCACCGCCGGCCCCATGGCGGCGATCAAGGCCAAGGAACGCAACCGCGACCTGCGGGTGTTGTTGATCGACAAGGCCAACGTCAAGCGCAGCGGCGCGATCAGCATGGGCATGGACGGCCTGAACAACGCGATCATTCCCGGCCACTCGACACCGGAGCAGTACACCAAGGAAATCACCATCGCCAACGACGGCATCGTCAACCAGACCGCGGTGTACGCCTATGCCACCCACAGTTTCGAAACGATCGAACAACTGGACCGCTGGGGCGTGAAATTCGAAAAGGACGAAACCGGCGACTACGCGGTGAAAAAGGTCCACCACATGGGCGCTTATGTGTTGCCGATGCCGGAAGGGCACGACATCAAGAAAGTCCTCTATCGGCAGTTGAAGCGCGCGCGGGTGAGTATCACCAATCGCCTGGTCTGCACCCGATTGCTGACGGATGAAGAGGGCACGGTCAACGGCGTGATGGGCTTCGACTGCCGTACGGCGGACTTCCACGTGATCAAGGCCAAGGCCGTGATCCTCGCTTGCGGTGCCGCCGGACGCCTGGGGTTGCCGTCTTCGGGCTACCTGATGGGCACCTACGAAAACCCGACCAATGCCGGCGACGGCTACTCGATGGCCTACCATGCCGGGGCCGAACTGGCGAACCTGGAATGCTTCCAGATCAACCCGCTGATCAAGGATTACAACGGCCCGGCCTGCGCCTACGTCACCGGCCCCTTGGGCGGCTACACCGCCAACAACAAGGGCGAACGCTTCATCGAGTGCGACTACTGGAGCGGGCAGATGATGTGGGAGTTCCATCAGGAACTGGAAAGCGGCAATGGCCCGGTGTTCCTCAAGCTCGATCATCTGGCCGAGGAAACCATCCAGAACATCGAAGAGATCCTGCACAGCAACGAGCGTCCGAGTCGTGGCCAGTTCCACGCCAATCGCGGCACCGACTACCGCACGCAGATGGTCGAGATGCACATCTCGGAAATCGGTTTTTGCAGCGGGCATTCGGCGTCGGGGGTGTGGGTCAACGAGAAGGCCGAGACCTCGGTCAAGGGTTTGTACTCGGCTGGAGACATGGCTGCGGTGCCGCACAACTACATGCTCGGTGCGTTTACCTATGGGTGGTTCGCTGGCCAGAACGCGGCGGATTTTGTCGCCGGGCGCGAGTTTTCAGCGCTGGATGCCCGGCAGATCGAAACCGAAAAACAACGGGTCTACGCACCGCTGGAGCGTGAGCACGGCCTGCCGCCAGCCCAGGTCGAATACAAGCTGCGGCGCTTGGTCAACGACTACCTACAACCGCCGAAAGTGACCAGGAAGATGCAGATCGGCCTGCAGCGCTTCAGCGACATCCAGCGCGATCTCGACCAGATCAAGGCGCACAACGCCCACGAGCTGATGCGCGCCATGGAAGTCAGCATGATCCGCGACTGCGCCGAAATGGCCGCCCGCGCTTCATTGTTCCGCGCCGAAAGCCGCTGGGGGCTTTACCACCATCGCGTCGATCACCCGCAACGCAACGACCGCGACTGGTTCTGCCATTGCCACCTGAAGAAAGACGAAAACGGTTTGATGAGCAGTTTCAAGAAAGCCGTCGAGCCTTACATCATCCCGCTCGATGCCGACGAGATGCAGGCCTACGACCGGCTGCGGGTCGGCGCGGATGCCGCCTGAGCATCACCCCAAGAGAGACCGTGAAATGGCCTATCAAGCCCAGGAAATTTTCTTCCGTTCCAACGCCCCCGTCACCGTCGACGAGGACAAATGCATCGCCCACAAAGGCTGCACCGTGTGCGTAGACGTCTGCCCGATGGACCTGCTGGCGATCAACCCGGCCACGCAAAAGGCCTACATGGCGTTCGACGAATGCTGGTACTGCATGCCCTGTGAAAAGGACTGCCCGACGGGTGCGGTGAAAGTCGAAATCCCGTACCTGCTGCGCTGAAACACTGTCCCTGTGGGAGCGAGCTTGCTCGCGAAGAGGCCGGCGCAGCTGGCATCTTCATTGACTGAAAGGACGCATTCGCGAGCAAGCCCGCTCCCACAGTGGATCGAGGCCAGTCGCAAGTCCTGCATACACCATAAAAACCTGTGGGAACGAGCTTGCTCGCGATGAGGCCCGCTCGAACAACCCAAAACGCCATCCGGCACCACCGGACGCCTGATTCAAGACACCCCTCGTTTCCCACCGCGCCCTGATCGTGGCGGAGACGAACATCCTATAAATGATTCGAGGGGAAACACTCATGATGTTGCGTGCAGCTTTGGCCGGTCTGGTACTGGCTTCATTCACCCTGTCGGCCTCGGCCGAAACCATCCGCATTGCCATCGGTACCCAGGACACCACCATCAACTGCGCCGCCGGCGGATTGTTGATTCGCGAACTCGGGCTACTGGACAAATACCTGCCCCACGATGGCCCCTACAAGGACGCCCAATACGAGGTGCAGTGGAAAAACTTCACCAGCGGCGCACCCCTGACCAACGAAATGGTGGCCGGCAAACTCGACTTCGGCGCCATGGCCGACTTCCCCGGCGCGTTCAACGGCGTAGCGTTCGAAACGGCGGGCAAGCACAGCCTGTTTATCAGCGTGCTGTCGGGCAGCATCAAGGGCAGTGGCAACGGCATCGTGGTACCGAGCGCATCGGGTGTGCAGTCGCTGGCAGAGCTGAAGGGCAAGACCATTTCCGTGCCGTTCGCTTCCACTGCCCATGGCATGCTGTTGCGCGCCGTCGCGGCCCAGGGCTGGGACCCGCTCAAGGACGTGAACATCATTGCCCAGCCGCCGGAAGTCGCCGGCTCCGCGTTGCAGGCCGGCAAGATCGATGCTCACGCTGACTTCGTGCCCTTCGCCGAACTGTTCCCCAGCCGTGGTTTCGCCCGCAAGATTTATGACGGCGCCCAGGCCAACGCGCCGACCTTCCACGGTGCGCTGGTCGATCAGGCCTATGCGAAAAAGTACCCGGAAATCGTCGTCGCTTACCTGCGGGCGAGTATCGAAGCCAACCAGCTGCTAGCGGCTGAGCCGGAGAAATACAGCGAGTTGATCGCCAAGGTCACCGGGGTCGATGCCGAGGTCAATTATCTGTTCCATGGCCCACTCGGTGTGCAGACCCGCGACCTGAGCTGGAAGCCGGAATACCGTCAGGCCGTTGGCACCGCCATCGATACCCTCAAGTTGTTGAAGAAGGCCGATCGCGGTCTGGATCTCAACACCTTCATTGACGACCAATACATCCGCGCCGCCTTCAAGGCCTCGAACCTGGACTACAGCGCGCAACTGGCCAGTTACGGGCAGGCGCCGCTCAAGGCCGTCGATGCCACCAGCGGCCAAGCCATCACCGACTTCAGCCACGTGGCGGAAATCTGGGTGCGCGGCGAGCCGAAAGTCCGCCAGTACGCCTCGGCGCAAGCGGCGTTTGCCGCGCTGGCCAGCCTCAAGCAGGAAGGCAGGAGCATCCGCGCGGTGTACGCCCAGGCCCGCGACAGCGGGATCAAGTTGCTGGCGGATCAGGCGTGGTTTGCCACCGACGGGAAAGGGCAGCTGAGCGCGTTCCTGCTCAAAGGTCAGGCCCAACAGTTCGCCACGGCGCAGGGCGGCAAGGTCCTCGACTTCACTGATGCCACTGCCCAGGCCGTGGCTGTTCGCTAATCCCAAGTACCCCTCGGGCAAATGTGGGAGCGGGCTTGCTCGCGAATGCGGATCAACATTCAACATCTGAGTTGACTGAAACACCGCTTTCGCGAGCAAGCCCGCTCCCACAGAGATCTTGGTTGTGAGGAGGAATTGTGTACCTATCATCTATACGCTGGATCCCCAGAGCCGCATCCTTGCTGCTCTGCCTGCTGTTCTGGCAACTCGCCGCCAGCTACCACTGGAACCTCGGCCTGGTGACCTTCGCCAACGTCCCGACACCCGTGGCGGTCATTGAAGCCGCCCTCGGCCTCGGCGACTCGGGCAAGCTCGCCCAGCACCTGGGCAGCAGCCTCGGCCGGGTGTTCGCCGGTTACCTCGCGGCGCTGATCATTGGTGTGGCCCTGGGCCTGGCCATCGGTCGCTCGAAATGGGCCGAAGATCTCTTGCTGCCGCCCCTGGAGGTGCTGCGCCCGATCCCGGCAGTGGCGTGGATTCCCCTGGCGATCCTGATGTTTCCCTCGTCGGAACTGTCGATGGTGTTCATCACCTTCACCGGCGCATTGTTCCCGATCCTGCTCAACACCGTGCACGGCGTCGAAGGCGTCGATCCACGGCTGATCGCCTCGGCGAAAAGCCTCGGGGCAGGGCGCCGGGCAATCCTGCTGGAGGTCGTTCTTCCGGGTGCTGCGCCCAGCATCATCACCGGTCTGGCCATCGGCATGGGCACCTCGTGGTTCTGCCTGGTGACGGCGGAAATGATCTCCGGCCAATTCGGCATCGGTTATTACACCTGGGAGTCCTACACCATCCAGAACTACGCCGACATCGTCGTCGGCATGCTGCTGATCGGCGTGCTCGGGATGGGCAGCAGCCTGTTGATCAAGCGTCTGGGCGGGCTGTTCACGCCTTGGCATCGACCACGAGGAAAAGCCTGATGAGCGTTTTTCAACACCTGGAAGGGCGTATCGACATCCGGGGGCTGTCGATCAGCCTGGGCGAGGGGGGCGCGGCTTTCGAAGCGGTACAGGGCCTCGACTGCCGGATCGAGCCAGGGCAGTTCGTGTGCATTCTCGGGCCGTCCGGTTGCGGCAAGTCCACCTTGCTCGGCGCCCTGGCCGGCCACCTGCAACCGCGCACGGGCATGCTGAATGTCGATGGCGCAGCGGTGTCGGGCCCATCGCCCCAGCGCGGCATGGTGTTCCAGCAGCACACACTGTTTCCTTGGCGCACGGTGCGTGACAACGTCGCCTTCGGCCTGAAAATGCGTGGCGTCGGCAAGGCCGAACGGCACAAGGCGGCGGATGAAATCCTCGCCCTGGTGGGCCTCGAAGGTTTTGCCGGGCGCTGGCCCGACCAGCTCTCCGGTGGCATGCAGCAACGGGTGGAAATCGCCCGGGTGCTGGTCAACCGTCCGCGCCTGTTGTTGATGGACGAACCCTTTGGCGCCCTCGATGCCCTGACCCGGTTGAACATGCAGGAACTGCTGCTGGATATCTGGACGCGCATCCGCACCACCGTGGTGTTTGTCACCCATGACATCGACGAAGCGCTGTTCCTCGCTGATCGCCTGTTGGTCATGAGCTCGCGCCCCGGGCGAATCATCGAAGACCTGCGCCTGGACTTCCCCAGGCCGCGCAGCACGGAACTGATGACCCGCCCTGAATTCTCGCACCTCAAGCGCCATTGCCTCGAACTCCTGCGCCACGAAGACGGTCGGCAACTGCCGCGCCTGAACCCGCTCGGACTTCCCCCTGAAAACAAACTGCCGCGATTTGCCCTATGACCTCACTATTCGATGTAACCGATAACGACGACATTCTTGCCCTGCAACCGCGCCTGACCGATGACGACCCCGGCGTACGCCGGATCGCGCTGATCGAACTGGCCGATCTCGAGGAGCCGGATGGCCTGCAGTGGTTGATCAATCGGCTGGCCGAAGACCCGATTGCAGACGTTCGCGCCGAAGCCGCGCGGTTGCTGGAAGCCTGGGAGGACGAGCCCGTAGTCGAGGCGTTGTGCCAGGCGCTGACGGATCCATCCCCGGCGGTGCAGGCGGCCGCAGCGCAGAGCCTTAGCCTGCTCAAGAGTGAAGCGGCGGGCCGGGTCATTCTGCCGTGGACCGGGCACGCCGACAGCGGTGTACGCATTGCCACATTCAGGGCGTTGCGCGAGTTGCGTTGCCCCGATGCCGCCGATGCGGCTGCCCGGGCACTGGACGATGAAAGCGCCAGTGTGCGCCGCGAGGCGGTGGGCGTGCTCGGCTGGCTCAAGCAACTCGATGCCTTGCCGACCCTGGCGCGGTTGGCCAGCGCTGACCCGGACACTGAAGTTCGGCGTGCCGCCACCGGGGCGTTGGGCCTGGCGTCTGACGCGCAGGTGCTGCCGGCCCTGCGCCAGGCCTTGCGCGACGCTGCCTGGCAAGTCCGCGAAGAAGCCGCCACCACCCTGGGCAAGGTCGGCCACCTCGACGCCGGCCCGGCCCTGATCGACGCCTTGGGCGACGATTACTGGCAAGTGCGTCTGCGCGCCACCCGCAGCCTCGGTCGCTTACGTTATGGACCGGCGATCGATGCGTTGATCGACACCCTCGGCCACCGCATCAGCAACCTGCGCAAGGAAGCCGCGTTGGCCCTGGGCGAATTGAACGACCCACGGGCCATCGCGGCATTGCAGGCCGCGCAGGACGACGGCGACCCGGAAGTGCGCAAGGCCGTGCGCATTGCCTTGAGTCAACTGCAATGAATCCGCTGGCGGTGGGTAATTCTCGAAGCAAACAGCAGTTGCGACTGAACTGGCCGGATGGTCGCGAACAGGTGTTGGACCATGCCGAATTGCGTCGCCAGTGCCCGTGTTCGCAGTGTCGGGCGTTTCGGTTGCGGGGGCTGACGCCGATGGTTGATGGGCGGGTTCGGGTTATTGAATTGCACTCGCAGGGGTATGGACTGCAACTGGTGTTCAGCGATGGGCATGAGCGGGGGATTTATCCGTGGGCGTATCTGGCGCAACTCACCTCTTGAGTCACTGAAATCCAATGTGGGAGCGAGCTTGCTCGCGATGCGGCCCGGTCAGTCGACACACATGTTGAATGAAAGACCATCGCGAGCAAGCTCGCTCCCACAGGTCACTGGTCCTGTCACCAGATGATTGACGGTCCTTGCCAGGCAAAAGCCAAAAGAGTACAAATGTACTCCATGACGACTCTGACTCCCCGCCGTACCGCCATCCTGACCTTTATCCGCGATCGCATCGCCGAGCACGGTCAGCCTCCGAGCCTCGCTGAAATCAGCGAGGCGTTCGGTTTTGCCTCCCGCAGCGTGGCGCGCAAGCATGTGCTGGCGCTGACCGAAGCCGGGTTTATCGAGGTCAACCCGCATCAGGCCCGGGGCATTCGCCTGCTCGGGCAGCCGCCGCGTCCCGAGTTGCTGGACATCCCGGTACTCGGCCGGGTGGCGGCCGGTGCGCCGATCGGGGCCGATGCTGAGGTCCATAGCCGCTTGCTGCTCGATCCGTCGATCTTCTCGCGGGTGCCGGACTACATGCTGCGGGTCCGGGGTGACTCGATGATCGAGGACGGCATTCTCGATGGCGATCTGGTGGGCGTGCACCGCAACCCCGAGGCGCTCAATGGCCAGATCGTCGTGGCGCGACTCGACGGCGAAGTCACCATCAAGCGCTTCGAGCGGGTCGGCGATGTGGTTCGCCTGCTGCCACGCAACCCGGCCTACAGGCCGATCATTGTCGAAGCCGACCGGGACCTGGCCATCGAAGGCGTGTTCTGTGGCCTGGTGAGGCAAGGCTGATGGGTGCCGTCGTTGCGCTGGATACGCTGTTCAATGGCGGCCAGGTCTGGAAGGGCCGGCCTGCGCCACCGGCCGCCAGCCCGCAACCCACCGGGCATGCCGCGCTGGACGCCGCATTGCCCAGCGGAGGCTGGCCGGAGGCGGCGCTGACGGAAATCCTCTTGGCCGGGCAGGGCGTGGGCGAGTTGCAACTGGTGTGGCCGACGCTGGCACGGCTGTCGGCGGCGGGCGAGCACATCGTGCTGGTGGCGCCGCCTTATGTGCCGTATCCCCAGGCGTGGCAGGGTGCCGGGGTCGATCTGCGTCAGTTGTCGATCATCCAGGCCAGCGAGCGCGATGCGCTGTGGGCCGCGGAACAATGCCTGCGTTCGGGCAGTTGCGGTGCTGTGCTGTGCTGGCCGCACAAGGCCGATGACCGTGCCTTGCGCCGCTTGCAGGTGGCGGCGGAAACCGGCCAGACCCTGGCCTTCGCCTATCGTCCCCTCAATGAAGCGATCAACCCTTCGCCGGCAGCCTTGCGCATCGCCATCGATACCCGACCGGCACAACTGCGTGTGCTCAAGTGCCGCGGCGGCCTGGCCCGTTCGGCGCCGATTGCCTTCGCCGTGGGGCATTGAGGTTGCCATGCGCTGGGTCTGCATTGTTTTCCCGCAATTGGCGCTGGACGCAGTACTGCGTCAGCGCGCCGATCCCGAGGAACCCCTGGCGTTGCTGACCGGCCCGGCCCAGCGCCGGGTGCTGCAGGCGGTTAACGACGCGGCGCGGGCGCTGGGCTTGCGTCCCGGTCAGTCCATGAGTGCGGCACAGGCCTTGAGCAAAGGCTTTGCCACGGCTGAATACGACGCCGCCGACATCGAACACTGGCAGCAGTTTCTCGCCGCCTGGGCCTATCGCTTCAGCTCCCAGGTCAGCGTGCATTACCCCCGGGCCGTGGTATTCGAGATCGAATCCAGCCTCGGTTTGTTCGGCGCCTGGCCGCAATTCGAAGCGCTTTTGCGCCGTGAGCTCGGTGAGCTGGGGTTTCGGCACCGCATCGTGGCCGCGCCCAACCCGGTGGCGGCGCGGGTGCTGGCCAACGCCTATGACGGTCTGGTGGTGCCGGACGATCAAGCCTTGCAGCATCACCTGGGGCAAATGCCTGTCGACCGGATCGGCCTCGAAGCCTCGGTCGCCACGGCCTTGTCGCGCATGGGCTTGCGCACCTTGAGCCAGGTGCAGGCGCTGCCCCGGCATAGCCTGGCCCGGCGTTTCGAGGCTCAGGTGCTCAAGCATCTGGATGCCCTGTCGGGTTTACGGCGGCTGGCGCTGGCGTTTTACCTGCCGCCGGACCGCTTCGATGTGCGTATCGAGCTCAATTTCGATGTGCAGTCCCATCAAGCCTTGCTGTTTCCGTTGCGCCGGCTGACTGGCGACCTGTCGGCGTTCCTCTGTGGTCGCGACAGCGGCGTACAGCGTTTCGACCTGCATCTGGAACATGCCGGGTTGCCGGATACGCTCATCAAGGTCGGCCTGCTCAGCGCCGAGCGCGATCCGGCGATGCTCTTCGAACTGGCCCGGGGGCGGCTGGAGCAAGTCCAGGTCGAGGCGCCGGTGCGCGGCTTTCGCTTGCGCGCCGAGGATTTGCCGACCTTCGTGCCCCAACATCAGGAACTGTTCGACGATCGCCCGCAGCAGTCCTTGCCCTGGGAGCAACTGCGCGAACGCCTGCGTGCACGGCTGGGGGATGACGCGGTGCATGGCCTGCGCTTCCAGGCCGATCACCGCCCCGAGTGTGCATGGCAGGCCAGTGCCGACAGCCAGCCTTGCGTGGTGCCGGCCGCGGTGAAACGGCCGGGCTGGCTGCTGACTGAACCGCTGGCCGTGCATCAGGGCTCGGCGCGGATCCTCATGGGGCCGGAACGCATCGAGTCCGGTTGGTGGGACGGTGACGACGTACGCCGTGACTATTACCTGATCGAAACCCGTGCAGGCCAACAGGGCTGGGCCTACCGGGCGGTCGGTGAGGACGGCCCGCTGTGGTTGCAGGGCTGGTTCGCATGAGCATCGACTATGCCGAACTGCACTGCCTGTCGAACTTCAGCTTCCAGCGCGGTGCCTCCAGTGCCCTCGAGCTGTTCCAGCGCGCGAAAAAACAGGGTTATCAAGCCCTGGCGATCACCGACGAATGTACCCTGGCGGGCATCGTGCGCGCCTGGCAAGCGGCGAAGTCCGTGGAGTTGCCGCTGATCATCGGCAGTGAAATACGCATCGAGAACGGTCCGAAACTGGTGCTGCTGGTGGAGAGCCTCGAGGGCTATCAGGCGCTGTGCCGATTGATCACCCGCGCCCGGCGGCGCACGCAGAAAGGCCAGTATCAGGTGCTGCGCGAAGACTTCAGCGAACCGTTGCCGGGCCTGTTGGCGTTGTGGGTGCCGGACGCTGTCGATGCCTTTGAACAGGGGCGCTGGCTCAAACAGGTCTTCGCCGAGCGCGTGTGGCTGGCGGTGCAGTTGCACCGCGGTCAGGACGATGCCCGGTGCCTGAACGATCTGCTGAGCCTGGCCAGGGAGTTGCGTATTGCGGCCGTGGCCAGTGGCGATGTGCACATGCATGCTCGCGGCCGGCGCGCCTTGCAGGACACCATGACCGCGATCCGTCATCACCTGCCGGTGGCCGATGCCGGGCTGCGCCTGCATCCCAACGGCGAACGCCATCTGCGCAGCCTGGACGTGCTGGGGGAACTTTATCCGCCCGGCTTGCTGGCAGAAACGCTGAACATCGCCCGGCGCTGTACCTTTGATCTTGGCCAGTTGCGTTATCAATATCCTCGCGAACTGGTGCCAGAAGGGCACAGCGCAGAGTCCTGGCTGCGGGCGTTGACCGAGCGCGGCATGCGCGAGCGATGGCCCGACGGTGCAAGCGAAAAGGTTCGCGGGCTGATCGACAAGGAGCTCGGGCTGATCGCCGAGCTGGGTTATGAAAGCTATTTCCTGACCGTTCAGGACATCGTCGCCTTCGCCCGGCGCGAGAAGATTCTCTGCCAGGGCCGAGGCTCTGCGGCCAACTCGGCGGTGTGTTTCGCCTTGGGCATCACCGAGATCGACCCCGAGCGAATGAACATGCTGTTTGAGCGCTTTCTCTCCAGGGAGCGCAACGAGCCACCGGATATCGATGTGGACTTCGAGCACGAACGCCGCGAAGAAGTCTTGCAGTACGTGTTCCAGCGCTATGGTCGGACCCGCGCGGCACTGACAGCCGTGGTCAGCACTTACCATGCGGCCGGTGCGGTACGCGATGTGGCCAAGGCGCTGGGTTTGCCGCCAGACCAGATCAATGCCCTGGCCGATTGCTGTGGTCACTGGAGTGATGAAACGCCGCCCGTGGAGCGCCTGCGTGAAGGCGGTTTCGACCCTGAAAGCCCGGTGTTGCGCCGGGTGTTGAGCTTGACACAGCAACTGATCGGCTTCCCCCGGCACCTGTCCCAGCACCCCGGCGGCTTCGTCATTTCCGAGCAGCCGCTGGATCACCTCGTGCCGGTGGAAAACGCCGCGATGGCCGAGCGCACCATCATCCAGTGGGACAAGGACGATCTCGATGCGGTCGGGTTGCTCAAGGTGGATATCCTGGCCCTGGGCATGCTCAGCGCGATTCGTCGCTGTTTCGACTTGCTGCGCCGTCATCGCAACCGGGACTTGAGCCTGGCAACGGTGCCCTCCGAGGATTCACAGACCTACGACATGATCGGTCGTGCAGACACCATCGGCGTGTTCCAGATCGAGTCCCGGGCGCAAATGTCGATGCTGCCCAGGCTCAAGCCCCGCAAGTTCTATGACCTGGTGATCGAGGTGGCCATCGTTCGCCCCGGACCTATCCAGGGCGGCATGGTGCATCCCTATCTGCGGCGACGAAACAAGGAAGAGCTCGAAAGCTACCCCTCCGAAGAGTTGCGGGAGGTGTTGAAACGCACCCTTGGCGTTCCTCTGTTTCAGGAACAGGTGATGCAGATCGCCATCGTCGCCGCCGACTACAGCCCCGGCGAGGCCGACCAGCTACGCCGCTCCATGGCTGCCTGGAAACGCCACGGCGGGCTCGAACCGCACAAGGATCGACTGGCCGCCGGCATGAAGAAAAAAGGCTACACGCCGGAGTTTGCCGCGCAGATCTTCGAACAGATCAAGGGCTTTGGCAGCTACGGTTTTCCCGAGTCCCACGCGGCCAGTTTTGCCTTGCTGACTTACGCCAGTTGCTGGTTGAAATGCCACGAGCCGGCGGCCTTCGCTTGTGCGCTGATCAACAGTTGGCCGATGGGGTTCTACAGCCCGGACCAGATTCTGCAGGACGTCCGGCGCCATCATTTGCAGGTTCGCCCGGTGGACGTGCGCGCCAGCGACTGGGATTGCAGCCTGGAACCGATCAGCGGTGCGCAACCGGCGATTCGCTTGGGGCTACGCATGATCAAGGGCTTTCGCGAGGACGATGCCCGACGCATCGAGGTGGCACGCTCCAAAGGGGCGTTTGCCGACATTGCCGACCTCGGCGAACGGGCGCGACTCGATGCCCGCGCCCAGGAGCAACTGGCCGATGCGGGCGCGTTGCGTGGTCTGGCCGGCGACCGGCATCGGGCACGTTGGGAAGTGGCCGGGGTACAAAAGCAGCTGGGCCTGTTTGTCGGCCTGCCGAGCCGGGAGGAGGACGCGGTGTCGTTGCCAAAACCCACCGTGGGCGAAGACCTGCAAGCCGATTACGCCAGTGTCGGCACCACCCTCGGGCCGCATCCGTTGGCCCTGTTACGCGGTGAGTTGAAGGCGCGGCGCTGCCGTAGTTCGAAGGAGTTGCTGGACGTCGAGCACGGTCGGCCAGTCAGCGTTGCCGGGCTGGTCACCGGCCGACAACGCCCGGCCACCGCCAGCGGCGTGACGTTCGTCACCCTTGAGGACGAGTTCGGCAACGTCAACGTGGTGGTGTGGCGCGACCTGGCCGAGCGTCAGCGTCAGGTGCTGGTTGGCTCGCAGTTGCTCAAGGTCGATGGGCGCTGGGAGAAAGAGGGCGAGGTCCGGCATCTGATAGCCGGACGCTTGAGTGACCTGAGCCCGTTGCTGGATGGCATTACTGTGCGCAGCCGGGATTTTCATTGATCTGCTGCGGGAGCTTTTGTGGCGAGGGGGCTTGCCCCCGTTCGGCAGCGAAGCCGTCGTAAAACCGTTGAATGCGGCGTGCCTGAAATTATTGCGGTGAGTGGTTTGGGGGCTGCTTCGCAGCCCAACGGGGGCAAGCCCCCTCGCCACAAAAGCCGCTCCCCCCAGGGTTTGTGTTAATGCCTGTTATTTGGCCAGCGGCCAAAACCGTTCCCCACCCCCCGGCGCATCCGTCCAGGCCTGCAACGAGCGTGTCGGCAAGTCGAAGTAATCCCGCGTACGCGCATAACCATGCCCGCCCATGCGTCCGATCGCATCCAGCCCCAACTGGTCGATGTACAGGGTTTTCGGATCGATCAGTTCGTCACGCACATGGGCCATCAGCACTTCACCAAAGATAATCTCCCGGGATTGGCCGATGGACAGGGCCATCATCCGCCGACACTCCAGCGCCACCGGAGCTTCGCCGATGCGCGGGCATTTGACCGTGGTGCCGGGGATGGCAGTGAGGCCGGCGGCGGTCAGTTCATCGAAGCCGGGGGCGAAGGGCACGGCGCAGACGTTCATGGCTTCCACCAGGGCATCGCTGACGATGTTTACGGTGAATTCCTGATTGAGCTGGATGTTGCGAGTGGTGTCCTTGGGGCTTTGGTCGCCGTAGTTTTCCACGCCCAGGGCGAGGATCGGTGGATCGGCGGAAAGCGCATTGAAGAAGCTGAACGGCGCTGCGTTGATCCGGCCTTCGCCGTCGACGGTGGTGACCAGGGCTATCGGCCGTGGCACGACGCTGCCGATCAGGATCTTGTATTTGTCCCGTGGGCTCAATGTGCTGAAGTCGAAGCTTTGCATGGGCAGAAATCTCTAGAGAAGTGGATCAATCGCGCTCAGTGGTGCCTGTGCGCTGTAGTCGTCGGCGAACGGGATGGCGGGCTGGAACAGGCTTTTCCAGTCCGGTTGATCAAAGGCCCGGTCGCTGTGGCTGCGCATCAATTTTTCGAATTGGCGTTGGGCCTGGCGTTGCAGGGCGGGGTAGTCGAGGCCCTCGACCTGGCCGTCCCGCATCACGCAGCGGCCGTCGATGTAGCTGGCGATACAGTCGTCACCGCGACCGGCCAGAACAAGATTTTTCAGTGGATCGAATAGCGGCCCCAGGTGCATCCCGCGCAGGTTGAACACGGTGATGTCGGCCTTGGCCCCGGGCGCCAGGCGTCCGAGATCGTCGCGGCCCAGTGCCTTGGCACCGCCGAGGGTCGCGGCGTTGTACAGGTCCAGCGTGCTGGTCAGATCGTTACTGCCTTCCATAAGGCGAGCGATGTTCAAGCCCTGACGCATGTTGTCCAGCAAGTCCGCCGGCCAGGTGTCGGTGCCCAGGGCGAAGTTGATGCCTTTGGCCCGATAGCGTCCGAACGAATTCAGCGCCTCGCCATCCCGGGCGAACACCACCGGGCAATGCACCAGGCTTGCGCCACCGTCCACCACCCGTTGCAGGTCGTCATCGCCGCGGGTGTAGATGCCGTGGGGCAGCAGGCTGCGCGGGGTCAAAAGCCCAAGCTGCTGCAGCCAGCCCAGTGGCGAGGTGTCGCGCAGTTGCTCGACCATCGCCACTTCACCGAGGCCTTGGCAGCAGTGCAAACGCATCGGTGCGTTGAGTTCGCGGCTCAGCGCGGCGGTGCGTTGCAGCAACGCCGGGGTACAGGTCTGGATGCGATCGGGCAGCAGCGCACCGCGAATCAGGCCGTTGTGCGCGCCGTCGAAATCCCGGAAAAACCGCTCGGCGGCGTCGAGCCCGGCCATTCCCCGGGCTTCGTCCCAGTGGTGCGCCAGGGTTCCATCGGCCTGCCAGTAACTCATGCCGCTCATGTAGCAGGGACCGAGGTAAGTGCGTAGCCCCAGTTCGACGGCTACACCTGCCACCGCCGCAAATTCGTCGTAGGTCTCGGCCCACTCGCGGTAATACATCGAGGTGATCGGCATGGCCGTGGTGATGCCGTTGCGGATCAGTTGGGTGAAGGCGTAGCGGTATTTGAAGACTTCTTCTTCGGGGCTGTAGCTTTCCCGCGATCCACGCGCCAGATACTGCGCCGACCACATCCGGCCCATGTCGCGCTCGTCGCCGTTGTCCAGGGTCAGCACCGTGGAATCGAGATCGCCCAAGGCATCCAGATCGATGAAGCCGGGACCGATCAGCGCATTACCGTAATCAACCCACTGATCCACCGGCCCCGCATAACCACGCCCGACAAACTCGATGCGCGCGCCTTCGAACACCACTTCGCCATCGCGCCACAGCACATGCCGCGTGCCGTCGAAGCCGACCACGCAACTGGCCCGCAAGCCGATGCGCTTCACAGACGGCTTTCCAGCAAACGGCCACCCGCAGCAATCAACTGACCCGCGCGATAGACCTGACGCAGCGGCCGTGAAACCACCGCCTCACCCAGTGTTTGTACCGGCATCAACAGGAAGTCCGCCGGCTGGCCAATCTCCAGGCGATTGGCTTGGCAACCCAGCGCCTGGGCGCCGTTGACGGTCGCCGCCTCGAACGCTGCCGCCAGTTCTTCGTCCTTGTTCAAGTCGAAGCGGAACGCCAGCAACATCGCCCGCTCCAGCATGTCGCCGTTGCCCATGGGCGACCAGGCATCACGAATACCGTCCGAGCCCAGGCACACATTCACGCCGGTTTCGCGCAGGGCCAGGAACGGCGGCACCGCGCAATCGGCCGGGGCCGAGCTCATCAGCGAAATGCCCAATGTGGCCAGACGTTCGGCCACCGGTTTGACCTGGCTCCACGGCAACATCCCCAGGCAGTACGCGTGGCTGATCATCACCCGGCCTTGGCGGCCGAAGCGCTCGGTGTAGTCGGCGATCAGGGCGATCTGCCACAGGCCCAGCTCACCTTTGTCATGCAGGTGAATGTCGACGCCCCGGTCGAATTCGCTGGCCAGTTTGAAGACGAAATCCAGTTGTGCGACAGGGTCGTTATCGATACCACACGGGTCCAGCCCGCCGACGTTCTCCACGCCCAAGGCCATGGCTTCGCGCATCAGTTCGGCGGTGCCGGGGCGGCTGATCAAGCCAGTCTGCGGGAACACCACCAGTTGCAGGTCGATCAGGTCGCGGTAGTTTTCACGCAGTTGCTGCATGGCCTCGACATGCCGCAGGCCGAATTCCGGGTCGATGTCGACGTGGCAACGCATGGTCAGCGAGCCGCGGACGATGCAGTTTTCCAGCAGGGCGCCGGCGCGTTGCGCAATCGGTGTGGTGACTTCACGCAGGATGCGCCGTTCGTTGGCGATGTAGTCCTTGAGGGTCGGGCCGGCACTGTTGGGGCGCCACGGCTGGCCCCAGAGGGTTTTGTCCAGGTGCACGTGGCTTTCCACCAGGGCGGGGGTGAGCAACTGGTCCTGGCCGTCGATGTCGGTGGCCGACAGGGCTTCGTTAGAAGCGGGGCGGCGTTGGCTGAAGCGGCCGTTTTCGATCAGCAGGTCTTCGGCGGTGGTGCCGTAGGGGCGCACGTTGCGCAGCCAGCGGGGTTGGGTCATGAGTAACCTCAATGAATTCTCAGGTGTCTGTGTTGGCCTCTTCGCGAGCAAGCCCGCTCCCACATTGTCCGTGTGAACACTGGAGATCCCTTGTGGGAGCGGGCTTGCTCGCGAAGGCCGCGACGCGGTTTCAAGTCAAACGATCAGCCCTTGAGCTTGGCCCAAATGCGGTCCTGCAGCTCCCGCGCCTTGTTGCTGCATTCCTTTTCCGGGCGCAGGCGCGCGGCGAATTCGTCGGGCATGTTGATGGCGTCCATCACCCGCCATTTGGCGTCGATCAGCTTGTCGCTCTGGATGCCGTTGGCGTAGGCGATGGCGTTGGACACGGCGGCGGCGTTTTCCGGTTTCATCATCCAGTCGATGAAGATCTTCGCGTTGCCGGGGTGTGGCGCGCTTTTCGGTACGGCGAAGTTGTCCTGGAACATTGCCAGGCCTTCACGGGGGTAGACGTACTTGATGGTGCTCTTCTGCAGGGTGGCCCGCGCTGTAGAACCGTTCCAGTTCTGCATCATGATCACTTCACCGCTGGCCATGCGGTCGACCGTGTTGTCCGAGCTGTACATCTTCAGGAAGGGTTTCTGTTTTTGCAGCAGTTCGAGGATGCGCTTGGCGTCCTGCGGGTTTTCGCTGCACTCGTCGACATTCAGGTAGTGACTGGCGGCGTTGATCACGCTGCTGGAGGTGTCGAGGGCGGCGAGCTGACCTTGCAGTTCCTTGCGCGGCTCGAAGAACTCTTTCCACGAGTCGTCAAGCTTGCCGCCGGGCACCCGGGCGCTGTCATAGGAGAACCCGGTGGTGCCCCACAGGTACGGTGCCGAGAACTTGCGGCCGGGGTCGAAGCTCGGGTCGCGGAACGCCGGTTTGACGTACTGGAAGTTGGGCAGGGCCGAGGCGTCGATTTCCAGCAGCAGGTCCTGGTTGATCAGGGTGCGCATGATCGATTGCGACGGCACGATCACGTCGTACGCCGCGCCGCCGGCCTGCAACTTGGCCAGCAGGGTTTCGTTGCTGTCGTAGCCGTCCATGGTGACCTTGATCCCGGTCTCCTTTTCGAACTTGGCCAGCAGCTCCACCGGGTAGTAGTCGGTCCAGTTGTAGAAGAACAGTTCCTTGGGCTCGGCGGCCTGGGCGCTGAACGCCGTGAACGCCGTGAAGCAACTCAAGGCCAGACCGGCAACGGCGAAACGCATGCTTTTCACTTTCTTGCTCATATAGAAGTCTCCAGGCTTATTGTTGTTTGCCGCGCTGTCCCAGCCAGAAGGCCAGCACCACCAGCACGATGGAAATCACCAGCATCAGGGTCGAAATCGCGTTGATCTCTGGCGTCACGCCGGCCTTGATGGCCGAGAAGATGTACACCGGCAGGGTGGTCGAACCGGGACCTGCGACGAAGAAGGTCATGATGAAATCGTCGAGGCTGACCACGAACGCCAGCACCGAACCGGACAGCACCGCCGGCCACAGCAGCGGCAAGGTCACCCGGCGAAACACCTGCCAGGGGTTGGCGTACAGGTCGTTCGCCGCTTCCAGCAGGCTCTTGTCCAGGTCGTTGAGCCGCGCGCGGATCGGCAGGTAGGCGAAGGGAATGCAGAAGCCGATGTGCGCGACGATCACCGTCAGCAGACCGAGCTTGATCCCCAGTGCCATGAACAGCAGCAGGGTGGCCACAGCGGTGACGATCTCTGGCAGGATCAACGGCAGGTTGATCCCGCCCTCGACCATTTTCTGTCCGTAGAACGGCCGGTAGGTCGCCAGTGCCGCGAGCAGGGCAATCGCGGTGGCGCAGACCGTAGCGATGCTGGCGACGATGATCGAGTTGAGCGCTGCGGTCTGGATCGACGGGTTGGCCAGGATTCGCCCGTACCAGTCGAACGAGAACTCGGTCCACACCGTCGCCGAGCGGTTGGCGTTGAAGCTGTAGGCGATCAGCACGAATATCGGCAGGTACAGGTAGGCCAGCATCAACAGGCTGACTTCACGGGTCAGGGGCAGTTTCTTCAGGTGCAGGGCGATCATGCTTGTGCTCCCGGGCGTTGGGTCTTGGCGGCTTTGCGGCTATAGAGGGCGTAGAGCACCAGGGACAGCAACATGATCCCCAGCAACAGGAACGACAGCGAACTGCCCAGCGGCCAGTTGCGCGCGGTACCGAACTGCTGCTGGATCAGGTTGCCGATCATCAGCGTTTTGCCGCCGCCAAGGATCGCCGGGGTAATGAAGGCGCCCAGGCTTGGCACGAACACCAGCAAGGCACCTGCGATCACCCCCGGCATCGACAGTGGCAGGATGATCCGCCGCAACGCGTGCCAGCGATTGGCACCCAGGTCATAGGCGGCTTCCACCAGACGCCAGTCGAGTTTTTCCAGGGTCGAGTAGATTGGCAGGATCATGAACGGCAGGAAGCTGTAGACCAAGCCGACGCTGACCGCGAAGTCGTTGTAGAGCAGGGTGATGCCACCGGCCTGGGGGAACAGCGCGTTGAGGCTCTGGGCGACCCAGCCGTGCTCGCGCAGGATGATCAGCCAGGCGTAGTTGCGGATCAGCAGGTTGGTCCAGAACGGGATGGTGATCAGCAACACCATCAGGTTGCGTCGACGGGGTGTCAGGCTCGACATCCACAACGCCACGGGGAAGCCGAACAGGAAACACAGGACTGTGGTGCCACCGGCCTGGAACACCGAACGCAGCAATGCCTGGGCGTAGACCCAGTTCAGCTCCAGTTCGCCGTCGAAACCTTCCTGGAAAAACAGTTGCACGTAGCTTTGCAATTGCCAGTCGGCCTGCCAGTCGACGCCGCCATAGACGTTGCGCGGCAGCAGGCTGATGTAGCCCATGATGCCCAGCGGAATGGCGATCAGGGCCAGCAGGGTCAGGACCACCGGGCTGAGCAACAGCGCGCGGTTGAGGGCTGGGGAAGTGCTGCTGACGCTCATCTCAGGCCTCCATCAACAGGCAGGCGTGGGGCGGCAGGTTGACCGCGACGCGATCACCCACCACCCGACCATGGTTCAGACCTTCGTTGTTCTCGCGCAGCATGACCTTGATGTCGTTGTTCAGGCGGCATTGATAGAGCGTGGCCGTGCCGACATACAGCACGGCCTCGATCACACCGCGCAGGTGATGCGGCTGCGTCGGCTCGACCAGTTGCGAACGCTCCGGGCGGAAAGCCAGTTGCACCTTGCTGCCGTCAAAGCCCTGGGCCGGGCAGGGGATTTCCACGGGCATGCCGTTGGGCACGAAGAGCTTTTCGTTCTGCTGGCCGCGCTTGAGGTGGCCGGGGAGAAAGTTGATGTCGCCGATGAATTGCGCGACGAACTGGTGTTGCGGCCGTTCGTAGATTTCATTGGGCGAGCCGATTTGCAGGATCTTGCCGGCGGACATCACGGCGATGCGATCGGACAGGGTCAGCGCTTCTTCCTGATCGTGGGTGACGAAAATGAAGGTGATCCCGGCTTCTTTCTGTACGCGCTTGAGTTCGACCTGCATTTCCTTGCGCAGCTTGAGGTCCAGGGCCGACAGCGGTTCGTCCAGCAACAGCACTTTGGGTTTTGGCGCCAGGGCCCGGGCCAGAGCCACCCGTTGCTGTTGGCCGCCGGACAGCTCGGCCGGTTTACGCTTGGCCAGGTGCTGCATTTGCACCAGCGCGAGCATCTCATCGACCCGCTGCGGAATCAGTTTGCGATCAAGGCCCTGCATCTCGAGGCCGAAGGCGATATTCTGCGCAACACTCATGTGCGGAAACAGCGCGTAACTCTGGAACACCGTGTTGACCCGACGCTTGAACGGCGGCAAATCGTTGACCGGCTCGCCCGCGAGGCGGATCTCACCGTCGCTGACATGCTCGAAGCCGGCGATGGTGCGCAGCAGGGTGGTTTTGCCGCAGCCGGAGGGGCCGAGCAGGGTGAAGAATTCGTTGTCGGCAATGTCCACCGAGACGTTATCGAGGGCTGGTGCCAGTCCCGGATCGTCGGAATATCGCTTTGAGACGTTTCGCACTTCGATTGCTGTTGGATGACCCATTATGGTGCATTCCTCTAATTATTGTATGCAAAATCTGGATGCAATTTAGAAATACCCGGATTAATCTGTCCGTGCAAGCCCCTTTTTCAATGGCTGTTCATTCGCCAGGGTCGTTTGCACAGGGCGCAAGGAGTTGATGAATGACGGAAAAGAAACTGGAAACTACGGTCGACCGCGTCTACCAAGGGGTTTACGAGGCGATCAGCAAGCGCTCGTTGCGTCCGGGCATGAAGCTCGGCGAAGCCTCTTTGGCCGAGCTGTTCAATGTCAGCCGCACGTCTGTCCGGGCCGCGCTCAAGCAATTGGAGGCCGACGGACTGGTCACCACCGAGCCCAATAAAGGTGCGTCGGTGTCGCTGCCCAGTGACGAAGAGATCCGTTCGCTGTTCGAAACCCGTCGCCTGGTCGAGATCGGCATCGTCAGCGAACTGTGCCGTCGGCGTGATACGGCGGTGACTCAGGACCTGCGCGATCACTTGCTGTTGGAGGATGAAGCGCATCAAAGCGGTGATCACGAGCGGTTGATTCACCTGCTCGGCGAGTTCCACATCAAACTGGCCCGCAGCCTGAACAACCCGGTGCTGCTCGACTGGTTCCAGAAGCTGATTTCCCGGGCGTCGCTGTATGCCGCCGCTCTGGATGACGACAGCCACGAAGCCTGCCGCGACGACGAACACCTGCGGCTGATCGAATACATCGAAGCAGGCAACCAGAGTGCGGCCATCGAACTGACCTGCATGCATTTGAATGGCATCGAGAAGGCCATTCTGGATGTCGCGGCCACCCTGAAAAGCAGTTACAACCCGCTGAAGCACTTGATCGAGGTGTAGTGCACGGACTCTCGGTTACCGAGGACCAAATTGTGGGAGCGGGCTTGCTCGCGAAAGCGGTGTATCAGCAGACGAATATGTTGAATGACACACCGCCTTCGCGAGCAAGCCCGCTCCCACAAGGGATCTCCAGTGGCCCGCGAGAATCAGCTATACCTCTATGAAACGAATAGCGTGCAGGATGCTCGAAACAAACGGGTGCAACTTACCGGGATAGAGCCAGCCGATGCAGTTTCTAGAGGAAAGCCACGGGTGCTCCGGGTGGAACGGCGAAATGGCCGGGCGCATTCGTGCGTTCGACTGGAGCCGGACCGAACTTGGCCCGCTCGATTCATGGTCCAGGAGCCTGAGCAGCGCGGTGCAGTTGATGCTCGCGTCCCCACTGCCGATGGTGATGCTCTGGGGCCAGTCCGGGTACATGATCTATAACGACGCTTATTCCAAGTTTGCCGGTGGGCGTCATCCGTATCTGCTCGGCTCTGCCGTAGAACTGGGTTGGCCGGAAGTTGCCGAATTCAATCGCCACGTGGTCGACACCTGCCTGGCGGGCGGCACCTTGTCCTATCGCAACAAAGAACTGGTGCTGCTGCGTGACGGGGTTCCGGAAGATGTCTGGATGGACCTCTACTACAGCCCGGTGGCCGACGATGACGGGTGCCCGGCCGGGGTCATGGCCATGGTGGTGGAAACCACCGATCGGGTGATCTCCGAACACCGGCGACAGGCGGCTGAAGACGCCTACCGCGCCGACAACGAACGGGTACGCCTGGCGCTGAACGCCGGCGCCTTGCTCGGTTCCTTTGTCTGGGACATCAAGGCCAACGTGATGTCGGGTGACGAGCGCTTCGCTCGCGCGTTCTCTTATCCACCCGGGCAAGACCTGCAAAACCTGTCTCAGGAAATCGCTGAAAGCCGGATCCATCCGGATGACCGCAGTTGGGTTCAGGAACGAGTCAGACTGTCGGTGGAGACGGGCGAGCCCTACAACGTCGAATACCGGATCCGGCGCCCGGATGGCAGCTACCTCTGGGTACTCGCCAGTGGTTGTTGCGAGTTCAATGAGCAGGGCGAGGCGTTTCGTTTCCCCGGCGTGCTGATCGACATCCACGAACGCAAGACCGCCGAAGAGTCCCTGCTCAAGTTCACCCGCAACCTGGAGCAGCGGGTGGCCGATGAAGTCGAGGCGCGGCTGGCGGCGGAAGAACAACTGCGCCAGTCACAGAAGCTCGAAGCCATCGGCGGTCTCACCGGTGGTGTGGCCCATGACTTCAACAACCTGTTGCAAGTGATCGCCGGCAACCTGCACTTGCTCGCGCGTCATGAGCCGGGTAACGCCAATGTGCAGCGCCGGGTCTCGGCGTCGATTGCCGCTGTCGAGCGCGGTGCCAAGCTGTCTTCGCAATTGCTGGCATTCGCCCGCCGCCAACCGTTGTCACCCGCGGTCTTCACCTTGCGGCAGATTTTCGATGGCCTGGCGGAGCTGTTGCTGCGTGCCCTGGGTGAAACCCTTCAGGTTCACATGACGGCACCCGAAGATTCCTGGAATGTGTTTGTCGATCGCAACCAACTGGAAAACGCCATTCTCAATCTGGCGATCAATGCCCGTGACGCCCTTCAAGGCGAGGGCAGGATTGACCTGTGCGCGGAAAATATCGTCCTCGATCGCAAATTTTGCGCCGCAAAGGGCATTGCCCCCGGGGACTATGTACGGGTGTCCGTGACGGATACCGGCGTCGGCATGCCGCCGCAGGTGCTGGCCCAGGCGTTCGAGCCGTTCTTCACCACCAAGGCCGACGGGCAGGGCACCGGCTTGGGCTTGAGTATGGTGTTTGGCTTCGTCAAGCAGAGTGGCGGTCATATCGAAATCGCCAGCGACGTGGGGCGGGGGACCCGGGTGCAGCTGTACTTCCCCCGCACCTTGCGCGCGGCACCCAGCGAAACGCCGGGCCCTGATGTGCCGCAACGGGGCGGGCACGAACGCATCCTGGTGGTCGAGGACAATGAGGCCGTGAGGGTATCGGCGGTGGAGTTGTTGCGCGAGGAGGGCTATCAGGTCCTCACGGCCACCAACGGTGACGTCGCCATGCAAATGTTGCTGGAAGGGCTGGCGGTGGACCTGATTTTTACCGACGTGGTCATGCCCGGCCTGATCAAGAGTTCGGACCTGGCGGCCTGGGCGAAAGTGCAGGAGCCACCGGTGGCTGTGTTGTTCACCTCGGGGCATACCCGCGACATTATCTCGCGCAATCACCAGCTCAGCCCCGACACCCACCTGCTGAGCAAACCCTACAACCCCGAGGCACTGACGCAGATGGTGCGCACGGTGCTTAACGGCTGACAAAAACAGGTGATTCTCCACGCAGGTTTTCAAAGGTGACCGAGTGATCGTCAACCGGTGGAGGCGCCAGCGCAGGCAAGGTTTTATCCCATTGGCGACCGGACGACGAACGGACACCGCTGGTCTGACAGGTGGTCGACAGAACAGGCTAACCGAGGCCATTCTGATAGTTGGTGAACGCAATTGATCGCGTTTCGCTGCCGATCAACAAACGGAGGTGTTCCATGCCGGTGCCCCATGACCTTTATCAGGATCTGAAACGCTCAAAGGAAGAAGTCCAGCAGAAACGCACCAAGGATCCGTTACTGGATTCACTGCTTAACAAGTATTCCCAGGCGGATGCCGAAGTGGTGAAAGCAGAGGAGGCCAAGTCCAACGATGACACCGTAAGGAAGCTCAAGGAGGCACGTCTGCTGGTCAAGGACAAGATCGTCAAGCAACTTGGCTCGTCGTCCTGACCCAGCGAGCTGCCACCGACGACCGGTGGCGGGAAAGTTGGAACGGCATCACAACCGGCACCTCGAATGTTCAGAGACCGCTGTTATGGCTCTCAACGAGGTGCCTCATGACCCAGCCCAAATACCCCAGTGAACAACAGGGTGGCTACGACCCGATCCCCACTCATCCCGAACCCCTGAGCCCCGAACACACCACGGTCAATCCCGAGGAAGAGCCGGGCATCGATGAGTGGCCGGATGATGAGGGTGTCGACATCGATCCAGAGTGAACACCGCCCTCTGTAGGAGCGAGCTTGCTCGCGATGGTCGTTAACGATGCCGCGTGTTTACTGACTAAACGCAGTGCTTTTGAGTCCATCGCGAGCAGGCTCGCTCCTACAGGGGGGCTTCGGTGAATTCAGGAAGGGGGACTGTTCATTGCAATGCCTTGCTTAGCGGCAATCGCACCATGTTCCGGGCTTTCAGCGAACCGAAATACAACCAGTCCCCATACTCGCGCACGGTGGTGATGGGGGAGTAATTGTCGCTGCTGCCGTCCTGCAGGTTGGCGATCACTTTGCCATCAAGGTCCAGGCCCAGGGCAAATCCGTGTTTTTCCACGGGCTTGGGCAACACGGTCATGGCCCGCACGATCATCTTGCGCACGAACGGATGCGCCGCCGTGGCGTCGAGCAAGGGGTTTCGGGGGGCATACAGCGCCACCCAGAACCGGTCGTGGCCATTGAACGACAGGTTGTCCGGCAGCCCTGGCAGGTTGTCGATAAACAGGTCGTGGGTGCCGGCCTTCGGACCGCTGAGCCAATAACGAGTGATGCGGTAGGCGCCGGTTTCATTGACCAGTACATAGGCATCGTCCGGTCCCAGGGTCACGCCGTTGGCAAACTCCAGCTTATCCAGCACAACCGAGGTTTTGCCGGTCTGGAAATCGTAGCGCAGCAGTCGACCGTCGCCGCCGTGTTCGATCACGGCCTCACCGTCGTGACCATAGCCGAAGCGGCTCGAAGCATCGCTGAAATAAGCGTAGTGGCCGGGTTTGTCGATGACCACGTCGTCGGTAAAACCGAAGGGAACGCCGTCGGCCTCTGTGGTCAAGGCCACCAGGCGTCCCTGGGCGTCGAGGGACAACAAGCCTTTGACGGCATCGGCGATCACCAGCAGGCCATTGGGATGCCGGGCCAGGCCCAGTGGCCGGCCACCGGTATCGGTCAGGATTCTGGTGGTCTTGCCGTCCAGGCTCGTACGGATCAGGCGCCCGTCGTGCAGGCCGGTGATGAGCGTGTCGTTTTCCAGTAACAAGGCTTCCGGCCCGTCGATATTGGCGGCGCCGACGCGTTCCACCTCCTTGAGCCGCTGATTGTCGGCGTAGATTCCGCTGGTGAGGGACGGCGCGGCTTGTGGTGTCCAGGCCACCGGCCGCACCTTGGTCGGCATCAGCAGCAGGAAGGCGCCGATGACGACGATGACCAGCAACAGACATTTGAAGGTTCTGCTCACACGCCGACTCCTGTCGCGGCCAGATACTTCTGTGCCATGTCGCGCAATGCCAGCATCGACGCCGCCGATTCCCGGTCGATGCGCCGCTTGAGCAACAAGCGGTTGGCAATGCGCATTGCCACGCCGCTGAATTGATATTCCAGGGTGCGGACGAAACGTGTGTCTTCGCCTGTGGCATCGCATTCATAGGTCACCACCAGCGACAGGCCGTGGTCACCCCGGGCCTCGGCGCTCCAGCGCCGCCCGGGCAGGTACTCCGCCACCTCCCAGCGCAAGTGCCCGTCGCGCCCGCCGGCATGGATGTCTTCCTCGAAACGTGCGCCGGCATGCAGCGGGCCTTTTGGCCCGTCGATGCGCAGCGACGACGGATGCCATTGCGGCCAAAGGGTCACGGTGCTGGCGTAGGCAAGTACCTGGATCGGGTTTCCGGCAATGACAACCTGATGCTGCATGCGGGTCATGGGGGTTCTCGTCGGGTTGAGCGGCTCAGGTTCCGGCTCCCAATAGAGGGTGCCGAACAGGTAGTCCATCAGCGGGAAAACGATGTTGAAATTACGCGCCTGCATCAGTTCACGGCGGTGGTGCAGTTCGTGCAGCCGGCGCATCTGGCGGATCCACGGCAGCCGTGTGAGCGGGTTGCGCGACGGCAGATGCTCGCAGGCATGAAACACTTCATAGGTCAGGTAGCCGAGGACAAGAAGGCCGCCGACCAATCCGGCGACGTTGGTATTGATGTGCTTGAGCAGCCACCAGAGGGGCAGGGCGACGACGAGGGTGTGCAGCACGATCAGCCACGCCGGAAACAGAATCACCCGCCAGTCGCGGGCGTTGTCGTAGGTCATGTGGCCGGGGGTGAAAAAGCTGTGGTGGTCGCCTGCGTGACGGGCGTAAAACAGCCGGGCGAAGCTCTTTTTATGATGCCCCAGGTGGCGATGCACCATGTACACACCGAGGCTGAACAACAGCAGCGTGACGGGCACCGCCAGCCATTCCGCTGGCCGCACCTGTTGTACGTTGCTCCAGAACACGCTGATTGCCAGTGCCCCGAACACCAGGACAAACGCGCCATGCAGCCAGGGGTTGTAGAGCGGATGAATGTCGGCGCGGTAACGACCGCGGAATCCTTCGGTGGTCTGCCTCACTGCAATCACCTGTCGTTTTTGTTATCTCTTTCAGATTAGCCGATCCCGGTGATTTGACGGACCGAACCTTAAGGACACAACGGCCATGATCCGGTGCAAACCGGTCTCAGGTCAGTGGATCCCATCGCTGCGACCAGTCTTCGTCGGAGTCGATGACTTTGCGCAGCAGGTCGAAGGCGCGTTGCAGCGTCGGCGAGTCACGATCGCGCGAGTAGACCAGATAGGTCGGGTAGTTGAATTCCGGCGCCTTGGGCACCCGTTCCAGGGCGCCGCTTTGCAGATAACTCTGCACCACGCGGGTGCGGAAGTAGCCACTGCCGCCGTTTTCGAGAAGATACTGCAAGCCCAGCGGGCCCAGATTGAAACTCAGCGCAGCCTTGGCCTTCTCCGGCAGCGCGGCGTCGTGCTGGCGTCGGAAATCAGCGCCCCAATCGATGTACACATAAGGATCGGGCTTGTGGGCCAGGCGCACGAGAATCAGTTTTTCTTCGAGAATCTGCTCGACCTGCAGACGCGGCCAATATTCGGGCTGATACACCAGCGCGGCATCCAGAACGCCCAACTCCAGTTGGCGCAGCAGGTTTTCCCCGTCGCGGATTTCCATGCGCAGGGCATGGCTGGGGATGTTCTTGCGAATTTCACCGGCCCAGCCGAGCATCAACGGGTTGCACAGACTCACCTCGCCACCGATGTGCAGCACATCGCGATAACCTTCGGGCAACGGCAAATCACGCCGCGCGGCTTCCCAGGTTTGCACCAGCTGATTGGCATACACCACGAACGCTTCGCCATTGGGCGTCAGGCGGGCGCCGGCACGATTGCGCACGAACAGGGTGCTGCCCAGTTGGCTCTCGAGTTTTTGTACCCGTGCGGTGATCGCGGTCTGGGTGACATGGAGCTTCTCGGCAGCCGCGGCCAGGCTGCCATGGCGAACGATTTCGAGGAAGGTGCGGGCGAGGTCGATGTCCATGGGGTGGCCGGTGGTGTAAGTGCCCGCATTGTAAGAGCACCACCTGACCTGTGGCGAGGGGGCTTGCCCCCGTTGGGCGCGAAGCGGCCCTTGACGTCCTTCCGATAAGTCGAAATCTCTGGTTGTGCGACTGCTTCGCGGTCGAGCGGGGGCGAGCCCCCTCGCCAAAGGACCAGCAAAAACGACGAATCCCGCCACTAAGGGCGGGATTCGTTTGCAGCAGGCACGCTCCCGAAGTTCGGGAACCAGGTGCTTACGACGGGAACAGCTCAGACAGTTTCATCGCCAGCATCATGTCGCCTTCAGCGCGCAGTTTGCCGCCCATGAACGCTTGCATGCCGTCAGTCGAACCGTCGACGATGCCTTGCAGGGTTTCGCCGTCCATCACCAGGGTCACCTGGGCGTCCGGGTTCTCGCCTTCCTGCAGCTCGCAGGTGCTGTCCTTGACGATCAGCGAGAAGTTTTTGGTGTCGTCGATGCGGAAACCGAAGACCAGGTCCAGACCGGCGGCAGCGGCTGGGTTGAACTTGGCTTTCATTGCTTGTACGGCATCAGCTACGGAGGTCATGGTTCGATCCTTTCTTGGGTAATAAGAGCTGGGTGATTACAGCCAGGGTCACAATAGTCCGGACTCAGCGAAACGTGATGAGTTCCGGGGCCTTCAACAGTTGCAGGTGCGCATGACTGTTGAAGGAAGCCAGGGACACCTCGCGACCACGAAACTTAAGCTGGTTGAGCGAGGTGTTGACGATTTGCCAGTTCAATTCAAAGGCCTGCCGGGCAGGCATTTGCGTAATCAGGTGGAGCAGGGCGGTGATGGTGCCGCCGGACGTGAACACGGCGATTTTCTGGGTGTTGTCGGCCTGGTCGAGAATGCGGTGCAGACCGGCCCGCACCCGCTCGACAAACCCCAGCCAGCTCTCCAGGCCCGGTGTGTCGTAGGTGCCGGCCAACCAGCGCTCGATGATCAGGGCGAAGATACGCTGGAACTCACCACGGTTTTGCGCGGCGTTGCGCAGGATGTCCAGGGCCTCGGGTTCGTCCGGCAGCATGGCCGGCAGCAGCGCGCGGATCACTGCATCGGCGTCGAACTCGTTGAAGGCGGAGTCGGTTTCCAGCAGCGGCACCGGCAGGCCCGCCGCGGCGAATTGTTCCAGCGCGCTGTTGGCCGTGTGCTGCTGGCGGCGCAGATCCCCCGCCAGGCAGCGGTCGAAGCTGATCCCGAGTTCGGCCAGGTGCCGACCCAGGATTTCCGCCTGACGAATACCGGTCGGCGACAGCACGTCGTAGTCGTCTGCACCGAAGGAGGCCTGGCCATGTCGAATCAAATAGATGCTGCCCACGTCCGCGTCTTCCCGGTACGTTGAAGGTTTGGCGAGGTTATGAGGATGGCGGTGTGCTGTCAATGAAAAAACATACGCTTGTTTGAAATGCCCGTTACAGGCCTGTTACCAGAGCTTTCACGGCTGGTAGCAAGGTCGACGCATGGGTATGCTGGAGGTATCCCGCGCGCGTTCAAGCCGCGCATCGTTTGAGGAGTCCCTGTGGAGTTTTTTTCCGAGTACGCCATTTTTCTGGCCAAGACCGTGACCCTGGTGATCGCCATTCTGGTGGTCCTGGCCAGTTTTGCGGCCTTGCGCAGCAAGGGGCGGCGCAAGTCGTCGGGCCAGTTGCAGGTCAGCAAACTCAATGATTTCTACAAAGGGCTGCGCGAACGCCTGGAGCAGACGTTGCTCGACAAGGATCAGCTCAAGGCCTTGCGCAAGACCCAGGCTAAAACCGACAAGAAACAGAAGAAAAAACCGGAGGCCAAGCCCCGGGTGTTCGTGCTCGATTTCAATGGCGATATCAAGGCTTCGGCCACCGAAAGCCTGCGCCACGAAATCACTGCCTTGCTGACCCTGGCCACACCGAAGGACGAAGTGGTGCTGCGCCTGGAAAGCGGCGGTGGCATGGTTCACAGCTACGGCCTGGCCTCCTCGCAACTGGCGCGTATCCGTGAGGCCGGCGTGCCCTTGACCGTGTGCATCGACAAGGTCGCGGCCAGCGGTGGCTACATGATGGCGTGCATCGGCCAGAAGATCATCAGCGCACCCTTCGCGATCCTCGGCTCGATTGGCGTGGTGGCGCAGTTACCCAACATCAACCGCTTGTTGAAAAAGCACGACATCGACTTCGAAGTGCTGACCGCCGGTGAGTACAAACGCACACTGACCGTGTTTGGCGAAAACACCGAGAAGGGCCGGGAGAAGTTCCAGCAAGACCTGGACATCACCCATCAACTGTTCAAGAACTTCGTGTCGCGCTATCGCCCGCAACTGGCGATCGATGAAGTGGCCACCGGCGAAATCTGGCTCGGCGTGGCGGCGCTGGAAAAACACCTGGTCGACGAACTCAAGACCAGCGACGAGTACCTCGCCGAACGCGCCAGGCAGTCCGAGCTTTATCACCTGCACTATGCCGAGCGCAAAAGCCTGCAAGAGCGCATTGGCATGGCCGCCAGCGGCTCGGTCGATCGTGTGCTGCTGAGCTGGTGGAGCCGTTTGACCCAGCAACGCTTCTGGTAACGGGGCAGGAGATATTGCAAAACATCCAGCCGGGGCATTAGCCCCGGTTTTTTTTGCCTGCGAATACTTGCCTGATGTCCTCCACGGCCCGGCGAAATCTCTGTAGGCAGCAGGCGACCGTTCCTGCTTTCGGTAATGCGGCGGTTGGTTATGTTGGTGTTCCGGAATAATTGCCATGGAACGCATATGAATGACCATCAGACACCGCTTCATCCCGATCTTGTGCCGCTGCGCGAAACACTGACGTCTGTGGTGGGTGCGGCTTTGCCGCAGTCTCCCGAGCAGTTCGGTGCCCAGTTGATCAAGGCAAAATGGGGGCCAGACATCGACCCGCAAAAGGCCCTGTTGGTCACCCTGGATTACCGCTATCGCGGGCACCCACCGCAGGACGGTATCGAGCAAGGCCAGGTGGCAAACACGCAAACCCTGGTGCAGGCGTTGCTGGCGAACTACCAGACCGTCGGTGACGGGCGTTTTGCCGAAAGCGCATTTGGCTTGTACACACCGCCCGATGTCGGTCCGTCCGTTCGCATCGTGGAGCATGTCGATGAATTCGCCGATCACGGCAATGGCAATCACCACACCTACGAAGGGATTTATCGCCAGACCACGCCACAGGTGTATGGGCCGGCAACGCAAATTGCCCTGAGGCCTGCGGCGTTCAAACAGTGGGTGTGGGAGCTGGATCTGCAAACCCGCTATCAGGCTTACCTTGATCGCGCGTGGCCCTCCGATAAGCGTATCGTCCAGGCGGCGCCTTACGACCTGAGAACCTCGGCCAAGGCCGCCTTTATCATGAGCGCCTGCCTGCAACATCAGGAGGGCAGTTTGAGTCAGGAAGGCCTGGTCTTGGCCATGCAGGCCGCCGGGTTGCCAGCGCAGCAGACCTGGAATGCGTTGACCATCGGCCAGGTGCAGGCGCCCACCCGCATCAGTGCGCCGATCGAGGTCGGGCGGCTGACGATCTATCGCTATACATCGGACGATATCTGGTGTTATCGCTACCGTCACAGCGGCCGGGTCTTGCTGAACATTCCCGGCAACTCCTCACCCTTGCATGAATTCGCCGACTTCCGGCACCTGCGCCAATGGATCGTGGACCAAGGCAGGGTTGCCGCCAAACGGCAAGCGCTGGTCGCGCATTTTGCCGAGGACGATCGTGAAGACGGTACCTTCCATGCGGGGGTGTCGACGGCGTTGGAGGGCATGGCGGTTTACCCGAAGGAACACTGGCTGAAAAAGAACGCAGGGTTGTTCAACAACGACGGTTTCTGGGACCCGCAGGACTACATCGACCTTGAACGTGCACCGACTGACACCGACCCGTTCGCGCAATTGGTGCTGACCATGAAGCAGGCCTCCATGGCCAGCGTCAAAACCATCCGCGACGATGCCCAGGTCAATCGCGACAACCTGAGCGCGGTGGTGGAACCGCTCGTGCAGTGGATCAACCGGCTGGGGCCATTGGCATTGTTCATTCCGGGAGGTGAGGGCGTCCTGGTACTGGCCGGGCTGATCGACGCCGGTTATGGCCTCGATCAGGCCGTCAACGGTAAAACACCGGAGCAGCGCTCCGAGGGCGTGACGCGCACGGTGTTTGGCTTGCTCAATGCACTCCCGCTGGCCGGGGCGGTGGCGGCACTCAAGGGCGAAGAAGAAATCGCCGGAACGTTGCACGAACCGCGGGAATCCGGGAGCGAGCCGCATCCCGAAACGCCGGCCGAGCTGGCCCCCGGATCGGCTCCGGTGCCCGTGTCGACACGTGTGGAGCTGATGCGTGGCGTCTGCACCCCCCTTGCTGCCTTCAGTGATGAGGTATTGGCGCAGATCGCCCGGGTCAGTACGGTCGATGACGATATGCTGCGCCTGATGCATGCTGGCCGTCCGCCGACGCCGTTGCTCGCCGACACCATCACACGCTTCAAGCTCGATCAGGAACTCGAAATCGTCGCCGACCCGCAAGCACGGGCCGGATTGTTCAATGCCCGATATCAGGCGCTCCAGCACTCGGACCAGGAGTGGGTTCGCCTGTTTCAGCGTGAGTACCAAGGTTTGCCGAAAAGCGCCGTGGAGCAGATCCTCGACCGTTCGGGAGTTGACATCAATCGGCCCGTCGATGCTGACGAGGCGCTGCTACTGTTCAAGCGCCTGGACAGCAAGTCGCGGGAGTATCAACAACATGTACGACTCAACCGGGCTTATGAAGGTCTGTACTTGCGTTCGATCGTCCATCCGGAAACCGATGTCCTGGCGTTGCATTCCCTGCCACGCCTGCCCGGTTGGCCGAAAGACTTACGCATCGAAGTGCACGACGGGTCAATCAGTGGCCGGGTCCTGGACCGTTGCGGCCCGCCCGATTCGGCGGATTGCCGGCGCTTGATCAAGGTCGGTGATCGCTATCGGTATTCCACGATGGCGGCCACCGACGGCGAGGGTTCGGATCTGTTTACCGCACTGGTCGATCTATTGTCAGGGGAGGAACGCGCGGCGATGTCGCTGCGCTCCCCAGACGCGGCCAGCCAGTTGCGCCTGCGTATTGGCACACATGCCTTGCCCCGCTCCGAGCTGATACTCGGCTTGAATCGAATGGATTCGCGGTTGCCCTTCGAAGCCAGGGGGTTGCGCGGCGGCGGCTTTCCGAATACGCCACAGGCCGCTGCGCTGACCCATGAAATCATGCGACTGCAGGTCAAGAATCTGTATCCGGATTTCACCGATGCCCAGGCGGATGAGCTGCTCCTGATGGCGGGTAACGGCGCTCAAGCGCTGGTGGATCGCCTGATTCTCGAGATGCAGCAGTTGCATGCCGATCTGCGCCAGTGGATCGACCAGGCCGTGCTGGATGTCGATGACATGGATGTGGATTTTCTTGCGGTGGACGATGATGACGCCGCAGGCATGAGCCCTGAGCAGGTGGCGGCACACAATGTCGAACTGCTGCAAACCGTGATTGGCTATGAGCGTGAAACGCGAATTGAATTGGGCGACGAACTGATGGGTATCTGGCAAAAATGCCCGCCCCAGATCAATAGAGTCATGTCCGGCGAGACGTTCTCTGGTTACAGGCTGGATATGGGGTTCGAGGACTACGTTACAGGCTGGATATGGGGTTCGAGGACTACCATAGGTTGCCAACGATGAACGTACGCTTCAATGAGGTCGTCGAGTTATCGATGCGGGGCTTGCACCTGGTCGAGCGCGAGAGCCTGAGCGACTTTCTCGAAAGTTTTCCGAACCTGCGTTCCCTGAACCTGGAACGTGTCGACCTGCGGCAACTCAACGCAGACGGCGTGCTGGAAGGTGTGTTGCCTCCACCGATTCGGCAAATGACCCGCCTCACTACGCTCAACCTGAGTTCCACCTTTTTGCAGCTTCAAGAGAGCACGGCTTCGCAGTTTCGTGAGCTGGCGAGCTTGCAAATGCTCGATCTGAGTGACAACCCGTTGACTGTGCCGCCCGTGGTATTGGGGATGAATGAGCTGCGTGTGTTGAACCTGAGAAACACCGGAATCAGCCATTGTCCGATAGGCATCGCCGATCAGCCGTACTTCACCTCGCTCGACTTGCGAGGCAACCGGATCGGTCGGGTTCCCTACTCGATACTGATTCAGGCGGTGTCCCGGGACCGGGTGAAACTGTGGGGCAATCCGCTGACGGATGAAGACACGTTGTTGCGCCTGGTGAGTCATCGTGAGCGCACCGGTATCAATTTGTGGTTGAGTGAGCCGGGTGCCGATTACGGCAGTGCGACGCCCTGGCTGGAGGAGGGTGATGAAAGCGTGCGCGAGACGCGGCAACAGATCTGGCAACGATTGGCCCTCAAACCATCGGGCAGTGCGTTGCTCCGGGTCGTGGATGGATTGAGCCTGACGGCGGATTTCCGGGTCGGTTATTGGTCGCTGCAGGCGCGTGTGTGGCGCTTGCTCCACGAAGCGGATGCGTCAGAAGAGTTGTGGGGCTGGTTGCTGCACTGTGTCGAAACGCGGATGGTCGATGCGGACAATCCGTTCAGGCTGTTCGTGGTGCTGGAGGATCGAGTCCGGCTGTACTGCGACTGGGTCGCCATGGGGCGTCCGATTCCGCTGGTGGATAATCCGGTGTTTTAGCGCGAAGGGTAAAACCCCTTGAACCCCGGTTCGGGGTTCAAGGGGTGACGGTCAGCGACGACGGAACAGCGGCAGCGGTTCGTCGGCAGCGGCCTGGTAGGTCACCGAGAAGTCCTTGAGGCCTTCAAGGGCTTCGTGCGGGTCTTTGTCGGCGCGAATGGCGAACGCGTCGAAACCACAGCGATGCATGTAGAACAACTGGTCACGCAGCACGTCGCCAATGGCCCGCAATTCGCCCTTGAAACCGTAACGGTCACGCAGCAGGCGGGCGTTGGAGTAGTTGCGGCCATCGGTGAATGCCGGGAAGTTCAGGGCGATGACCTGGAATTGCGCCACGTCTTCTCCGATTTCCTCGGCTTCTTCATCGGCATCCAGCCAGATGCCCAGGCCACCGTCGCGGGCCAGGAGCATGCGGCTGTGTTCGCGCCACAGCTGTAACGGCACGATGAGGTCGTCGCAGTTGCTGATCTCGTCGATGTTGAAGTCCTTGGGCAGCAGGTGCCAGGTTTCGTCGACGACCTCGTTGTTCTTAATGATTCGCTGCATAGACACGCTCCTTGAAGAGGTCGATACCAATACGCTGATAGGTGTCGATGAAGCGTTCGTCTTCGGTACGTTGTTCGATGTACACGTCGATCAGCTTTTCGATCACGTCAGGCATGGCTTCCTGGGCAAAGGACGGGCCGAGGATCTTGCCCAGGCTGGCGTCACGGCTGGCGCTGCCGCCGAGGGAAACCTGATAGAACTCTTCGCCTTTCTTGTCTACCCCCAGGATGCCGATGTGGCCGACGTGGTGGTGACCACAGGCGTTCATGCAACCGGAGATGTTCAGGTCCAGTTCGCCGATGTCGAACAGGTAGTCCAGGTCGTCGAAGCGGCGCTGGATCGATTCGGCGATCGGGATCGACTTGGCGTTGGCCAGGGAGCAGAAATCACCGCCCGGGCAGCAGATGATGTCGGTCAGCAGGCCGATGTTCGGCGTGGCGAAACCTTGCTCGCGCAACTCGCCCCACAGGGCGAACAGCTTGTCCTGCTCGACGTCGGCCAGGATGATGTTCTGCTCGTGGGAGGTGCGCAGTTGACCGAAGCTGTAGCGGTCGGCCAGGTCGGCCACGGCGTCGAGCTGTTTGTCGGTGATGTCGCCCGGTGCAACGCCGGTTGGTTTCAGGGACAAGGTCACGGCCACGTAGCCCGGCTTCTTGTGGGCCAGGGTGTTGCGCACGCGCCAGCGGGCGAAGCCCGGGTGCTGCTGGTCGAGCTCGGCCAGGGCGGCGGACTGGTTGTCCAGCGCCTTGTAGTCCGGATCGACGAAGTGTGTGGCGACGCGCTGCACTTCGGCTTCGGTCAGCGTGGTCTGGCCACCGCGCAGGTGCTCCATTTCCGCATCGACTTTCTGTGCAAAGACTTCAGGCGTCAGCGCTTTGACCAGGATCTTGATCCGCGCCTTGTACTTGTTGTCGCGACGGCCATAGCGGTTGTAGACCCGCAGGATGGCGTCGAGGTAGCTCAACAGGTCTTGCCACGGCAGGAATTCATTGATGAACGCGCCCACCACCGGCGTACGACCCAGGCCACCGCCGACAAGCACGCGGAAGCCCAGTTCGCCGGCTGCGTTGTGCACCGGCTCAAGGCCGATGTCGTGGACTTCGATGGCGGCACGGTCGGAAGTCGAACCGTTGACTGCAATCTTGAATTTGCGCGGCAGGTAGGCGAATTCCGGGTGGAACGTGGTCCACTGGCGGACGATCTCGCACCATGGGCGCGGGTCGATCAGTTCGTCGGCGGCGACACCGGCAAACTGGTCGGTGGTGACGTTGCGCAGGCAGTTGCCGCTGGTCTGGATCGCGTGCATCTGCACGGTGGCCAGTTCAGCGAGAATGTCCGGAATGTCTTCCACGGCCGGCCAGTTGAACTGCACGTTCTGCCGGGTACTGATGTGGGCATAGCCCTTGTCGTAGTCGCGGGCAATCCTGGCCATCATTCGCATCTGGCGCGAAGTCAGTTGGCCGTAAGGCACGGCGACTCGCAGCATAGGCGCGAAACGCTGGATATAAAGGCCATTTTGCAGGCGCAGGGGGCGGAATTCTTCTTCGCTCAGCTCGCCTGCCAGATAGCGTCGGGTCTGATCACGGAACTGCTTGACGCGGTCCTCGATGATCCGCTGATCGTATTCGTCGTATACGTACATATAAGTCCTGTTCTCAGGCTTGGGCCGGTCGGAAACAGCGGCGTTTTTTGGCTTGCTGGCGTCCGATAATACCTCGGCAATTCTGCGCGCACGGCCGCGCACTCCCTACGGAGCCGGGGCACGATACCAGTTTGCAGTTATGCGTAAAAGTGATGTTTGAGCATATGTAAAGAACCAAATCGACTAATGAGAGTCGTTGTTACGAAGACCCTGTTTGTGATGCGGGCAATCGTCGTCTTTACTCTGCTCGAGTCTTTATGCAATCACCGATAAAACCGACAAGAGGCGATGCAATGAGCAACCCAACCAAAGCACGGAAAAGCGATAGCACCGTTGATGCATGGGCCATTTTGTTCCTGATCATTCTGGTCGTGGGGACCGCGGTATTCTGGGTCAGTCATCAGTAAGCGACCCCGTCCGGGCCCGGTTCCGACGATTGTCTGACAAAAACCGGAAAAGTCGCCGTTTTACGGACGTTCGCTGGCTATAATGCGCGGCGAATTTCCGGGGGCTCGGACGACACATGTTGAAGTTTCTAAGGGGTGTATTACTGGCGCTGGGCATGGTCGCGGGACCGTGCGCTCAAGCGGCGTCAGTGCTGTTCCTCAACCCGGGAACCACCAAGGAAGCTTTTTGGGTCAGTTACTCGCAGTTCATGCAGGCCGCCGCCAGGGATCTGGGCATGGACCTGCGGATCCAGTACTCCGACCGGGTGCCTGAAAACATCATCAAGCAGGCGCGCGAAGCCCTCCAGGGACACAATCGTCCCGACTACCTTGTGTTCGTCAACGAACAATCCGTTGCCCCCGAAGTGCTGCGCCTGGCACAAGGCAGCGGGGTGAAGTTGTTTCTGGTCAACAATGCCTTGACTGTGGATCAGGTAAAACTGCTCGGCGCCCGACCCGACAAGTATCCCGACTGGATCGGCAGCCTGGTGCCCAACGATGAGGAGGGCGGCTACCTGATGCTCAAGGAGTTGATTCGGTTGCATCCCCCGGTGGCCCCGGGCCAGATGATTGACCTGCTGGCTTTTTCCGGTTTGAAGGTCACGCCGTCGGCGCAGTTGCGTGAGAAGGGCATGCGTCGGGCGCTGGCCGAACACCCGCAAGTGCGTTTGCGTCAGTTGGTGTACGGCGGCTGGACACGTCAGCGCGCGTACGAGCAAGCCAAACTGTTGTTCACGCGTTATCCGCAGACTTCACTGGTGTGGGCGGCCAACGACGAAATGGCGTTTGGCGTCATGCAGGCGTATGTCGAATCGGGCGGTGTTCCCGGCAAGGATGCATTGTTCGGCGCCATCAACAATTCACCCGCAGCATTGCAAGCGCTGCTCGACAACCGCCTGAGCGTGTTGCTGGGCGGGCATTTCAGCCTGGGCGGCTGGGCACTGGTTGAACTGCATGACTATGACCAAGGGGTCGACATCAGCCAGTACGGCGGTCGGGACCGACAACTTCCGCTGTTGCAACTGATTAACCGGGCGCAAGCCAAACAACTGCTGGCGTTGGGCAGCGCACAGAATTTCGGGGTGGATTTCCACAAGCTGTCGGCGAAGGGGCGACCAGCGTCCTACCGCTATCCGTTCAGCCTGCAAATCCTGATGCACTGAGCCGTTTCAGATCCCTGCCAGCAGCAACACCAGTTTGACGATGCCAAACAGCGTCAGGGCAAACACCGTGGTGAACAAAATCCCCAGGATCACGAAATGACTGGGCTTGCCGTGGGTAAAATCCCGCGCCCGGTTCTTGTTGCTCTGCACTCCGAACGCTGCCGCCATGACACTGTGCAACATCTGCCAGAAGGTTGGCGGCTTGTTGTCGACCGGATCGTCCATAAATCCCTCGCCTGTCAGTAAGTCCTCAGAGCATAGACAATCTGCCGGCCAGTGGTGCGGCCGGCCTGCGAATCGACGCATTTTGAAATCAGTCTGGGCCGATGCGATAACTATCTACCGCAGATACGGTTCACTGAAATGATGTTCTGTCGTTCCATTTTTCAGGAGCGACACAATGTCTACCCATCCCCCCTCTGTGCCCCGTCAACCTCTGGTTGCGGGCCAAACCAGCATTCACCGCGAGCTTCTTGAACAGCTGACGCCTGATTGGTTGATCGATGCCACGCCGCAGCGGCGGGCAGCCATAAAAGCCAGCGGCTCACTCGCGCCGCGCTGGTACTCGCGAGCCTCCAGCGAGCAACAGCAGGCACTGAAAGACCGTTTCAACGACAGCCTGGTTTGCCAGACCCTGCTCGACAAAACCATGTCGTCGCTGCCAGATGCCGAAAGCTTTGCCGAGCCGATACTGCAAAAGGCGCTGAAGGATCAGTTCGGGGTCGAGGCCGATGTCAACAAAACCCTGGTGTGCCTGAGGCGAGCGCTGGAAGTCAGCGATCTTGAAATCGAAATCGGCACATTCGAGGTCATGAAGCTTTCGTTGTTGCAGGCGGCACTGCATAACTTCGAAGCGTCCGAATGCGAGGCGGGCGCCTTTCATCGCGGGTCGGGCTTTGTCGTCGAGACTTCCACGCCTGGTACGTTCGAGGTCGCTACCCTCAACATGTCGGTCACGCAATTCCTTTCACTCTGCCGCAAGCTGGATATCGGCGCGCAGTATCAAACCCGTGTCGAGGCGTTTTTCCAGGCAACGGCTGCGCAGAAGAAATCGACAGTGTCCGAGCAATTCATTGCCAGTCAGAAAGCGGCAATGAGAGCAGCCGCTGAATTGGCGCTGCTGAAAAAAGATATCGAACCCGACGATTACGCAATGATCCTTTCGGTGGTTAATGGCGAGGTCCATCCCCGTGTAGGCAACAGGCCAGTCTGGTTTCGTGACCTGAACCTGATGAAGCGCAGGATGACGGGCTGTGTCGTGTTCAGCATCAGTGAACAATATCGCTATACCAACGACTACATCGTCTACATTCCCCACGATCCCGAGCACCCGCTCAAACGCTATACCTCTGAGCAGCTGCGTGAAGAATTCAAGCGCCAGTTCACCGCCCAGGACGCATTGCCCGCCAGTGGCAGCGAGCCGACCGTCCACCAGCGTTTTTTCAGCCAGTTCGTCGCCTACGCCGACCGCCCTTATTACTTCAGCCAGTTCACCCGCAAGGCTGCCGACTCTCCGACTGATCCTTTGCATTCATTCTGGTTGAAGGTCCTCCAGTACGTGCCCCCGTTGTCGTCCGTCGCCCGCATCAAAGAGCTGCCGCCAGAGCCTGCGGGTAAGCGTGAGCCGGTCGAAGATCCTTATCTCAATCCATTCGGGATGATTCGCGAGGGCGTGGCGGGCATCTGGTCCGCCAACAGCGATCTGTGGACTTATCTCTACGAGCAAAACCGCAAGAAAGTCATCGCCGACGCACGCAGCCATGCGGTGCCCACGGCGGACGTCGATGCGCGAGTACGGGCGCAAAAGCTCAACCACCTGCTGGAAATCGGCATGCTCGGATTGAACATGGTGTCGATGTTCGTGCCGGTGCTGGGGGAGATCATGCTGACGGTCATGGCGGGGCAGTTGCTGTACGAGTCGTTTGAGGGGGCGATCGAGTGGAGTGAAGGGGATCGAACGGCGGCCAAGGCGCACCTGGTCGATGTGGCCGAGAATCTGGCGCTGGCCGCGGTGATGGCCGGTGCGGGCAAAGGCTTGGCCAAGCTGACGGCGGTGAAACCCGAGCCGCTGGTTGAAAGCCTGCAGCCCATCCAGCACGCCGACGGCAAAACCCGCTTATGGAAACCTGACCTGAGCGGTTACGAACGTAACCTCATCCTGCCTCGCCATTCAGTCCCTGATGCGTCGGGGCTGCACCGGATAAATGGCAAAACCTTCATTCGGCAGGGAGGCAAGGTCTACGAAACAACCTTTGACCCATCGCTGAAAAAATGGCGCATTCGGCATCCGACGGATACCGACGCCTGGCAACCCATACTCGAACACAACGGGCATGGCGCCTGGCGCCATGCGCTGGAGCGTCCCCGGACCTGGGATCGGCTGACACTGCTGCGGCGCATCGGCCATACCACCGAGGCATTTTCCGATGAGCAACTGCTCGACATCGCCGAGGCCTGTGGTGTCGAGGACAATGCCTTGCGCAAGATGCACATGGATCACCTGGCGCCGCCGCCGGAGCTGGCCCACGCCTTAGGGCTGTTCGAAGCCGACCCCGGCACCGGCGGACCACTGCTCGAAAAATTGCAACGCGCCAGCCCGGGGCTGAGCAATGCCGCTGCCCGCAGGATTCTGCTCGATGCCAATGCCGAAGAGCTCACCCGCCTGAAATCAACGAGTCGAATTCCCCTGAAAATGCTGGAGGAGGCCCGTTGGTATACGCAACGGGGGCGCCAGGCCCAGGCTTTTACGGGCCTGCGCGCGGAATCTGCGCTGTCCGCTGACAGCCGCTGGCTCGCACTGCATGCCCTGGAAAAAATGCCGGGCTGGTCCGACGAAGTGCGGCTGGAGATCCGCGATGGCCACATCGGGGGTTCGCTTATCGATGGGATTGGCAGCGAGGCCGCGACGATCCGCAAGTACCTGGTTAAAAATGGCCCGTCCTATCAGGCATTCGACGAGCTTGGCGAAACACTTAACGGCGTGCCCGCCACCGGCGATAACTTTTACGCCTCGATCATGCACGCATTGCCCGATGAATCCCGTCGCGCATTGGGCGTTCCACACGTAGGTCAAAGCGCAGGTCTGAAGCAGGGAGTGATCAAATCGGCGTTCGAGCATCGCGCGCAATTGTCGCGCATGCTGGAGCAGCGCAGCGGTCACCGCAAGGCGTTCAAACCACCCGTACGCGTAACCGAGCGCCGGGTCGGCTACTACGCCAGCGGGCGCGGGCAAGGTTTGAATCCTTCGCTGGTGTCGCGGGTTCAGGATGTCTACCCGGCGCTGACGGATCAACAGGCCAATGGATTTATCCTGGCGCAACTGCGCGCGGGAAAAACCGACGCACAGATTTATAGCCTTCTGCAGGAGCGTATGCGCGAGTGGGAGACCCTCGAGGCAACGCTCGATCAATGGGTTGGCGAGCCGACAGCGGGTACTGTCCTGGAGTCGATGCTCGGAGGCAAGGCCTCGGTCGCCGAGAGTCTCAAGGAATCCTGGCGCAATTCGCCACTGGCCGCAGAGCGTTCGCGCTACAGACTGCTTGACCTGGTTTGTGATGACCCAATCCCCGCGCTGTCGGCGGACTTCTCCCATGTGCGAGATCTGTATGTCCGGGGTCGAAGCATCACCGACGCCAATGTCGATGCGATGCTGGCGAATTTTCCAAAGCTCAATCGACTGCGGATCAATGGCACAGGCAACAATTTCAGCACCGTGCCCCAGGTACTGAGCAGCATGCCGGATCTCAGAGCGCTTAGCCTGTATTCTGCTGCGCCCTTCGCCGCAGACATGCCGTCGAGGCTGGGGGCGTTGACGACGCTCGAGGAACTCAGCGTGTATTCAACCTGGGGCGTTCCCGTGGCGCTGGACGTCAGTCGGCTACGCAATCTGCGTCAGCTTGAAGTGATTGCACCGTCCATGGATCAATGGCCAACCGGGGTTCTGGAACTGCCCCGTCTTGAACGTCTGAACCTCACCGGGACTGCCATTAGCACCTTCCCCGATGGCATTTTCGAAGGGCATGAAAAACTCTGGTCCGGGTTGTCGCTGGATTGGTCGAACATGCCGCGTCCAAACTTCAAACAGGCCTATGAGTATCTCCGGCGTCAGCCCCGGCACCTTGTTGTTCTGGAAGAAATGGTCAGGGATTACTGCAAGGGCGAGTTGAAGCGTCTTGCTGAAGGCATCAATTCCCCGTCCGCGGGATTGTTCAATCAATTTGTCGAGCAGTGGCAAGACGCAGGGGCGAGATTCGACGCCGTCGAAGCATTGAGCGAGCAGCATCATCAGCTCAACCGGCAGCTTGATGACTGGTCCCAACGCGCGCTGCAATTGCCCGGAGCGGCGAACGAGATCATGGGGCGTACATTGACGGCAAATGCCCTGAGAGCCTGCTGGCGCAACGGCGCATTCAAACGCTACGGCTCGACGGCTGAAGCTTCGGTACTCGACTGGCCGAGCCTGGCGTTGAGTGAGTTTCCCGAATTGCCGGACGGCGCCTTCCCTGAAGTACGAACCTTGTATCTGAAGGGTAATAGAGCCCCCGTCGAGCAGATCCGCAATTTCGTACGCAAGTTTCCCGGGCTTGAAAAACTTGACGTGAGTGGCGGCGGTCTGGCCGAAGTGCCCTTTGCGCCCGGTGATCTTGAAAAGCTGACTGATCTGGATCTTTCCAATAACGCAATTGTTGGCGACGCCGGGGTTCAGCAAGCTTTTGATGGATTGCAGGCACTGCAATACCTGGACTTGAGCAACAACCCGTTGAATGCCTTGGATGTCAGTGCAATGACCCGCCTCAAGTCCTTGAACCTAAGTGGCACAGCGCTGCAAGAATGGCCGACCGGGGTACAGGAGCTGCCAGAGCTGTATTGGCTGGACTTGCGAGACAGCAGGGTCAACGCGCTGCCGGAGCCGCTTGCGGATGAGACGCTGCTCAAGACCAACCTCGCGGGCACACCTTTAACCCCTCAAGCCGTCGCCATGCGCAACGCAGCCAGGCATCGAATGGAAATGGCCAAATGTCTTCCGGCCGGCGCGCTGGAACGGTTCGACCTGGAACAGGTGCCACAGGATTTCCCGCCGTTCGAAAGCGGCAGTTCGATCGCGCTTCAATTGTTGCCGCTGCCGGAAGTCCCGGCGGGAGAAGGGGTTGCGGTTTTGACAAAGCGCCTGCAACGACTGAAACCGACACTCGCCGATGATGACGCTTTGCAAATGATCGAACAGATGCAGGGGAGCGAAGCTGCGAGCGTGAAAATTGCCGAATGGGAGAAAACCTATGAAACGCTCACGCGCCAATTGAATGGCTGGCTGTTTACCCGGGGATCCCGCGGTAATGGCTGGATGACGTCTTCCAGCATTCGCAGGCAGGCTGCCTTGCGGATCCTCGAATGCTGGCAAACAGGTCTGAGCGGCACGGGCGCGGTGGCTGATGCGGTGCTGGATCTGAACGGTCTGCAACTGGGTGACCTGCCTGAGGTGCCGGTATCGTTCGAGCATGTTGGCACGTTGAAACTGACGAGCGTAAAACTTACCCGGCAAGGTTCCGATGGGTTCCTCAAGGCCTTTACTCGCCTGAAAACCCTGGACCTCAATGGCAATGGGCTGGATGCCGTTCCAGAGCCGGTCCGTTACATGGACAGGCTCGAGCGTCTGGAAATGTCCTCGAACCAGATGGCCGATACCGAGCAGCTGTATGCCTCATTGAACAGTCTGGAGCGTTTGCGCTGGCTGGACTTGAGCTACAACGCATTGGATGCCTTTGATATCAGTATTTTCGAGCAATTGGAGACGCTGGATCTGCGCAACAATAATTTGACCGAATGGCCGGACGGGGTGTTCGACAGCCAACACCTGGGCACGCTCAATCTCAGTGGCAACGACATCACGTCGATCCCCGAGCAGGCCCTGAGTGGCGACCATGACGTTTTGACGGCCGGTACGGATCTGAGCGACAACGACAACCTGTCGCTTGAGAGCCTTGAACGACTCAGGGATTACCGTGAAGCGGGTTTCCACGACACGGTGCTGGGGATCTCGCGGGCCGATCTTGACGAGTTGATCGATGACGCCAACGGCGATGGCGGCGATAGCAGTGAAGGCATCGATACGGATGAGGACCTGTCAGAGACCGAGCCGGATCCCGAGCAGAAAACACCGTGGTTGGCCAATCTTCCTCCTGAGGAGGTGGCGAGCAAAACCGCGTTATGGAATCAACTCGCGGCGGAACCGGGCAATGAGGCGTTTTTTCATCTGCTTTCACGACTGCGGGATACTCAGGAGTTCAGGGTGGCAAACGCCGATCTGACGCGGCGGGTATGGACGGTCATTGAAGGCGCCGCCAGCGATTCCGAACTGCGGGAGATCCTGTTTGCCAGTTCCAGCACCCACGGCACGTGTGTCGACGGTCGAATCCTGACGTTCAGCGGACTGGAAAGCAGAGTCTTCACCCACAACGCCTTGCTTGATATTCCCGTCGGGCGCCCGAGTGTGAAGGGGCATGCACTGCTGAATCTATCCCGGCAGCTGTTTCGACTGGACAAGGTCGACGATCTTGCGAGGAAAATCGCCGCGCAAAGCGGGCAGGATGAAGCCGAAATACGCTTAGGCTATCGAATCGGGCTGACACAAGGGTGGGCGGACGGCCTGGAGCTGCCAGGGCAACCGAAACACATGACCTATGCCTCGGGAGTGACCGCTCAACAACTGGCGGACGCGCGAATCGAGATCGTCAACGCAGAGCAGTCCGATGGTTTCTTTGAAGACTTGATCCAGCGCGACTATTGGGAAAGTTATCTCAAGGAAAAACATCCTGACGTGTTCAAGGCTCTGGATGAGATGGATGTGCAGGAGGAAGTTGAAAACGCTGACGATGCGGCATTACTGACTCAGCTTTTCGAGCAGAGGGCGGCGCGTAACGCGAAGATGATCGAATTGTCCCGACAGGAGGTCGCGGAGCTGACGACTGCCTCAAACAGGTAAATCACCTGTGGGAGCGAGCTTGCTCGCGATGGGGGCTTGATGTTCAACATCAATGTTGACTGATACGCCGCTATCGCGAGCAAGCTCGCTCCCACAAGGTTTTTTTCAGTTGATCACTCAGTTGTCGTAACCGAGATTCGGCGCCAGCCAGCGCTCGGTAACGCTCAGTTCCTGGCCTTTGCGCGACGTGTAGCTCTGCACCTGGTCCTTGTCGATCTTGCCCACGGCGAAGTACTGCGCCTGCGGGTGAGCAAAGTACCAGCCGCTGACCGCTGCCGCCGGGAACATCGCGTAGTGCTCGGTGAGGAATACACCGCTGCGGCCTGCGCGCATTTCCTGGGCCTCTGGGTCTAGCAGGGCGAACAGCTGGGCTTTCTCGGTGTGATCCGGGCAGGCCGGGTAGCCCGGAGCCGGACGAATTCCGCTGTACTGCTCCTTGATCAGAGCCTCGTTATCCAGCGCTTCATCCTTGGCATAACCCCAATAGTCTTTACGCACCTGCTGGTGCAGCCACTCGGCGCACGCCTCGGCCAGTCGGTCGGCAAGTGCCTTGACCATGATCGAGTTGTAGTCGTCGCCAGCGTCCTGGTAGGCCTTGGCCACTTCTTCGGCGCCGATGCCGGCGGTGGTGATGAAACCACCCACGTAGTCGGTCACTTCACTGTCCTTGGGCGCGACGAAGTCGGCCAGGGAGAAGTTCGGCTTGCCGTCGGTCTTGATGATCTGCTGGCGCAAGTGATGCAGCTTGGCCATTGGCTTGCCGTCATCGCCATAGAGCTCGATGTCGTCGTCATGCACCTGGTTGGCCGGCCAGAAGCCGAACACCGCGCGAGCGCTGATCAGTTTTTCGTCGATCAATTTGCGCAGCATTTCCCTCGCGTCGTTGTACAGCGAGGTGGCGGCTTCACCGACCACTTCGTCCTGGAGAATGCGCGGGAACTTGCCGGCCAGGTCCCAGGATATGAAAAACGGCGTCCAGTCGATGTATTCGGCCAGCACGTCGAGGTCGATGTTGTCCAGCACCCGCGCGCCGGTGAAAGTCGGTTTGACCGGCGTGTAGGACGCCCAGTCGAATTGCGGCTTCTTGGCAATGGCTGCGCCGTAGCTCAGACGCTCGGTACGGGCACTGCGGTTGGACGTGCGCTCGCGAACTTCGATGTAATCCTGGCGGGTTTTCTCGACAAAACCGGCCTTGAGTTCCTTGGACAGCAACTGGGTCGCCACGCCCACGGCGCGGGAGGCGTCGGTGACGTAGATCACCGCGTCGTTGCTGTACTTCGGCTCGATCTTCACCGCCGTGTGCGCCTTGGAGGTGGTGGCGCCACCGATCATCAACGGCAGGTGGAAGTCCTGACGCTGCATTTCGCGGGCGACGTGGACCATCTCGTCCAGCGACGGGGTGATCAGGCCGGACAGGCCGATGATGTCGCACTTCTGTTCCTTGGCCACCTGCAGGATTTTTTCCGCCGGCACCATCACGCCCAGGTCGACGATGTCGTAGCCGTTGCAGCCCAGCACCACGCCGACGATGTTCTTGCCGATGTCATGCACGTCGCCTTTTACGGTCGCCATCAGGATCTTGCCCTTGGCCTCCGGCTTGTCGCCTTTTTCCAGTTCGATGAACGGGATCAGGTGGGCCACGGCCTGTTTCATCACGCGGGCGGATTTCACTACCTGAGGCAGGAACATTTTGCCGGCGCCGAACAGGTCGCCGACGATGTTCATGCCGGCCATCAACGGGCCTTCGATCACTTCGATCGGGCGAGCGAAGGACTGGCGCGATTCTTCGGTGTCTTCGACGATGTGGGTGGTGATGCCTTTGACCAGTGCGTGCTCCAGACGCTTGTTGACGTCCCAGTTGCGCCACTCTTCGGTCTCGGCTTCCTTGACGCTGCCGTCGCCCTTGTACTTGTCGGCGATGGCGAGGAGGGCGTCGGTGCCTTCCGGGGTGCGGTTGAGGATCACGTCTTCCACGGCATCGCGCAGTTCCAGCGGGATCTGGTCGTAGATCTCCAGTTGCCCGGCGTTGACGATACCCATGGTCAGCCCGGAGCGGATCGCGTACAGCAGGAACACCGAGTGGATCGCCTCGCGCACCGGGTTGTTGCCACGGAACGAGAACGACACGTTGGACACGCCACCGGAGGTCAGGGCATACGGCAGTTCGTCACGGATGTAGGCACAGGCATTGATGAAATCGACGGCGTAGTTGTTGTGTTCTTCGATACCGGTGGCCACGGCGAAGATGTTCGGGTCGAAGATGATGTCTTCCGGCGGGAAGTCCACTTCGTTGACCAGAATGTCGTAGGAACGTTTGCAGATTTCCTTCTTGCGCGCTTCGGTGTCGGCCTGGCCGGCTTCGTCGAAGGCCATCACCACCACGGCGGCGCCGTAGCGCTTGCACAGTTTGGCGTGGTGAATGAACTGCTCGACGCCTTCTTTCATGCTGATCGAGTTGACGATGCCCTTGCCCTGGATGCACTTGAGGCCGGCTTCGATCACTTCCCACTTGGAGGAGTCGATCATGATCGGTACGCGGGAGATGTCCGGTTCACCGGCAATCAGATTGAGGAAGGTCACCATGGCCTTCTTCGAATCGAGCATCCCTTCGTCCATGTTGATGTCGATCACCTGGGCGCCGGCTTCGACCTGCTGCAGGGCGACTTCCAGGGCTTCGGTGTAGTTGTCTTCACGGATCAGGCGGGCGAACTTGGCGGAACCGGTGATGTTGGTCCGCTCGCCGACGTTGACGAACAGCGAGTTGCGATCGATGGTGAACGGCTCCAGACCCGAGAGGCGGCAAGCCTTCGGGATGTCCGGAATCTCGCGCGGCGCATAACCGGCCACGGCCTTGGCGATGGCCTCGATGTGGCCCGGCGTGGTGCCGCAGCAGCCGCCGACGATGTTGAGGAAGCCGCTCTGGGCGAACTCTTCGATGACCTTGGCGGTTTCCGACGGCAATTCGTCGTACTCGCCGAATTCGTTCGGCAGGCCGGCGTTCGGGTGCGCGGAAACGTGGGTGCTGGCCTTGTTCGACAGCTCCTCGAGGTACGGGCGCAATTCACGGGCGCCAAGGGCGCAGTTCAGGCCGACGGAAATCGGCTTGGCGTGGGCCACGGAGTTCCAGAATGCTTCGGTGGTCTGGCCCGACAGGGTGCGGCCGGAGGCGTCGGTGATGGTGCCGGAAATCATGATCGGCAGTTCGACGCCCAGTTCCTCAAACACGCCTTGTACGGCGAAGATCGCGGCCTTGGCGTTCAGTGTATCGAAAATGGTTTCGATCAGGATCAGGTCGGCGCCGCCTTCGATCAGGCCTTTGGTGGATTCGGTGTAGTTTTCCACCAGTTCATCGAAGGTCACGTTGCGGTAGCCAGGGTTGTTCACGTCCGGCGACAGCGAGCAGGTGCGGCTGGTCGGGCCGAGCACGCCGGCAACGAAGCGCGGCTTGTCCGGGGTTTCCAGGGTCTTGGCGTCGGCGACCTTGCGCGCCAGGCGTGCGCCTTCTACGTTTAACTCATACGCCAGGCCTTGCATGCCGTAATCGGCGAGGGATATCTGGGTGGCGTTGAAGGTGTTGGTTTCCAGAATGTCGGCGCCGGCATCCAGGTAGGCTTTTTCAATGCCGCCAATCACGTCCGGGCGAGTCAGTACCAACAGGTCGTTGTTGCCTTTGACATCGCTTGGCCAGTCAGCGAAGCGTTTGCCACGGTAATCCTGCTCTTCGAGCTTGTAGCTCTGGATCATCGTGCCCATACCGCCATCGAGAATCAGGATGCGCTCTTTGAGGGCGTGCTTGAGAGCTTGAAGGCGAACGCTGCGATCGGACATTTGGACTACTCGGTAAGGCCATGACGAAGGGCCGGGATGATAGCAAACCTGTGCGCTTTTGGAGCGTGACTCGAATTTGCATGAATATCGTTCATGTTGGTAAGGGTGACAGACCGGTAGAATCGCGACGTTTTTTCAGGATTCGGGACCAGGGACATGTCGTATCGCTTCGTCATCGGCACATTGCTGCTGTTTTTAAGCTGGGGCGCCGTGGCGCAAGGCCCGGCGATTTCCTCTGCCATGTCACCTGTTATCTCCTACAGCCGCGACATTCAACCGATCTTCACTGAAAAGTGCGTGGCCTGCCACGCCTGCAATGACGCCGCCTGTCAGCTCAACCTGGGCAGCGGTGAGGGCGCGGTGCGGGGCGCGACGAAAGTCCCTGTCTATGACGGTGACCGCCGCCAGGCGGTTGCACCGACCCGACTGTTCTATGACGCCTCCGGCAAACAAGCCTGGCAGCAAAAGGGCTTCTATTCGGTGCTCGATGCCCAGGGCAGTCAGGCCGCACTGATGGCGCGGATGCTGGAGCTTGGCCACAAGACTCCGTTGCAACCCAACGCGAAGCTGCCGGAAGACATCGTCCTGGGCCTGAACCGGGAAAACATGTGTGCCATGCCCGCGGAGTTCGACGGCTATGCCGCCAAGCATCCGAAGGAGGGCATGCCGCTGGCAGTGACCGGCCTGACCGACCAGCAGTACCAGACGCTGCAACGCTGGCTGGCGGCAGGCGCGCCGATCGATCAGCAAGCGCTGGCGCCCAGCGCCAGGGAAGCCTTGCAGGTGGTGCAATGGGAAAACCTGCTCAATTCGCCGGGAGCCCGGGAAAGCCTGGTGGGGCGCTGGCTGTACGAGCACTGGTTCCTGGCCCATCTCTACTTCAAGGACGGTGAGCCTGGGCATTTCTTCCAGTGGGTGCGTTCGCGCACCCCGACCGGCCAGCCGATCGACCTGATCAACACCCGTCGCCCGAATGATGATCCGGGCACGCAGTTTTACTATCGCCTGTGGCCGGTACAGGGCGTGATCGTGCACAAGACCCACATCACCTATCCGCTGGGTCCGGCGAAGCTGGCGCGGGTCAAGAGCCTGTTCTACAGCGGCAACTGGCAGGTCGACGCATTGCCGGGCTATGGACCGCAGAGCCGGGCCAACCCCTTTGCCACTTTCGAAGCGATTCCGGCCCAGGCGCGCTATCAGTTCATGCTCGATAACGCCGAATACTTTGTGCGCACGTTCATTCGTGGGCCAGTGTGTCGCGGCCAGATCGCCACGGACGTGATCCGCGATAATTTCTGGGCGCTGTTCCAGGCGCCCGAGCACGACCTGTATGTCACGGATCCGAACTATCGCGGGCAGGCCACGCCATTGCTGGCGATGCCGGGGCAGAACGATGATGTCGGCAGCGTCCTCAGCCTGTGGCACGACTACCGTGACAAGCGTAACGAATACGAAGCCTTGCGCCGGGACAGCTACGCCGATGAACCAGCACCGAGCTGGTCGACCCTGTGGGCCGGCAACGACAATGCGTTGCTGAGTATCTTCCGCCATTTCGACAGTGCTTCGGTGACCAAAGGCCTGATCGGCGAGGTGCCGCAAACGATATGGCTGTTCGACTATCCGCTGCTGGAGCGCACCTACTATCAACTGGCAGTAAACTTCGATGTGTTCGGGAACCTGTCCCATCAGGCTCAGACGCGCTTGTATTTCGACTTGATCCGCAACGGTGCCGAACAGAATTTCCTGCGCCTGATGCCCGCCGACTCCCGGGATGACTACCTTGATGACTGGTATCAGAACAGTGGCAAATTCAAGATGTGGCTCGACTACGAGACCATCGACGACGACAAGCCGACCGCGCTGAAGCTTGACGCGCTGGACCCCAAGCGCGACTTTGCCATGCAGTTGCTGGCCCGTTATGGCGATCTCAATGCAAGGCCCGACCCGATCAATCGCTGCGACGGCGCTTACTGTTCGCGGCCAAACATCGATCCGGACCTGCAAAGTGCCGAGCAGGCATTGAGCCGCCTGACTTCGCGTCCGGCCGCCGGACTGAGGGTCATCGATCAGTTGCCGGAGGCCACGCTGCTGCGTATTGAAACCGGCAGCGGCAAGCGTGAGGTCTACAGCCTGTTGCGTAACCGTGCCCACAGCAACGTGGCGTTTTTGCTCGGTGAATCACTGCGCTATCAACCGGGGCTCGACACCCTGACGATTTACCCGGGTGTGCTCAGCAGCTACCCGAACTTCATGTTCAACATCCCGGCCGGGCAAGTGCCGGCGTTTGTGGATGCGATGGAAAGCGCCAAGGACACCGACAGCTTCGAGAAAATCGTCGAACGCTGGGGAATACGCCGCAGTCATCCGCAATTCTGGGCTTATTTCCATGACCTGAGCCGCTACATCCACGAAAACGATCCGGTGGAAGAGGGCGTGCTGGACATGAATCGCTACGAGAACCTCTGATCGGACGCAGATCCCCTGTGGGAGCGGGCTTGCTCGCGAAAACGGTGTGTCAGTCGCAATTGATTTGCCTGACACGACGCCTTCGCGAGCAAGCCCGCTCCCACAATTCTTTCCCGACAAAAATACTAGGACTTTGTCCGGCGCGTTGATTGGCGTAAACTGCGCCCAAGCCTGCGAGGAGTTTCCATGACCGCTATTACCATCACTGACGCCGCCCACGATTACCTGGCTGATCTGCTCTCCAAGCAGAACACCCCGGGCATCGGCATCCGCGTCTTCATCACCCAGCCTGGCACCCAGTACGCCGAAACCTGCATTGCCTACTGCAAGCCGGGCGAAGAAAAACCCGAAGACACCGCGCTGGGGCTCAAAAGCTTCACCGCGTACATCGACCACTTCAGCGAAGCCTTCCTGGACGATGCCGTTGTCGACTACGCCACCGACCGCATGGGCGGCCAGCTGACCATCAAGGCGCCAAACGCCAAGGTACCGATGGTCAACGCCGACAGCCCGATCAACGAGCGCATCAACTACTACCTGCAAACCGAGATCAACCCGGGGCTGGCCAGCCACGGCGGTCAGGTCAGCCTGATAGACGTGGTCGAAGACGGCATCGCCGTCCTGCAGTTCGGTGGTGGTTGCCAGGGCTGCGGCCAGGCCGACGTGACGCTGAAGGAAGGCATCGAGCGCACCTTGCTCGAGCGCATCCCGGAGCTCAAAGGTGTTCGCGACGTGACCGACCACACGCAGAAAGAAAACGCCTACTACTAAGGTGTTCGCTGCGAATTGAAAAAACGGCGCCCCGTGAGCGCCGTTTTTTTATGGGTCGAATTCACTGAAGCCTTCGCGAGCAAGCCCGCTCCCACAGGGGAATGCATTCCAAATGTGGGAGCGGCGGTGCGGCGATCCGACTTGCTCGCGAAGAGGGCGCTATGGGCGATAGAGATGCGCATGCCCCGCACGATACAGCGATGACTCGCTGAAGTGGTCACTGCCCAGCACCCGACCCACCAGAATCAACGCCGTACGACGAAATCCCTTCGATTCAACCTTCCCGGCTATATCTGCCAGCGTGCCCACCACCCAATCCTGATCCGGCCAGCTCGCGCGGTGCACCACTGCAATCGGGCAATCGGCGCCGTAATGGGGCAGCAGTTCCTCGACGATCTTCGCCAGGTGACTGACCCCCAAATGAATCGCCATGGTCGCGCCGTGCTGCGCCAGGCTGGAGAATTCCTCTCCGGGTGGCATGGCGGTTTTGTCGGCGTAGCGAGTCAGGATCACGCTCTGCGAAATGTCCGGCAGGGTCAGTTCCGCGCCCAAGAGCGCTGCACAAGCGGCTGTGGCAGTCACGCCGGGTACGATTTCGAACGCAATGCCCAGTTCACGCAGATAGCGAATCTGCTCGCCAATGGCGCCATACAGGCTCGGATCGCCAGAGTGCACCCGGGCCACATCCTGGCCTTTGGCGTGGGCGGCCTTGATCAGGTCGATGATCTGTTCCAGGTGCAGTTCGGCGCTGTTGACCACCTGTTCGGCACAGTGACCTTCCAGTACGGCGGCCGGCACCAGTGAGCCGGCATATATGATCACCGGGCAACTGCGAATCAGCCGCTGGCCCTTGACGGTGATCAGTTCGGGGTCGCCGGGACCTGCGCCAATGAAGTAGACGGTCATCGTCGGTTCCTGTGGGAAAAAGGGGCTGAACAGGTCTTCAGATGAAGAATGTTCATGATCAAAGGCGGGGATTATCGGTTTTTACGCAGCACCAGCCAATGCCAGGGTTGCCTGGGCATATTTTTGTCGTGGAATCAGCAGTTTTGCCGGGGCCTGGGCCAGTTGTTCGGCCAGGGCCAGTGCGGCGCTTTCCGCAACGCCGTAGCAACCGGTGCGTTCAAACGCTATTTGCGATTGATGGCTGAGTTGCGGTTCATAAGCGGCCAGTTGCTCACTGCTGAAATACATCAGTTCCAGGCCGAGTTGCTGAGCCAGTTCGATCAGTGCAGGTTCGTCGCGCTTCGAATCGATGCTGGCCAGCGCCTTGATTTCATGACGGGCAATCTGGTGCGCCTCCAGCGCCTGATCGAGCAGCGCCAACAACGTGCTGACGGGGCAGCCCCGTTGGCAGCCCAGACCGACCACCAGGGTCGGCGCTGTGCTGACGTCAGTCATGCGTTGTATTGACCATCGCTTTTGCGACGGAACAACCAGGCGCTGATCAGGCCCAGGGCCAGCCAGAATGCCACGTTGGTCAGTTGCGAAGCGATTTTGAACCGGGTTTCCAGTGCCTCTGGAGCAAGCATCGAATGCACCTCCGGTTGCGGCGCGCCAATCACATGGGGAACGGCGAGGATCGCCGCGCCGAGGACTTTCATCAGCCAGTGACGGCTGAACACGATCAGCGCAATACCGACGGCGGTGGAGGCGGCGGTACCGACCCACCACAGTTGCCGTTGTGCCAGGTCGGCGGCGGCAGTGCCTGGCAATTCAGGCGGCAGGCCGAGGGTCGGGGCGAGCACGAAGGTCGCGTAACCGGCCAGGCCCCAGAGCAGGCCTTGAGAGGTTTTGGTCGGCGCACGCAAGGTGTACAGGCCGGCCAGCATCAGGGCGAAACCGACCGCCACCACCAGGTTGCCACCGGTGGTCGACAGCACGCGCTGCCAGCCGTCTTGCGGCTCCCAGGCTTGAGCATCATGAGTGTGGGCAGCCACCGCACCGTCGGCGTGTTCATGCATTTCAACAGCGGCCGGTTCGGCTTTTTCGTAGGTCTCGGCCTGCAAAATCAGCGGGGCGACCCAGAAACTTTGCAGCAGGGTCAGCAACAGGGCGGCCAGCAGCCCGGTGAAACCTGCGGTTTGCGCAATACGCTTGATCATGTCGACAGCTCTCAATGGCACGGGAACGCGGAGCTGTGACGGGTATCGTGGGCGGCGTTGTGCACCGCTTCGATGTGCGAGAAACCGGCGAAATACACAAGGCACGCGCCCAGGATCGACGCGCAGACGGCGGCGGCCAGACGTTGAGTCAGGGTTGAGGTGGTGCTCGCGGCTGTGTGTTCGGCGCTGCTGATGATCGACATGGCGTTTCCCTCTGGTCTGTCAGCGGGGAATTAAGAGCGCATGTAAAAACCCGCACGACCAGGCGCGCAAGGTTTCAAACAGCGCCCGCCCACCGCGGGTTTGTTGGTTCAGTGATCGTACTGGTCACTTTGTGTTGCGGGCCGGTCTCCGGGCTCACGAGGGGCAAAGGCTTGCGCCTGGACCTGAAAGCATCACCTTCCCATGCCGCAGTGGCACAGTGGATCTGACGCTTCGCTCGCTTACCGTTGCGGGGGCAGCACCGGACTGACATGGCTTAAGAGTAAAGCACATGATTCACCGGTTTCCCGTTTCACCCTGTGAAGGGCACCCGTAACAAGGTGTGTAGGAGAGCATGGGCGGGGGTTGGGCGTCAATTGGCAGGGGTTCTCGTTTGAGTTTCTGTGGCGAGGGGGCTTGCCCCCGTTGGGCTGCGAAGCGGCCCCCTTACTTTTATCCAGACAAAGCGTGCACTCTGGATTTGCGACGGCTTCGCCGCCGAACGGGGGCAAGCCCCCTCGCCACAGGGATCGCAAGCATTGACCCGCCCCAAGACCATGCGTAGCCTTGCGCTTTCGAGGTTCTTCGGCGTTTGTCGAAGCTAAGAAGGGAACGCGGTCAATGCCGCGGCTGCCCCCGCAACTGTGAACGGTGATGTTCGTTGCCACGCCACTGCTGACTCAATTCATGAGGCCGGCGGGAAGGCGCAGCGAATGCCAGGCTCAAGCCCGGCACACCGTCAGCCAGGAGACCTGCCTCGTCACAGATTCTCACTTTCAACCGGGCGGGGTGATCCGGTGGCGAACTCTTCAGGTAATCGCGTGCGCGTTGCCGGTCGTCGTCCCGTATGCCCGCCAGCTTAGCCATAGGGCATCCGATGAAAACACTGGCCAAACTCCCCGTCACCATCGTCACCGGCTTTCTCGGCTCGGGTAAAACCACGCTGCTGCGCCACATGCTCGACAACGCCCAGGGTCGCCGCATTGCGGTGATCGTCAACGAATTCGGTGAATTGGGCATTGATGGCGAAATCCTCAAGCAATGCTCCATCGGTTGCACCGAAGAAGAAGCCAACGGCCGTGTCTATGAACTGGCCAACGGCTGCCTGTGCTGCACCGTCCAGGAAGAATTCTTCCCGGTGATGCGCGAACTGGTGGCCCGTCGCGGCGATATCGACCACATCCTCATCGAAACGTCCGGTCTGGCACTGCCAAAGCCGCTGGTGCAAGCCTTCCAGTGGCCGGAAATCCGCAGCGCCTGCACGGTAGATGCGGTAATCACCGTGGTCGACAGCCCGGCCGTGGCCGCCGGCACCTTCGCCGCGTTCCCGGATCAGGTCGACGCCCAGCGCAAACTCGACCCGAACCTGGACCACGAATCGCCGCTGCACGAACTGTTCGCTGACCAACTGGCCAGCGCTGACCTGGTGATCCTCAACAAAACCGACCTGATCAACCCGACGGACCTGGCCCGTGTGCGCCTGGAAGTCGCCGAGGAATTGCCGCCAGCGGTGAAAATCATCGAAGCCAGCAGTGGTCGCCTGCCGCTGGACGTGCTGATCGGCCTGGGTGTCGGCTCCGAAGAACACATCGACAGCCGCCACAGCCACCACGACCATCATCACGATGGCGACGACGATCATGATGACCACGATCACGACGCCTTCGATTCGATCTCCATCGAACTGCCGCAAGCCGACGAAAGCCTGCTGCTGGACGCGCTGACCCAGTTGGTGGTCCAGCACGGCATCCTGCGCGTCAAGGGCTTTGCGGCGATTCCGAACAAGCCGATGCGCCTGCTGATCCAGGGTGTGGGTACGCGTTTTGACAAGCATTTCGACCGCCAGTGGGGCGCCGAAGAGGCGCGAGTCTCTCGCCTGGTGCTGATCGGCCAGAAACTGGACGCCACTGTTCTCGAAGCGCAACTGCGCGCCGCGCTCAGCGTGTAAGCCATGCACCTGCTCAGGACCCAGCCCGGCGGTTTCGTGTCGGATGACAACATTGCCGACCTTGGACAAACCCCCGCCGAGCTGGTGGTCCTGTGCAGCGGCGATTCCAGCCTGGCGCTGCTCGCCGAAGCTGCGCAGCAGTTGCCCGACGATTACCCGAGCGTGCGCCTGGCCAACCCGATGCAGGTGCAGAACCATGCCTCGGTTGACCTGTACGTCGATGAAGTCTTGCGCCACGCCAAGGTCATCCTGATCTCGCTGCACGGCGGCATCGCCTATTGGCGTTATGGCATCGAGCGTCTGGTCGAGCTGTCGCAGCGCGGCGTGCAGCTGATTCTGGTGCCGGGTGATGATCGCCCGGACCCGGAACTCAGCGACTTGAGCACCGTCGGTGCCGAGGATCGCGACCGGCTCTGGCAGTTTCTGCGCCAGGGCGGCATGGGCAACGCCCTCGACTTCTTCCGCTGCCTGGCCAACCGCTGGCTGGCGAGTGATTACACCTGGGGCGAACCGCAAACCCTGCCACGCACGGCGATTTACCATCCGCACAAACATTCTGCCGCACTGAGCGACTGGCAGGCCGATTGGCATGCCGATCAACCGGTGGCGGCGGTGCTGTTTTACCGCTCGCATCTGCAGGCGGCGAACACCGCTTTCATTGACGTTTTTTGCCAACGGTTGCAGGCGGCGGGGTTGAATCCGTTGCCAATCGCGCTGGCGAGCCTGAAAGAACCCGGCTGCCTTTGCGTGGTCGAGGACTGGCTCGACGAGGCCTGCGTCTCAGTGATTCTGAACACCACCGGCTTTGCCCAGTCCAGCCCGGAAGCACCGCATGTGCGGCCATTCCGCCGCAATATTCCGGTGATCCAAGCGATTTGCGCCCAGGACAACGAACCGGGTTGGCGCGCCAGTGAACAGGGGCTTGGCCCTCGCGACCTGGCGATGCACATTGCCTTGCCGGAACTGGACGGGCGCATCATCAGCCGCCCGATCAGCTTCAAGGACCTGGCGTGGCGCAGTGAGCGCAGTCAGTCGGATGTAGTCTGCTACCGGCCACAACCGGAGCGCATGGACTTCGTTGCCGAACTGGCGCGGCGCTGGATCGATCTGGCGCGGGTGCCCAATGCTGAAAAACGCATTGCCTTGATTCTCGCCAACTACCCGACCCGCGACGGTCGCATCGGCAATGGCGTCGGCCTCGATACCCCGGCAGCGGCGCTGAATATCCTGCGGGCGTTGCATGCCGAAGGTTATCCATTACCGGCTGAGTTACCAGACAGCGGCACCGCGCTGATCCAGCAGTTGCTCGGCGGCGTCAGCAACGATCTCGAGACCCTCGACCTGCGTCCGTGCCAGCAAAGCCTGGGCATGGATGATTATCTAGTGATGTTCAACGCCCTGCCTGAAGCCAATCGCGCGGCGGTGCTCGAACGTTGGGGGGCGCCGGAAAACGACCCGATGTGTCGCAGCGGGCGGATGATGATCGCCGGCCTGCGTTTCGGCCTGACCTTCGTCGGCATTCAGCCGGCCCGGGGTTATCAGGTCGACCCGAGCGCGGTGTATCACGACCCGGACCTGGTGCCGCCCCACGGCTACCTGGCCTTCTACTTCTGGCTGCGCAACACCTATGGCGCCCACGGCGTGATCCACGTCGGCAAACACGGCAACCTCGAATGGCTGCCGGGCAAGGGCGTGGGGCTGTCGGAACATTGCTGGCCAGACGCTTTGCTCGGGCCGCTGCCGAACATCTATCCGTTCATCGTCAACGACCCGGGCGAGGGCGCCCAGGCCAAGCGGCGTACCCAGGCGGTGATCATCGATCACCTGATGCCACCGCTGACTCGCGCCGAAACCTACGGCCCGCTGCGTAACCTCGAGCTGTTGGCCGACGAATATTACGAAGCGCAGCTGCTCGATCCGCGCCGAGCCCGAGAGTTGCAGCGCGACATCCTGCAACTGGTGCGTGACACCCACATCGACCGTGAACTGCAACTGGACGAACAACTCGACAGCGATGCCGACGCGGCGATCTGGTTGCCGCGACTCGACACTTACCTGTGCGACTTGAAGGAGTCGCAGATCCGCGACGGCCTGCATGTGTTCGGCGAATCGCCCACCGGACGTTTGCGCATCGATACCTTGCTGGCGCTGTTGCGCATTCCACGGGGCGATGGCCGGGGTGCGCAGTCGAGTCTGCTGCGGGCGCTGGCCAAGGCCTTGGGACTAGGATTCGATCCGCTTGATTGCGCCTTGGCCGAGCCGTGGACCGGGCTCCGACCGAATGCCTTGTCGTTGATCAGCACTGAACTGTGGCGCACCACCGGCGATACCCGCGAACGCCTCGAACTGTTCGCCACACAACTGATTTCGCAGGCATTAGCTGACCCCTGTGGGAGCGAGCTTGCTCGCGATGGTGTGTCAGTCGACACCAATGTGGCTGACACACCATCGCGAGCAGGCTCGCTCCTACAGGAGGCGGGCTGGTCTGAGGTGCAAGCCATCCTCGACAGCCTGCGCGAAGTGGTCGCGCCAAGGCTGGACGCCTGCGGTCCGGCGGAAATGCGCGGATTGCTCGACGCGCTTGGCGGTCGCTTCGTCCCGGCCGGTCCCAGCGGCGCGCCCAGTCGTGGTCGTCTTGACGTGCTGCCCACCGGGCGCAACTTCTATTCGGTGGACGTACGCAACCTGCCGACCACCACGGCGTGGCGCATCGGGTTCCAGTCGGCCAACCTGATTCTCGAACGGCACCTGCAAGACCACGGCGATCATTTGCGCCAGCTCGGCTTGTCGGTGTGGGGTACCGCAACCATGCGCACCGGTGGCGATGACATCGCCCAGGCGATGGCGCTGATGGGCGTGCGCCCGGTCTGGGCCACCGGTAGCCAGCGGGTCGATGATTTCGAGATTCTGCCGTTGAGTTTGCTCGACCGCCCGCGGGTGGACGTGACCTTGCGTGTGTCCGGTTTCTTCCGTGATGCCTTTGCCAATCTGATTCGTTTGTTCGACGCGGCGGTGCAAGCGGTGGCCGATCTCGATGAGCCGGACGACCTGAACCCGTTGGCGGCCAAGGTACGCGCCGAGCGTGCAGCCTTGCTGCAGGCGGGGCTCGATGAAGACGCAGCGCGACGTCAGGCCGGCTGGCGGATATTCGGGGCCAAACCCGGTGCCTACGGCGCGGGTGTACAGGGCGCCATCGACGGTCGCCTGTGGCAGAGCCGCGAGGACCTGGCCGAGGTCTACCTCAACTGGGGTGGCTACGCTTACGGCGGTTCCGACGAAGGCACCGCCGCCCGCGAACAGTTCAGCCAGCGCCTGAGCCAGGTACAGGCGGTGCTGCAAAACCAGGATAACCGCGAGCACGATCTGCTCGACTCCAACGATTACTACCAGTTCCAGGGCGGCATGCTCGCGGCGGTGGAGAGCCTGAAAGGCGAGGCGGCGGCCAGCTATCATGGCGACCACAGCCAACCGGACCTGCCGAGGATTCGCACCTTGAAGGAAGAGCTGAACCGGGTGATCCGCTCCCGGGCGGCCAACCCGAAGTGGCTCGAAGGCGTTAAACGTCACGGCTACAAAGGTGCGTTCGAATTGGCTGCGACGGTCGACAACCTTTTCGCCTTCGACGCCACCACGCAGTTGATCGACGATCACCAGTACGCGTTGCTGGCCGATGCCTATTTGCTCGATCCGGGCACCCGGGATTTTGTCCGCGAACACAATCCTCATGCCTTGCGCGATATGACCGAGCGCATGCTCGAGGCGCAACAACGGGGAATGTGGAAGGAGCCCGGCGAGTACCGCGAGGCGCTGGAGAATCTGTTGCTCGATATAGAGGAAGACAGCTAATCACCGCAAATCCTGTGGGAGCGGGCTTGCCCGCGAAGCCGTCAACACAGTCGACATCGATTTCGACTGTCAGGCCGCCATCGCGAGCAGGCTCGCTCCCACAGGGATTGGGGTGGCTGTGACGATTACCGACCATGACCGAGATAGAACAATGACCGACACCCCGCATTTCCCGCTCTGCGCCGTGGTCGGCGCCGACGATTTGAAGCTGGCCCTGTGCCTGACCGCCATCGACCCGAAAATCGGCGGCGTCCTGATCGAAGGCCCGCGGGGCATGGCCAAGTCGACCCTGGCCCGCGGTCTGGCGGATCTGCTGGCCAGCGGTCAGTTCGTCACCTTGCCGCTGGGCGCCACTGAGGAGCGGCTGGTCGGCACCCTCGATCTCGATGCGGCACTGGGCGAAGGTCGCGCACAGTTTTCCCCCGGCGTACTGGCCAAGGCTGACGGTGGCGTGCTCTATGTCGACGAGGTCAATCTGTTGTCCGATCATCTCGTTGACCTGCTGCTCGATGTGGCCGCCAGCGGCACCAATCTGGTGGAGCGTGACGGCATTTCCCATAGGCATTCGGCAAAATTCGTGCTGATTGGCACCATGAACCCGGAAGAGGGAGAACTGCGTCCGCAATTGCTTGACCGTTTCGGTTTGAACGTCGCCCTCGGTGGTCACACCGCGCCGGTCGAGCGTGGTCAGATCATCCGTCGTCGCCTGGATTTCGACGCCGACCCGCAAGGTTTCTGCGCCGAATGGGAATCCGCACAGGCGACTCTGCGTGACCGTTGCCAGAACGCACGCAATGCACTGGCAAGCATTCCCCTCGACGACCAGGCGCTGGCACACATCACCGAACGCTGCTTCGCCGCTGGCGTCGATGGTTTGCGCGCCGATCTGGTCTGGCTGCGCGCTGCCCGGGCTCACGCTGCCTGGCGCGGGGCGAACGCCATCGCCGAGGAAGATATCGACGCAGTCGCCGAGTTCGCCTTGCGCCATCGCCGTCGCGAACATTGCGCACCGACGCCTCAGTCATCCCAGGCGACGCAACAATCGGCGCCTCAGCACGCCAACCCGAGCGAAGGGCAGGGCCAGTGGGGCGAGTTGCCTGCCCAGGCGCTGGCGGTCGGTGCACGACGTGAAGTGCCGAGCTGGCCAAAAAAGCCCTAGGCATTCGCCCACGCTCCCATGCGGGGGCGAATGCCAGACCCCGAGCCGGGCGGCTGGACCACGGCAAACAGGGTAAGCGTCATACGGCCCGTAGCGGCTCGGTCAACTGGCCTGGCACATTGCTCAATGGCCGACCGCGTCAGCGCGACGACCTGTTGTTTCAGCTGCGCACTCGCTCGCCCCACGAACTGTGGCTGGTGATCGTTGATGCCTCCGCATCGACCCGTCGTCATCAGGCATTGAGCGATGCCAAGGGCTTGCTGGCGCAGTTGTTCGACGATGCCTATCGCCAGCGTGCGCGCCTGGCCCTGCTCACGGCCAGCGGTGCTGCACCGAAGTGGCAGGTGCAGGGGTTGAAGGCCTCGACCGGGTTGCGCCATTGGCTCGATGGCCTTGGCGCCGGGGGCGGTACGCCGTTACTGGCCGCGTTGGGCGAAGCGGGGCGATGGCTTGGTGCACGGCAAAAGCGTTTTCCGGCAGAGCAGCAGCGGTTGTTGCTGGTGACCGATGGACGGCTGAAGGACTGGCCGTTGTTGCCCGTCCTGGAGTGCCCGGGGTTATTGATCGATATCGAGCGCGGGCCGATCCGGCTTGGGCGCAGCAGGGTGTTGGCGACGCAGTTGCAGGCCGAGTATCGGCACATTGACGAGCTGCTTCCTGGCTGAAGTTTACTTTGTCTGCACGGGCCTCATCGCGAGCAAGCTCGCTCCCACATTGGTCCGGGTGAACACAAAGTCTGTGAACACCGAATGATCCCTGTGGGAGCGAGCTTGCTCGCGAAGGCGGAGGGTCAGTCAACATCAATTTCGGATTACTCCCACATTGGTCCGGGTGAACACAAAGTCTGTGAACACCGAATGATCCCTGTGGGAGCGAGCTTGCTCGCGAAGGCGGAGGGTCAGTCAACATCAATTTCGGATTACTCCCAAATTGGTCCGGGTGAACACAAAGTCTGTGAACACCGAATGATCCCTGTGGGAGCGAGCTTGCTCGCGAAGGCGGAGGGTCAGTCAACATCAATTTCGGATTACTCCCACATTGGTCCGGGTGAGCACAAAGTCTGTGAACACCGAATGATCCCTGTGGGAGCGGGCTTGCTCGCGAAAGCGGTGGGTCAGCCACCACCAACTTCGGATTACTTGCCCATCGCCTGCCGGTATTGCCGGGTGCGCTTGCCAATGTATAACCGGTCGAGAATCAACGCCCACAACGCCGAGACTTCAGGTCGGGTTGTGCGCCCACGGCTCAAGCGATGCAGCTGGAACTTGACCACCGCCATGCTCGCCAGCGCCGCCAGTGGTTTGCGCTTCCAGCGGATCGGCGGCAGTTGCGGATGACTGTCCTGGCCTTCGCGCCAGTGCTTGACCAGCTGTGGTTCCACAGCGAGCGCGGTGCCGATGCCGGCCATGGCAAGGCCGCTGTCGAGGACCTGTTCGACGATTGCCAGACGCCGGATCCCACCGGTCACCATCACCGGCATCCGTGCCACGCTGGCCAGTTCGCCGGCCATTTCCAGAAAGTACGCCTCCCGCGCCAGGGTTCGGCCGTCGCGCGCCTCGCCTTGCATGGCAGGTGCTTCGTAACTGCCACCGGAGAGTTCCAGCAGGTCGATCGGTTGTTCGTTGAGCCACTGGATCACTTGCCGCGCATCATCGGCATCGAAACCACCGCGCTGGAAATCTGCTGAGTTGAGTTTTACCGACACACAAAATTGCGGCGACACCGCTTGGCGAACCGCCTCGACGACGGACAACAGCAGACGCGCACGATTTTCCAGGGATCCGCCCCATTGATCGGTGCGCCGATTGGTCAGCGGCGAAAGGAACTGGCTGATCAGGTAGCCGTGGGCGGCGTGGATCTGCACGCCGGTAAAACCGGCTTTCTCGGCCAGTGCGGCGCTGGTGGCGAAACGTCGGATCACCTCCTGGATGTCGTCCGCGCTCATGGGTTTGGGTTCGGCGAACATCTTCGAGAACGGGCCCAGATCCAGCGCAACCGCCGACGGCGCCAGAGCTTGCTGACCAAGGTTGGCCATGGTCTGGCGGCCAGGATGGTTGAGCTGCACCCAGAAATGCGCACCGCCGGCCCGACCGACGCTGGCCCACTGGCGGAAGCGCTCCAGGTGGCGCTCGTCTTCCAGCGCTACTCCGCCGGGACCGGTCATGGCGCGACGGTCGATCATTACATTGCCGGTCAGCAACAAGCCGGCCCCGCCCTCGGCCCAGGCCTGATACAGGCGAAGCAGTGCCTTGTCGGGTACTTGATCGGTATTGGCGAGGTTCTCTTCCATCGCGGCTTTGGCAATGCGATTGCCGATGGTCTGGCCGTTGGGCAAATTCAACGCTTGAAAGGGCGACATGCTTGACTCCTCGTAGTGATGAGCAGAGGCTAAGCTTAAAGTTAACTTTAATGTCAAGCAGGTAAATGAGGCCGCAATGAAGATCGGTGAATTGGCGCAGTTGAGCGGGTTGACCGCATCGCGGATCCGCTTTTACGAGTCTCAGGGGTTGATCCGCCAGGTCGAGCGTTCTGCCAACGGTTATCGGCGTTACTCGCAACAGGCGCTGCAGACCCTGCAAATCATCCAGTGCGCACAACAGGCCGGTTTCAGCCTGGAAGAACTCAGGCAATTACTGCCGGATAATGTGACGGGCGCGTTCTAGCACGATGAGTTGATGGCCGGCCTGTATCGCAAGATCGAGCAGATCGAAGAGATGCAACGGCACCTGGCCCATAGCAAGGCGCAGTTGCTGGGCTGGATCGACACCCTCCAGGCCCGGCCCGAAGGCATGAGCTGCGATGAAAATGCCGAGCGGGTGATGACGTCATTCAAGCACTAGGTCAGCCAGGGACACGGGAACGGGATCGCGCATCAGTGTACCGGCCCTGCGCGCGCCCGACTGTGAGCACGTTTCTCGCGGGATTTTTACTGTTGAGCGGGCAAAACAGTTTGAGTGACAGGGTAGGCAAAAGACTCAGTGTTATCGATAGTCGCAAAAACGATTTGCTCCTCTCCCGGCTTTATGGGAGCAGATACGTTTCGTGAAAAGCTGATGTATCGGTCTGGTTTCCAGCGGGTTGTACTCAAGCCTATGAGATACGGGATTAAAGTAGCCCCCGTATAAAACTCGCCAGGTGGAACAGAGAAAATGGTGGTAATGGAGGTTTTAATTGGAAAAAAGATCGCGCCAGGGTAAGTGCCACATAACGGATAGTTCGGAGCTCCTTGTGAACATTTTGACGGTGGCTCCTGGCCGACTACCAGTTTGGTGGGTGGTGAACTTACACCCGTGACCACAACCGAAAATGAAATGCCCTTGCCTGGCAGGCTTTGCAGATTCAATTGTGACATCGTGAAGTTACCGTTAGACAGCGTGGATACCTGCTTCAAAATGACGTCATCGCTGGTTTTCGCCGTTACCATGAACGGGCCTGTAGCCGTGGTCCCAACGATCGTGCCCGAGATGGATGTGGCACTTTTTGAAAGCGGTGTCGTAATGCAAACTTCAGGGCCATTCTGGCCGATGTACTCTCCATTGACCAGGCTGCTGCACTCTTCGCTGACCGTGGAAACAGTCGCGTCCGGATCAATATTGCAACCCGTTAAACCCATCCCCAGCGTCGCGCAAAAAAATAAAGTTCTCGCCGTATTCATGTTCGATCCCCTTTGGTTTCGATAGTCGATGCGGCGCCAGTATTTCCTTGCCTACTCAGAAGCGTCTACTGTCATAGTTGACAGTAGCAAGCAGATTGGTCGGGTTTAAACAGATCTTTTTTCGGTGGCACACATCGCTCGGTTAGCGATGAGGACGCGCGGTGCGGTAGGTGGGATAGATAGCTTTATTGATGAAATGTGTAGCGATCCTTCCTGGTATGTTTTGACTCATACAAGGCCGCATCGGCCTTGATCAGCGTCTGGTTCAGTGTGTCACCGTCGAGCACCCGGGCCAGGCCGTGCGTTTGGTAACGTTTTTTTTTCTGTTTTACGCATCCTTTGATTCAAAACAAATTTCAATCTGCCTCACATTCCCTCCGCATCCTGTGGCACACTTTCTGCCGTCTATTCCGTTGTTATATACCAAGTTCCGCTATAGCGGAATTAATGAGGCGGCGGACAGTAAGCTCGATAGCGCTATGGTCCGCGACAAACTGATTGTGGTTGCCGGCAGCACGAATGCGCCTTGGCACCTCCAGGACTTTTCAAAAGCACGCGCTTTCAACCTTCACTTTCAATCAGGAGAAACACGCATGAGCATTACTCGTTACGGCACCGGCAGCACCGCCGGCGGCGGTCAGCCTCGTCCATTCGCCCGCGCTGTCGAAGCCGATGGCTGGCTGCACGTGTCCGGCCAGGTGCCGGCGCTGGATGGCGAGATCATTGTCGGTGGTATCGTCGAGCAGACTCACCAGACCATGAAGAACCTGATCGCTATCCTTGAAGAGGCCGGTTATGGCCTCGAAGACGTGGTGCGTACCGGCGTGTGGCTGGAAGACCCGCGGGATTTCTGGAGCTTCAACAAGGTGTTCTCCGAGTACTTCAAGCCAGAACATGCCCCGGCGCGGGCCTGTGTGCAGGCGAACATGATGGTCGACTGCAAGGTCGAGATCGACTGCATTGCGTACAAGAAAAAGGCTTGAACCGAGTCGCGCCCATCGCGGGCAAGCCACGCTCCCACAGGTTTGTGTGCTGCCACAGATTGCAGACACACCACCATTCCCTGTGGGAGCGGGCTTGCCCGCGAAGGCGGCCTGACGATCAGCGCGGCACACTGGGTAAACTCCAGGCGACCATGAATGGGAACCACTGAAATGACCGAAGACACCATCAAGCGCCGGGCACGCGGGCTGGACCGGGCGTTCGATATCCTCGATTTCCTCAAGGAGATCGGCCAGCCCTTGCGCCCGAACGACATCGCCAACGGTATCGGCAGCCCCAAATCCACGGTCTACGAACTGGTGGCCTCGCTGCTGGAACGACGCATCCTGGAGCCGGTGGGCAAGGACGGTCATGTCTACCTCGGTCGCCAGTTGTACTTTCTCGGGCAGGCACACCTGCGACATTTCGACCTGACTCGCGAGGCCGATCACGCCTTGCAGGAAATCGTCAGCCAGACCCGTGAAACGGCGCAGATGTGCCTGCTCAACGGGCGCAAGTACACCGTTGCGCTGATGAAGGAGGGGGAGCGGCATTTCCGCATTTCCTCGGACATCGGTGAAAACGCGCCCATCCCCTGGACCGCATCCGGGCGCTTGCTGCTGGCGCACCTGAGCGACCAGGCAATCGTCGACCTGATCGACCACGACGACTTCATCCTGCCCAACGGCGAACGCTTGGAACTTGCGCAATTTCTCAAGGAAATCCGTCAGGCCGGTATCGATGGTTTCTTTTCCTTCGATAGCGTCGCCGACACCTTTACCCATTGCTTCGCCGCACCGGTCAAAGACCCCAACGGCGTGGCCATCGCGACCCTGTGCATCGTCGCCCCCCGGGCCGATGCCAAGAACAACTACAACGACTACCGCCGGGTGCTGATCGAAAGCGCCAATAGCCTGGCCCGTCGCATCAACGAATAACAGCGGCTGCCTGCGGCCGCGTGAACGAGGAGTTCGACCATGTCTTCTGCCCCCAATACCGCCGCCGTGGAAAAAGGCACCGCACCCAAGGGCGCGAACCTGGTGCGTGACGTCAGCCTGCCTGCGCTGGTACTGCACCGCGAGGCACTGGAACACAACATTCGCTGGATGCAGGCGTTCGTCAGCGACAGCGGAGCGGAACTCGCGCCCCATGGCAAAACCAGCATGACCCCGGCGCTGTTCCGGCGCCAACTGGACGCCGGTGCCTGGGGCATCACCCTGGCCAGCGCCACCCAAACCCGTGCGGCCTACGCTCATGGTGTGCGCCGGGTGCTGATGGCCAACCAGTTGGTCGGTACGCCGAACATGGCGCTGATTGCCGACCTGCTGGCCGACCCGACGTTCGACTTCTATTGCATGGTCGATCACCCGGACAACGTCGCCGACCTCGGCGCCTATTTCGCTTCCCGTGGCGTGCGTTTGAACGTCATGATCGAATACGGCGTGGTCGGTGGTCGCTGCGGTTGCCGCAGCGAGCAGCAAGTGCTCGACCTGGCCAAGGCCATCGCCGCGCAACCGGCGCTCGCCCTGACCGGGATCGAAGGCTACGAAGGGGTGATCCATGGCGATCACGCAGTGACCGGTATCCGCGATTTCGCCGCATCACTGGTGCGCCTGGCGGTGCAGTTGCAGGACAGCGGTGCCTTCGCCATCCCCAAGCCGATCATCACCGCGTCGGGTTCGGCCTGGTATGACCTGATTGCCGAGTCGTTTGAAGCACAGAACGCCGCCGGGCGTTTCCTCAGCGTGCTGCGTCCCGGCAGTTACGTGGCCCATGACCATGGCATCTACAAGGAAGCGCAGTGCTGCGTACTCGACCGTCGCAGCGACCTGCACGAAGGCCTGCGTCCGGCGCTGGAGGTGTGGGCGCACGTGCAGTCGCTGCCGGAGCCGGGGTTTGCGGTGATTGCCCTGGGCAAGCGCGACGTGGCCTACGACGCCGGTTTGCCGGTGCCATTGCTGCGCTACAAGGCGGGCGTCGTGCCGGCCAAAGGCGATGATGTGAGCGTCTGCAAGGTGACTGCGGTGATGGACCAGCATGCGTTCATGACCGTGGCACCGGGGGTTGATCTGCGGGTGGGCGACATCATTTCGTTCGGCACTTCGCACCCGTGCCTGACGTTCGACAAGTGGCGTGTCGGTTGCCTGGTGGATGAGCAACTGAACGTTATCGAGACCATGGAAACCTGCTTCTAAGACTGAAATCGCGGCGCGGCTTTCGCGAGCAAGCCCGCTCCCACAGGGTTGTGTGTACACCGAAGATCCAATGTGGGAGCGGGCTTGCTCGCGAAGAGGCCCTACCAGACAAAAAGAGAAACCCGCGTATGAACACCATCAACACCTTGGGCCCCGACACTCCACGCATCGCCCTGATCGGCGAGTGCATGATCGAGTTGCAGCATCGCGCCGATGGCAGCCTGCAACAGAGCTTCGGCGGCGACACATTGAACACGGCCGTGTACCTGTCCCGGGAACTGGGAGAGGACGGTTCCGTGGACTACGTCACCGCCCTGGGCGATGACAGTTTCAGCGACGCGATGTGCCAGAGTTGGGCGGCGGAAAATATCGGGCTCGCCATGGTCCAGCGTCTGCCCGGACGCCTGCCGGGTTTGTATTGCATCCAGACTGACGCTGCCGGTGAGCGACGCTTCCTGTACTGGCGCAACGAAGCGGCCGTCCGCGATTGCTTCACCACCCCGGCCGCCGCGCCGATTCTCGCCGCGCTGCCGGATTATGATGTGCTGTACTTCAGCGGCATCACCCTGGCGGTACTCGGTGCGCAAGGTCGGGAAAAACTGCTGGAAACCCTGATCGAAGCCCGCCAGCGCGATGCGCGGATCGTGTTCGACAACAACTACCGGCCACGGCTTTGGGCATCGGTCGAGGACGCCCGGGCGGCATATCGCAGTGTGCTGGCGTATGTCGACCTGGCGTTGCTGACGGTGGATGACGAACAGGCGTTGTTTGGTTATGCCGATGCTGACGCGGTGTTTGCCGCGTATGAGCAAATCGGTACGCCGGAAGTGGTGCTCAAGCGCGGCGCACAAGCGTGCCTGATTCGTTGTGATGGAGAGTCGTTCGAAGTGCCGGCGCAGAAGGTCGAGCGGGTGGTGGACACCACGGCGGCGGGGGATTCGTTCAGCGCGGCGTATCTGGCTTCGCGGCTCAAGGGCGGCAGCCCTTCGCAAGCCGCCGAGGCCGGGCATCGGTTGGCGAGCCGGGTGATTCAGGTGCCGGGGGCGCTGATTCCCAGAGATTGAAATGCATTAACTGGGGCGAGGGGGGCTTTGTGGCGAGGGGGCTTGCCCCCGTTGGGCTGCGAAGCAGCCCCAAACCCTGTCTACCGGATTTATCTGACATGCCGAGTGCAGCGAACTCACGAGTGCTGCGCACTCGAACGGGGGCAAGCCCCCTCGCCACAGGGGCCTGACCAGCCACTCAATCCCGGTAAAACACCTGCACCAGGTGATACCCGAACTTGCTCTTGATCGGCCCATGCACCACCCGCAGCGGTTTCTTGAAGATCACCGCATCAATTACGCCGACCATCTGTCCCGGCCGCACTTCACCGAGATCGCCGCCGCGCTTGCCCGATGGGCAGGTCGAATACTTCTTGGCCAGTACGTCGAACGCTTCGCCCTTGGCGATGCGTTGTTTGAGCTGCTCGGCTTCTTCCGAGGTTTTCACCAGAATATGGCGGGCTTGAGCTTTCATGTGGCGGTTACCTTGCAACGGTGGTGGCTATGTGGGCGGCAGTGGGGGGCGCGCGATTATGCCTCAACTCAGTCCGGTTGACTGATCATCGTGCGAATCTTGTTGGCCAGCAGATCGATGGAAAACGGCTTGGCTACCATGTCCATGCCCTCTTCGAGAAAACCCTGGCGCTCGGCGGCGATCTCGGCGTAACCGGTCATGAACAGCACTTTCAGTTCGGGACGATGCTGGCGGGCGATTTCCGCCAGTTGGCGGCCGTTCATGCCCGGCAACCCGACGTCGGTCACCAGCAGGTCCACCCGCAGGTCCGACTCCAGCAGTGGCAGGGCGCCCTTGGCATCTTCGGCTTCATGGGCGCGGTAACCGAGCTCATTGAGCAGGTCCAATACCAGCATGCGCACCGCCGCATCGTCCTCGACCAGCATCACGGTTTCGCCGGCAATCGCCGCCGGTGCCTCGCCGATGACGGGCGACAAAACTTTTTCCGACTCGGTCGAATGCAGGCGCGGCAGGTACAAACGCACGCTGGTGCCCCGTCCCGGCAGGCTGAACAGACTGACGTGGCCCCCCGATTGCTGGGCGAAACCGTAAATCATCGACAAGCCCAAACCGGTGCCCTGGCCGATGGGCTTGGTGGTGAAGAAGGGGTCGAATGCCTTGGCCAGCACCGAGGGCGTCATGCCGGTGCCGTTGTCGCTGACGGCAATCATCACGTAGTCACCGGCCTTGACCGGTTCCAGGGTCGTCATGTCACTCCCGTCGAGGTACACGTTGGCCGTTTCGATCTGCAGCTCGCCGCCATCGGGCATGGCGTCCCGGGCGTTGATCACCAGGTTGAGCAGGGCGTTTTCCAGCTGGCTGACATCGGTGTTGACCCGCCAGATGTCCTCGGCCAGTTGCAGGTCGAGCTCGATATGGTCGCCCTTGGTACGCCTGAACAAGTCTTCCAGAGAGTGGATCAGCTCGTTGGGGTTGAGCGGCTTGCGATTGAGTGATTGGCGCCGGGAGAACGCCAGCAAGCGATGGGTGAGGGCGGCGGCGCGGTTGGCCGAGGACACGGCCGCTTCGGTGAATCGACCGATCTCGCTGGCGCGGCCGTCGGCAATGTAGCGTTGCATCAGGTCGAGGCTGCCGATGATGCCGGTGAGCATATTGTTGAAGTCATGGGCGATGCCGCCGGTAAGCTGGCCGACCGCTTCCATTTTCTGCGCATGGCGCAAGGCGTCTTCGGCACGTTCGCGCTCGAACATCTCGTTCTGCAGACGCTCGTTGGCTTCGGCCAGTTGGCGGGTGCGGGCGGCAACCCGTTCTTCAAGGGTTTCGTTGAGGTTACGCAGGGCTTCTTCGGTCTTTTTACGCTCGGTTTCATCGATCACGAAGATGTAGAAACCGTTCACGGCGCCATCCGCGCCGTGGCGTGGCAGGTAATTCATCAAGGCCTGGCGGATGCTGCCGTCGCGGTGTGGCGTGCTGATGCTGAAACAGCAGGGCCGGCCGGACAGCGCCTCCTTGATGTGCGGAGCGCGCAGCGCATAGGCTTCTTCGCCGAGCACTTCAAGAATGGTTCGCCCGTAAAGCTCTTGCGGCGTCAGCCCGTACCAGTCGAGGTACGCCGCATTGTTCAGGCGAAAGCGCTCTTCGCGGTCGACGTAGCTGATCAGGACCGGCATGGCGTTGATGATCAGTTGCAGCTCGGTCTGGCTCTGGCGCAGGGCCTGTTCGGTGTGTTTGCGCTCGGTCAGGTCCAGGGCGGCGCCGAGGAAGCGCACCGGCCGGCCATGGTGATCCTTGTAGCAGCGACCCCGGGCAAATACCCAGCGCATCTGACCGTCGGTTTGCAGCAGGCGATACTCCTCGGCGTATTCGGTGCCATGGGTGATGCAATGCTTGATGCTGCGGGCGATCAGGGCGCGGTCTTCGGGGTGTACGCCGTGCAGGTATTCACTGATCGGCAATTGACTGGCCATGGCCGGGTCGATGCCATGCAGTTGGGCAAAATGCGCATCGGCGATGAAACGGTCCTCGCTGATGTCCCAGTCCCAGGTACCGACCGCATCGGTGGCGGCGAGGGCCAGTTGCAGGCGTTCCTCGGTTTCACGCTGGGCCTTGAGGCTGGCCGCCGAGCGCTGTTCGAGTTCGAGGGCGATGCGCCGGCGTTCGTTGGTTTCGATGGCGGTGACCAGGATCCCGGACACCTGGGCACCTTCGTCGCGGATCGGGCTGTAGGTCAGGTCGAGCCAGAAGTCAGACTCCCGGTCCCCGCGTTGCAGGGTAAAGCGCTGCTCGCTGTAGGTGCGCACCTGACCTTGCAGGACGGCGCTGTAGATCGGGTCGGTGAAGTCTTGCAACTCTGGCCAGATCAGGTGTGTCGGTTGTCCGAAAGCGTGCGGATGCTTGTTCCCGGCGAGCAGGGCGAAGCCGTCGTTGTAGATTTGCGTCAGTTGCGGGCCCCATAACAGCAGCATCGGCATCGGTGAGTGAATGACGATGTCCACGGCGGTTCGCAGGCTTTGTGGCCAAGTGCTGGCAGCGCCCAGCGGGCTGCTCGCCCAGTCGATTCGGGCGATCAAGGCCTGGGCATCGCTGGCGGTTGGTATTGCGTTCATCTGGGAGTCCTGCGCCAATTCGCTATAGCTGGCGTCTATTCTTGCACAGGTGACAGGCGCAGGTTGATTCGAAGGCTTGAGCGGCTACTGTGGGAGCGGGCTTGCTCGCGAAGAGGGCGTGTCAGTCGACATCTTTGTTGGCTGACCTGCCGCCTTCGCGAGCAAGCCCGCTCCCACAGGTTTTTGTGGCGCTTCAAGACTGGAGTTCGGGCCTGTTTCGGTACTGCTCCAGCGCCTCGGGATTGGCCAAGGCATCAGTGTTCTTCACTTTCTGCCCATGCACCACATTGCGCACCGCCAGCTCAACGACCTTGCCGCTGATGGTCCGGGGAATGTCCGTCACTGCAACAATCTTCGCCGGCACATGACGCGGCGTGGTATTGGCGCGAATCACCTGGCGGATCTGCCGTTGCAGGGCCTCGTCCAGTTCGAGCCCGTCGCGCAAGCGTACGAACAGCACCACCCGCACGTCATCCTGCCACTGCTGACCGATCGCCACGCAGTCGAGCACCTGGGGGACTTTCTCCACCTGGCGATAGATTTCCGCCGTGCCGATGCGCACGCCGCCGGGGTTGAGCACGGCATCGGAGCGACCGTGGATCATCATCCCGCCATGGGGCAGTTGCTCGGCGTAATCACCTTGGGCCCAGACGCCGGGGAACAGGCTGAAATAGGATTTGCGCAGTTTTTCGCCATCAGGATCGTTCCACAGGCCAATGGGCATCGCCGGGAAATGCCGGGTGCAGACCAGTTCGCCTTTTTCACCGATCACCGGGTGGCCTTCGTCGTTCCACACTTCAACGGCCATGCCCAGGCTCTTGCCCATGATTTCGCCGCGCCGCACGGGCGACATCGGGTTGCCGTTGACGAAGCACGAGACGATGTCGGTGCCGCCGGACATCGAAGCCAGGCACGCGTCAGCCTTGAAGTCGCGATAGACGAAGTCGTAACTGTGCGGCGACAGTGCCGAGCCGGTGCAAAGCAACGTCTTGAGGCTGCTCAGGTCATGACTTTCACGGGGCTTGATACCGCTGCTTTCCAGGGTTGCGAGGTATTTGGGACTGGTGCCGAAGACGCTGATGCGTTCGTCGTCGATCAGGTCGATCAAGCGTTGTGGATCGGGCTGGAACGGTGAGCCATCGTACAGCACCACGGAGCTGCCTGTGGCCAGTGCCGACACCAACCAGTTCCACATCATCCAGCCGCAGGTGGTGTAGTAGAACAGCCGTTCACCGGGGCCTAGATCGCCATGCAGGCCGTGTTCCTTGACGTGTTGCAGCAACACGCCGCCGGTGCTGTGGATGATGCATTTGGGCACGCCGGTGGTGCCGCTGGAGTAGAGGATGTACAGCGGATGGGCGAAGGGCACGGGGACGAAATCCGGCTCGCCGCCGGGTTCGTAGAAATCGTCCCACAGCGTCACGTTGGCCTGGGTGTGGAATTCTTCGATGTGCGCCTGTGGCCGGGCGTAAGGTACGACGATCAGCTGTTGCAGCGAAGGCAGACGCTGGAGGATCTCGTTGACCTTGGCGGTCTGGTCTATCTCCTTGCCGGCATAGCGGTAGCCGGCGCAGGTCACCAGTACTTTCGGTTCGATCTGACCGAAACGGTCAACCACCCCCTGGGTGCCGAAGTCAGGTGAGGAGCAGGACCAGATAGCGCCAAGGCTGGTGGTGGCGAGCATGGCCACCAGTGTCTGCCAGGTGTTGGGCATGCACGCGGCGACCCGGTCACCCACACCGACACCGGCGGCGATCAAGCCATTCTGAAAACCGGCGACCTGCTCGGCGAGTTCAGCCCAGGTCAAATGTTCACGCTGACCGTTTTCGCCGACGGCTATCACGGCGATCGCATCGTCGCGACGCTGTAGCAGGTGTTCGGCAAAGTTCAGCGTTGCACCGGGGAACCATTGGGCGCTGGGCATCCGGGGGCCTTCGAGCAGCACGGCGTCGGGCTGATCGTGGAAGCGGATGTCGAAGAAATCGACGATGGCCTGCCAGAAGTCCGGGCGTTGATCGATGGACCACTGGTGCAGGGCAGGGTAGTCGTCGATCTTGAGGTGGTGTCGCTGATTGATGAAGCGGCGAAAGGCTTCCATGCGGGTCTTGCCAATGCGTTTGGCGTCGGGTTGCCAGAGGATGTCGGACATGGTTTGCCTCTTCTTTTTTATGCCTTCACACAGGCTGATGTGGCGCCGGCTTTTGTGGCGAGGGGGCTTGTGTGGCGAGGGGGCTTGCCCCCGTTGGGTGGCGAAGCCGCCCCAAAAACTCACAGACGATTCAGGTTGTCTGATTCACGACTGCTTCGCAGCCGAACGGGGGCAAGCCCCCTCGCCACAAGGGTCTATCAGCCAGTCACTGTGCCAACCACCCACCATCAACATTCCACGCCGCGCCCCGCACCTGGCTGCCGGCTTCGCTGCACAGGAACAGCACCAGTTCACCCAGTTGCGGCGGTGTCACGAATTCCAGCGATGGCTGCTTTTCAGCGAGCAAATCGTGCTGCGCCTGCTGCGGGTCAACTCCACTGGCGGCACGATCATCAATCTGCTTTTGCACCAGCGGCGTCAATACCCAGCCTGGGCAGATCGCGTTGCAGGTGACCTGGGTGGTTGCGGTTTCCAGCGCGACCACTTTGGTCAAGCCGATCACCCCATGCTTGGCGGCGACATAGGCAGCCTTGCCCACCGAACCGACCAGGCCATGCACCGAGGCAATGTTGATCACCCGGCCCCAGCCCTTGGCGCGCATGCCCGGCAGGCTCAAGCGGGTGCTGTGGAACACCGACGACAGGTTGATGGCGATGATCGAATCCCAACGCTCCACCGGAAACTCATCCACCGCTGCCACGTGTTGAATGCCAGCGTTGTTGACCAGAATGTCGACGCCGCCGAACTCGCGCTCGGCGTAGGCGATCATGTCGGCAATTTGTGCCGGATCGCTGACATCGGCCGGGTGATGGCCGACCTTGCCGCCAAACTGTTGCACCTGGGCGATCACTTGGGAGGCATCGCCAAAGCCATTGAGGATCAGGTTGGCCCCGGCCTTGGCCAGGCTGAGGGCGATCCCCAGGCCGATGCCGCTGGTTGAGCCGGTGACCAGTGCGGTCTTGCCCGAAAGAGTCGTCATGAATACCTCACACAATGCCAGTGGCGTAGAAAGTGCCGATCACCACGAAAACCGCCAGGGTCTTGATCAGCGTAATACAGAAAATATCTTTGTAAGCCTCGCGGTGGGTCAGCCCGGTGACCGCCAGCAGGGTAATCACCGCGCCGTTGTGCGGCAGGGTGTCCATGCCGCCGCTGGCCATCGCGGCGACCCGGTGCAGCACTTCCAGCGGAATGTTCGCCGCGTGGGCTGCGCTAATGAACTGCTCGGACATCGCCGCCAGCGCGATGCTCATGCCGCCGGAGGCGGAACCGGTGATGCCGGCCAGCAGGGTCACGGTAATCGCTTCGTTGACCAGCGGGTTGGGAATGCTCTTGAGCCAGTCGGCCAGAACCAGGAAACCCGGCAGGGACGCGATCACCGCCCCGAAACCGTATTCCGAGGCCGTATTCATCGCCGCCAGCAAGGCACCGCTGACCGCACTTTTACTGCCTTCGGCCAGCTTTCGGCTGATCGCCTTGTAGCCGAACACCAGCACCATGAGGATGCCGACCAGCAAGGCTGCCTGTACCGCCCAGATCGCCGTGAGCTTGGCGATTTCCGTGGTCACCGGCGTGGCCATGCCCGGCAGCGCGAGGCTGTGGGTCTTGCCGTACACCTGCGGAATCCAGTGGGTGAACAGCAGGTTCATAATGCCCACCGCCAGCAGTGGCGACAGCGCCAGCCACGGGTTGGGCAGCTTCAGGTCGGGGGCGGTTTCCGGCTCGTTGCGCAGGTCCGAACCATAGCCTTCACCGGTACGCTGGGCCTTGTTGCGCTGGCGCTGGAGAAACAGCATGCCGGCGCAGAACACGAAGATCGTGCCGATCACGCCCAGCCACGGCGCCGCCCAGGCGGTGGTGTTGAAGAAGGTGCTGGGGATGATGTTCTGGATTTGTGGCGTGCCGGGCAGGGCGTCCATGGTGAACGAGAAGGCGCCCAGCGCAATGGTCGCCGGGATCAGTCGCTTGGGGATGTTGCTCTGGCGGAACATTTCAGCGGCAAACGGATAGACCGCGAACACCACCACAAACAACGATACGCCGCCGTAGGTCAGCAAGGCGCAGACCAGCACGATCACCAGCATCGCCTGGCGGGTGCCGAGCAGGCGAATGGCTGCCGCGACGATGGAGCGCGAGAAACCGGACAGTTCGATCAGCTTGCCGAACACCGCGCCGAGCAGGAACACCGGGAAATACAGCTTGATGAAGCCGACCATTTTTTCCATGAACACCCCGGTGAAAGCGGGGGCGACGGCAGACGGGTCAGTCAGCAGGACAGCGCCGAGGGCGGCAATCGGGGCAAAAAGGATAACGCTGTAGCCACGGTAGGCAGCCAGCATCAGCAGCGCGAGGGCTGCCAAGGCAATGATCACACTCATGGTGTGTCTCCTGGGTTGTTATTTTTGTTGGGTGAAGCCTGGTGGGAGAGGCGTATAGCGAGTTTTGTGCCATCTTGTTAAGTTGTTGAAATATAAGAATATATTTGATTTATGAGGGTTGAGTTCGAAGGCTTTGTCTCTAATTTGAGACTTTTGGCGATGGTGCTGCCCTCATCGCGAGCAAGCTCGCTCCCACAGGGGGACGGAGTAGTTCAGTAGAGCAAGGTCTAATGTGGGAGCGAGCTTGCTCGCGATGATCTGTCTATCAATGGAGATTGCTGTCTCTCTATTGAGACTCGGCAATCCCCAGCGCCGCCATTTTCTTGTACAACGTCGACCGCCCCAGCCCCAGTCGCGCCGCCGCATCAACCACCTTGCCCCCGCATTGCGCGAGGGTGGTTTCGATCAATTGCCGGTCAAATCGCTCCCGCGCCACACTGAACGTCTCGTGGGCAAGCGGTTCGATGGTCAAGGGCGCCACGCGTTCCACCGGTATGAATGTACCGATCGCCCCGCGGATGTCCGCCACCGTCAGGCGCAAATCATCACTGAGCAGCGCGGCCCGCTCCAGCACATTGCGCAGCTCCCGGATGTTCCCCGGCCAGGCGTGTTGCCCCAGCAGTTCCAGGGCCTCGTGGTGCAATTCATGCTGGCTGCGCAGTTCTTCGAGAATGGCCTCACTGAGCGCCGGCACGTCATCGAGGCGGTCACGCAGGGGCGGAACCTGGATCGGCAGCACGTTGAGCCGGTAGTACAAGTCGGCGCGGAATTCGCCGCGCTTGATCGCGGCTTCCAGGTCCGTAGAGGTCGCGGCGATTACCCGCACATCGCTCTGGATCACTTCGTTGGAGCCCACCGGCTCGAATTCCTTTTCCTGCAGCACACGCAGCAGTTTGCTTTGCAGGGGCAGCGGCATGTCGCCGATTTCGTCGAGGAACAGCGTGCCGCCCTGGGCGATCTGCAATTTGCCGGCGCGGCCCTTGCGGTCGGCACCGGTAAACGCGCCGGGGGCGGTGCCGAAGAATTCGGCTTCCAGCAGCGATTCAGGAATCGCCGCGCTGTTGATGCTCACGAAAGCCTTGTGCGCGCGGGGCGAGGCGTTGTGGATCGCCTGGGCCAGCAACTCTTTGCCGGTACCGGTCTCGCCGAGCAGCAATACCGGCGATTCGGTGCTCGCACTGCGCCGGGCGCGGCGTTTGACTTCCAGGCTGGCGGCGCTGGTGCCGATGAAGTGGGCGAAGTTGTATCTGGTCTGCCGCGCCCGCAGCAGCGAGCGGGTGGAGGCCAGTTCTTCCTGCATGCTCATGTAGCGCTTGAGCATCGGCGACAGGCTGCGCAACTCGTCGAACAGGGCGAAACCGATGGCGCCGATGACTACGCCGGCATCGTCGTGAATCGGCAGGCGCATGACCACCAGCGGTTCTTTGGAGGTGTCTTGCATATCCAGCAGAATCGGCCGGCCGGTGCGCACCACCTCACGCAGCAGGCTGCCGGGGATCACGCTTTCGCAGGGCTTGCCGATCGCGACTTCGGCCGATGGCAGGCCGAAGCGTCGGGCATAGCGCTCGTTCATCCAGACGATGTTGGCATCGCGGTCGACAATCACCGTGCCCTCGCTTGATTGTTCGATGATTTCGAACAGCGAACGGATCGCCAGCAAGCGAACGCGCTGGTAGTCCTTGAGGCTTTCGGTGGTGTTCATGGGTTTGATCCTGATGATTTATTGCCTGTGGCGGCCCCTTCGCGAGCAAGCCCGCTCCCACATGGGATCTGTGAACGACACCGATCAACTGTGGGAGCGGGCTTGCTCGCGAAGGCCGCAACGCGGTTTAACGGCCAGATTATGCCTGCCCCAACATCGCCGCCGCCAATAGCTCCTTGGTGTACGGATGCTGCGGTGAGTCAAACACCTCATGGCTGGCGCCGCGCTCCACCACTTTTCCGTCCTTGATCACGATCATGTCGTGGGCCAGGGCGCGCACCACTGCCAGGTCATGACTGATGAACAGATAGGTCAATCCGTATTTTTCCTGAAGCTGACGGAGCAGGGCGACCACTTGTTTTTGCACCGTGCGGTCCAGCGCCGAGGTCGGTTCGTCGAGCAGGATCAGCGCCGGCTTCAGCACCAGCGCCCGGGCGATGGCGATGCGCTGTCGCTGTCCACCGGAAAACTCGTGGGGATAGCGATGGCGACTTTGGGGGTCAAGGCCGACTTCGTTCAGTGCCCGGATCACTTCGGCATTGCACTCTTCAGTGCTCAACTGGCTGTGCACTTCCAGGCCTTCGCTGATGATCTGCGCGACCGACATCCGCGGGCTGAGGCTGCCGAAAGGGTCCTGGAACACCACCTGCATCTTCTTGCGCCACGGCCGTAGCTGTTTTTGCGTCAGACCGTCCAGCGCCTGGCCTTGAAAGCGAATACCGCCTTCGGAGTCGAGCAAACGCAGGATCGCCTGGCCAAGGGTGGACTTTCCCGAACCGGACTCGCCGACGATGCCCAGGGTCTTGCCGCGTTGGATATTCAGGCTGATGCCATCCACTGCACGCAGCCAGGTCTTGCGCTGAAACAGGCCACCACCGACGGGAAACCGCACCTGCAGGTTGTCCACCTCCAGTACGTTTTCGCGCTCGTCCCGGGGCAAGGCTTCGCCCTCGGGTTCAGCGTGCAGCAGTATGCAGCTATAAGGGTGCCTGGGTTCGGTGAACAGGGTTTCGCACGGCGCCTGCTCGACAATTTCCCCGGCCTTCATCACGCACACGCGCTGGGCGATGCTGCGCACCAGATTGAGGTCATGGCTGATCAGCAGCAGCGACATGCCCAGCCGCTGTTGCAGGGATTTGAGCAGCAGCAGGATTTTGCGCTGCACCGTCACATCCAGCGCGGTGGTCGGTTCGTCGGCAATCAGCAGTTCCGGTTCACACGCCAGGGCCATGGCGATCATCACCCGTTGGCGCTGCCCGCCAGATAATTGGTGGGGATAGGCCTTGAGGCGCTCTTCGGGTTTCTGGATGCCTACCAGATGCAACAATTCGAGGATCCGCGCTTGCGCCGCCTTGCCCGCCAGGCCTTTGTGCACCAGCAAGGTTTCACCAATCTGTTTTTCGATGCTGTGCAGCGGGTTGAGGGAGGTCATCGGCTCCTGGAAGATCATCGCGATGCGATTACCGCGCAGTTTGCGCAACTTGCCGGCATCGGCGCCCACCAGTTCCTGGCCGCGATAGCGGATGCTGCCTGTCGTCTCGGTATCGGTTTGCGGCAGCAGTTGCAGGATTGAGTGGGCCGTCACCGACTTGCCCGAGCCCGATTCGCCCACCAGCGCCAGGCATTCGCCGGGGCGGATGTCCAGGCACAGATTGCGCACCACGGTCTGGCCACTGAAGGCCACGCTGAGGTCACGGATTTCGATCAGGTTGGTCATATCAACATCCGCATCAAGATCGAGGGTCAAGACCGAGGATCAAAAGCGTCGCGCAGTGCTTCGCCAATGAACACCAGTAAAGAAAGAATCAGCGCCAGGGTGAAGAACGCCGTCAGTCCCAGCCATGGCGCTTGCAGGTTTTGCTTGCCCTGACCGATCAGTTCACCCAGGGAAGCGCTGCCCGCAGGCATGCCGAAGCCGAGGAAGTCCAGCGCCGTCAGGGTGGAAATCGCCCCGGTCAGAATGAACGGCAAGTAGCTCAAGGTCGCGTTCATGGCGTTGGGCAGAATGTGCCGCACGATGACTTTGCGGTCGGTCAGGCCCAGCGCGCGCGCGGCCTTGACGTATTCCAGGTTGCGCCCGCGCAGGAACTCGGCGCGCACCACGTCCACCAGGGCCAGCCATGAAAACAGCGCCATGATTCCCAGCAGCCACCAGAAATTCGGTTCGACGAAGCCCGACAGGATGATCAGCAGGTACAACACCGGCAACCCGGACCACACCTCCAGCAGACGCTGGCCGAGCAAGTCCACCCAGCCGCCGTAATAGCCTTGCAGGGCTCCGGCCGCGATGCCGATCAGGGCACTGACAAAGGTCAGCATCAAGGCAAACAGGATCGACACCCGGGCACCGAAGATCACCCGGGCCAGAACGTCCCGTGCCTGGTCGTCGGTGCCCAGCCAATTGACGCTGGAGGGCGGGCTGGGCACCGACGACCAGGCACGGGACGTTCTGGCCCGGGTGATCTT
>NZ_JAHBDE010000007.1:0-103775 GCF_019956175.1 Pseudomonas sp. BF-R-30 | reverse complement strand
GGTGCCAGACAACATTTGCATTGCCTGACACACCGCTTTCGCGAGCAAGCCCGCTCCCACAGGGGGGGGGGCGATGTGGCACAAAAAAGGCGACGTCCTCACGGGCGTCGCCTTTGTTTTGACTGCCGCTAAAACTTACTCGGACAGTTTGTAAGCAATCACATAGTCACCCATTTTGGTGCCCAGTGAGCCGTGACCACCGACGACCAACAGCACGTACTGTTTGCCGTCCTTGCCGGTGTAGGTCATCGGCGTAGCCTGACCGCCAGCCGGCAGGCGCGATTTCCACAGCTCGTTGCCGGTGTTGACGTCATAGGCGCGCAGGTATTGATCCAGCGTGCCACTGAGGAAGCCGACGCCGCCGGCGGTGACCATCGAGCCGCCCATGCTTGGCACGCCGAGTGGCAGGCCGATAGGCAATGGCGAGCTGTCGCGGCTGGTGCCGTTCTTGCGTTTCCACACGACTTTGCTTGTGGTCAGGTCGATGCCGGCCACGTAGCCCCAGGCCGGCGCCTGGCACGGTACGCCTAACGGCGACATGAACGGGTGCATGATCACCGCGTAAGGTGCGCCCGTGTTCGGTTGCACACCCGCGGTTTCGCTCTCGCGCTTGCTGTCGGCCGCGACTTCGGCGCGAGGTACCATCTTCGAGACGAAGGCCATGTAGTTCGGGCTGGTGAAGAGCATCTGGCGAACCGGGTCGACCGAAACGCCGCCCCAGTTGAAGACGCCGACGTTACCCGGATAGATCAGGCTGCCCTGTTCCGACGGCGGGGTGTACTGGCCTTCGTAACGCAGTTCCTTGAACTGGATGCGGCACAGCATCTGATCGAACGGGCTGGCGCCCCACATGGCTTTTTCGGTCAGTTCCGGGGCCAGCAGGTTCAGGTCCGAACGGGCCTGGGTCGCAGCAGTGTGGTCGCCTTTCACCGCGCCTTGCGGCACAGGAATTTCGTGGATCGGGATGATCGGCGTGCCGTCACGACGGTCGAGGACGTACAGGCTGCCCTGTTTGGTCGGGGCGATCAGCGCAGGTTTCACGCCGTCTGCGGTTTTCATGTCCAGCAGGGTTGGCTGGCTGCCGACGTCCATGTCCCACAAATCGTGGTGAGTGAACTGGTAGTTCCAGCGCACCTTGCCGGTGGCCAGATCCAGCGCGACCAAGCCGGCGCTGAATTTCTCGGCGCCCGGGGTGCGGTCCGCGCCCCACTGGTCAGGGGTCTGGTTGCCCAGTGGCAGGTAGACCATGCCGAGTTTTTCGTCGACGCTGGCCAGCGACCACATGTTGGCCGAGTTGCGGCTGTAGTGTTCGCCCTCTGGTAGCGGTTCGGTCGCGTCGGGATTGTTGCTGTCCCAGTTCCACACCAGATGACCGTCGTGTACGTCAAAGGCACGGATCACGCCGGACGGCTCGTTGGTCGATTCGTTGTCGGTGACGTGGCCGCCCATGATCACCAGATCACGGGTGATCGCAGCTGGCGAGGTGGAGTAGTAGCCGCCGGCGGTGAACGGGCCGATGCCTTGAGTCAGGTCAACCACACCGTTGGTGCCGAAGTCTTCGCAGATCTTGCCGGTGTCGGCGTTGAGTGCGATCAGGCGTGCATCGGCGGTTGGCAGGTACAGGCGACGCGGGCAAGCCTGGGCAACGGCTTTGCCGGCCTCGGAGATGACGGCGGACGCAGCGCTTTCAGACTTGGCGTAAGCGGCTTCGTCGTAGTACGACACGCCACGGCAGGTCATGTGGGCGAAGCCCTTGAAGCCCACCGGGCTCTTGATCTGCGGGTCGAAACGCCACAGTTCCTTGCCGGTGTCCGGGTCCAGCGCCAGCACTTTGCTATGGGCGGTGCAGGCATAGAGCATGCCGTTGGCCTTGAGCGGGGTGTTTTCGTTGGTCAGTTCCACCGGGTCATCGGCGGTTGGCAGATCGCCGGTCTGGATACGCCAGGCTTCTTGCAGCTTGCCGACGTTGGCCGGGGTGATCTGCTTGAGCGGCGAGTAGCGGTCACCGAATTCGCTGCGGCCATAGGCCTGCCAGTCGCCTTCGGGCATCTGCGGCGCGGTGCTGGTCATGTCCGCGTTGTCGCGGCCCAGTTCGCCGAAGGTTTCGCCCGGATGGGTGAACTGGCTGGCCACGGCGGTGGCGCCGGCCAGGACCACGGCCACGCTCAAGGCGCCAGTACCCATAGGGGCAGGGCCGTTGATCAGCAATGGACGACGGAACCACGGCAGCAGCATCACCACACCGAGGGCGAACCACAGCGCCAGGCGCGGCACCAGTTGCCACCAGTCGAGGCCAACTTCCCACAGTGCCCAAACGGTGCTGGCGAACAGCACCAGCGCGTACAGGCCCAGCGCCGCGCGGCGGGCAGCGATCAGCAGGACGCCGCTCAGCGCGATGCCGATACCGGCCAGCAGGTAATACAGCGAGCCGCCAAGCATGCTCAGCTTGATCCCCCCGGCCAGCATGGCCAGGCCCATCAGCAGAAGCAATATGCCGAGCAGGGTCGGCAATAAACGGCTTCGGCTCAAGGCACCATCAGTGCTCATAGTGTGATTCTCCGTGACGTTTCAAGTAGTCCCGCGCAAGTTCACTGTAGATGACGATCTTGTGCGGGCAGGGTTCAGATAAAACGGGTTAGTCCCTTGTAGGAGCGAGCCTGCTCGCGAAGAACCTGAGAGCGCCGTGTGGTGTCAGGCTCGCAGCGTTATCGTTGACGACCATCGCGAGCAGGCTCGCTCCTACAAAGGTTTTGTGTGGTTGGTTAGAACGAGGACTGGACCTTGATCCCGCCGATCAGCGCGTCATCGACCTCGTCCACGCCACCGGGATGGCGGATGTATTGCAGGTTCGGGCGCACGGTCAGCCAGTTGGTCACGTGCACGCCGTAATAGAGTTCAGCGCTGTATTCGGTGTCCTGGGGCGGCAGGTAGGACGGATTGTCGTAGTCGAAAACGACATTGGCCTGGTTGGTCGCCTCGGCATTCTTGCGATAGGCCGGGTTGACGTGGACGCGGGCCATGGCAAAGCCGATGTCGTCCCTGGCGCGCGCATCGAGCAGGCCTTTGTAGACGAGGCCGGCCTGGACGTAGTTGTCGATGGCGTTGGTTTTCTTGTCGTGCATCGTGCCGTTGGCGAACAGGCTCAGGCCGCGGGAGTGGTCGCTGGCGAGGCTGGTGACTTGTTGCTGAAGGCCCAGCCACACGCCGTGTTTGCTCGACGCGCTGCGATAGGCTTCGCCACTCAGGGCGGCAGGCTGGCCATTGCTGTCCTTGTAGACGTCGGTAGCGTTGGCGCTGCTGTAGTAGTAACCGGTGCGGTATTCACCCGGCAGGCCGTTGAGTTTCGGCGTCCACACCAGCTCCACCGGCAGGACTGCGCCCTGGGTGCCGCTGCCGCTGAGCTTGAAACCGTTGTCGCGGTCAAGGTTCGACGGGTTCTGCTCATACGCGCCGATCTGCGCGTACAACTCTGGCGTCAGGTGATATTTGACCCGCAGCGCCCACTGGCTGACCGGCCAGTTGTACCAGATGTCGCCCGCCCAGTTGCCGACCTGGGAGCCGCAGAACGCCAGGTTCTGGAAGTCGCAGGGGAAGCTGTTGAAGTCTTCGCCCTCACCGAAACGGCCGACCTTGATGTCGAGGCTCTGATCGAAGAACTTCTGCTGATACCACATCTGCGTCAGGCGCCAGGTCTGGCCGCGGCCCCAGACTTCCTGGGCCGAGGTGAAGCCACCGACACGCGGGTCGTTGATGCGGTCATTGCTGATGTTGTTGCCGCTGCGTTCGGTGATGGTCAGCTGAAATTCAGCATCGTCCCAGCCGAGGATCTTCTGCAAGTCCAGGTGGGTGCCCAGGCCGAACTGGTCGCTGTAGCGCGCGGTGCGGTCGTGGTCGTAGCCGCCGTGAAGGTTGCTGCCCATTTCGCCGGTGTAATCCAGTTTGAAGTCATAGCCTTTTTCCGCCAGCTCCGTACGTGTGCCGTTCCAGTCGCCGAGCATCCACGGTGAGTCGCTATCGAATGCCGGAGCAGCCTGGACACACGTGGCGAGGCCGAACGCGGTGAACCCGCCGATCAGTTTGAGGGCGTTGTGGCAAGAGACAGTCTTAAAGACAGCGCTGTCTTTCGAAAATCGCAAATCAGGCATAGGGAAGAAATTCTTGATCTTTTTCTGGGGGATGAGCGGAAGAAGTGACTGGCAGAAGCGTTTCAGCTAAAGCGTGCGCAAGGATAATGTTCTGTTACAGATAGAGAAAGGGCTTTTGCTGACATGCATCCTTTCAATTTTGGTAACAGTGTTCTCCTGTAGGAACGAGCTCGCTCGCGATGGTCGTGAACGATAACGCGTCAAACCAGATACCCAGCGGCGTCGTTGCGTTTTTCGCGAGCAAGCTCGCTCCTACAGGATCCCAAGATCACCTACATTTGATAGATCGCTTCCACCTGAAGAAGCCCTCGGCTAAGGTGCGCGGCTTTACCATTCCAATATCGCTGAAGGCCCGGCATGACCGAACACAACACTGATGCGCTGCATGGCGTAACGCTGGAACAGATCCTCAACGCGCTGGTTGAACACTACGAGTGGTCGGGGCTGGCCGAGCGCATCGATATCCGCTGCTTCAAGAGCGACCCGAGCATCAAGTCGAGCCTGACATTCCTGCGCAAAACCCCGTGGGCGCGGGAGAAGGTCGAGCGCCTGTATGTGAAGTTGATGCGCACCAAACGACCGCTTTGAACATGGTCAACCCTTCTGCGTTACACCGTCGTTTTGTGGTCGTGGCTGCCATGCTCGGCTGGGCGGGGTTGAGCATCCAGATGTACCTGATTTTCCATTCGCGCTGGACGCTGGGCGCCAGCCTGATCGGCGGGCTGGTGAGTTTTTTCAGCTATTTCACCGTGCTGAGCAACACCCTGGTGGCGACCGTGCTGACCTGTGCAGTGACATCCCGCGAGTCGGCGGCGCGTCGCTGGTTCTTGCAGCCGTGGGTCAGTAGTGGCATTGCCGTGAGCATCGCCGTGGTGAGCCTCGCTTACAACCTGCTGCTGCGCCACTTGTGGCATCCAGAAGGCTGGCAATGGCTGGCCGACGAACTGTTGCACGACGTCATGCCGCTGCTGTTTCTGGTGTATTGGTGGAGTTGCGTGCCCAAGGGCAGGCTGCGGGTGGGACACATCGGGTTGTGGGTGATCTATCCGCTGGTCTACTTCGCCTATTCGCTGCTGCGCGGGCATTTGCTGGCGGTTTATCCCTACCCGTTCATTGATGTCGAGAAATTGGGTTATCCACAGGTGTTCATTAATGCCGGGGGATTGTTGGTGGGGTTTGTGGTGATTGCCTTGCTGGTGATTGGGCTGGATCGGTGGCGTGCCGCCCGGAAGTGAACGCTGATTGTGGCGAGGGGGCTTGCCCCCGTTGCGCTGCGAAGCAGTGCTAAAAGCTGCAATGAGTATTTATCTGAAACACCGCATCAGCAGATTTTACGACTGCTTCGCAGCCGAACGGGGGCAAGCCCCCTCGCCACAAAGTCTTCAACCAGCGATTGAGCGAGCAGATCACTCCTCGACACTGTCCCCCAGTTTCCAGTAACCCACCGCCTTGACGAACTGCTCGTCCAGCCCGTGCTCATCCAGCAGCACCCGACGAATCTGCCGCGACACTTTGCTCTCGGTCGCCACCCATGTGTACAGGCTGCCGGTTGGCACCTGGATCTGGCGCACGGTGCTCAACAAATGATCTTTGCCGCCTTCGCGCAGTACCCAGATCACATTGACCTCGGCAGCGCTCTCCAGCACTTGCTGCTCCTTGCCGTTTTCCACTTCGACAATCACCAACGCGCGGCGATTGGCTGCCAAGCCTTCGAGGCGTCGGGCAATGGCGGGCAGGGCGGTTTCGTCGCCGATCAGCAGATAGCTGTCGAACATGTCAGGCACGATCATCGAACCCCGTGGCCCGCCGATGTGCAGGAACTGGCCCGGTTGGGCCTGCGCCGCCCAGGTCGAGGCAGGGCCGTCGCCGTGCAGTACGAAGTCGATGTCCAGTTCCAGGGCGTCCAGATCGTAGCGACGCGGGGTGTAGTCGCGCATCTCAGGCAGCGGACCATTGTCCTTGCCGGCGCCCAGCACCAAGGTTTCCAGTGCCGCGGCCTGTTCGGCATTTTGCGGGAACAACAGTTTGACGTGGTCGTCCGTGCCGAGGCTGACAAAACCTGCCAATTCAGGGCCACCCAAGGTAATCCGGCGCATGCGTGGAGTCAGGTCGACCACGCGCAACACTTCCAGGCGACGGCGTTTGATTTCGTGCATGACACGGTGAATGGTTGAGGCGATGACTTCAGTCATTCGGCGTTCTCCTGAACGGGTTGAACGGCGGGGCCGTCGACGATGGCTTTAGCGGTGTCGTTGAGCAGGACAGCAACGCGCTGGATTTCTTCCTTGCTCCAGCGGCCGTGGTGCAGTTGCAGCGCGTGGCGCAGGTTATGCACGGCTTCGTGAATTTCGGGCGGGCGATCATGGCCGCGCAGCGAGCGTTTGCTGACATCGATGCGCACCCGCACACCTTCAAGGGCGATGGCTTGCTCTTTCAAGGACAGACGTCCGGCGTCGGTCACGCTGTAGCGTTTTTTTCCGCCTTCGGCGTCTCCCAGGATCATTTCGCTCTCTTCCAGAAACGTCAGGGTCGGGTAGATCACACCCGGGCTGGGGCTGTAGGTGCCGTCGAACATGCCTTCGATCTGGCGGATCAGGTCGTAGCCGTGGCAAGGCTGTTCGGCGATCAGCGCCAGCAACAGCAATTTCAAGTCACCGGGGGCAAAGACTCGGGGGCCGCGACCACCGCGCTCACGTCCGGGGCGTTTCTCGAAGCCGTCGCGGCCGTCGCCGTGTTCGCGGTGGGGGGAATGATGGTCTCTCATTTCTGCTTTCTCTCGTCGTATTTAGATACAACTTAAGATATATCTTAACGAGAAAGCAACCCCCCCTGACCGGTGGCCGTCCCGAGCGTCGAGCCGATGACCCCGCCAAAACCGTAAAAATAGTGGTAATCAGTGCGGGTGAAAAACCTGAAATTAGTGTTAACTCTCTAATGTTGGGTTTTGGCCTATTAAATGCGGGGCTTGTGGTATTGGTCTTACAGAAGTAACTTTTTTAGTTTCTGCTTATCATTGCCGTTAGTGTGCGGCTTGTAGTATTTATCTTACAGTCAGACATTGGTTTTTAAGTTATTTCAGGTTTTTTCTTTCCAGGGTGATAGCGCTTTGGCTACGCACTTGCAGGAACGTTCCTGCTTACTTTCCAGATAAATTGATCGATCATCTTTCGGCGTTGAAAGTTCAGCTGAGCAAATAGCTGCTCGTGACGGTTTTGCTCAACTTGAACTTTCTGCGCTTATCCTTTTAAAAGACAGGTACTGAAAGATGTTCAAGAAAATCGCGTTCGCTGCTCCTCTGGCTGTTCTGGCTCTGAGTTCTTCCGCCGTATTTGCCGCGGGTGAAGCCCGTCACTCCATTAACCTTGTCGCGCATGTACCGACCAACGGTTTCTACGTGGTACCGGTCGATCCGGATCTGGTCAACAAGGATCAGAGAATGGACTACCAGCCAAGCAAGGGCACCATGGATGAGGTCAACGGTTTCTTCGACGTACGCAACAACAACGGTTCGGTTCACGCCAGCCTTGAAAGTGTGCCGAAGCTGATCTCCGGTGCAACCGAGATCGGCCTGCAAGTAGCGCTCAACAACGTAGTTCTCACCACTACGCCACAGATGGTGGTTGGCGAAACGGAATCCAACGTCAACTACCGTGCACCACTCAACATCAAGGCAGTGGGCACCACTTTTGCGCCAGGTGATTACACAGGCGCGGTGACCATGATGTTTGACGCTGTTCCTCCTGTAACGACTCCTTGAAATTGATCAAGAGTTATAAGCGCTTACTTACTTAAGTAACGTGACCGGCCGGCACTGCGCAAAGTTGTCGGCCGGGATTCAAATTTTCGTAAATAGAGTACTCGTTCATGTTCCCGATGACGCCCATCGCGGCAGCGCTTGCGTTGCTGTTATGTAGCAGCGCATTTGCGGCCTCCACTGCTGTTGATAATACGCCGCGAAGTTTGCTGGCCCAGGCCAAAGGCTTGCCGGCAGAGTTTGAGGAGCATTTCTTCGACGTTCCGTTGGCGGTTCGGGTCGAACTCGATCAGCTTCCGCTTGGCGAGGCGATGATTGTGTTGTCTCGTGATGACCGGGTGACGTTGCTCGATTTCACCGACACCAGTGAGAGCCGCTTCGGCGCCAGCGAGCGCCAGACCTGGGCAGACATCCTCAAGCCCGGCGTGGCCCTGGGTGCGTGTACGGGGAAGTGCCCGGAACAAATGCTGGCGGTTCACTACAGCCTGGAAAACTCGTTGCTGTCGATCGTCACTGAAAATGCCGAGCGCGACAGCGAAGCCAAGCGTTTTTACGTGCAACCGGAAGGCGGCAGCAGCGGCCTGATGGTGCGTAACCAACTCAATCTCAACGGTGGCCAGGATCAAGACCTTGGCGGCCGTTTCGGTCTGGAAGCCAGCGGCAGCCTGGGCAACTGGAGCCAGACCTTCAACATGCAACTGGCGCGTCTGGGTGGACCGGACGACAAGACCTATCACGCCGTGCATGAGCTCTTCACCCAGCGCGAACTGGAGGGCAGTTTTTTCCGGCTGGGGTACTTCACCCCGAACTCCGAAGGCCTGACACGTCAGCCACGCTCATTCGGCAGCAGCCCGGATACCGCCGTGGGTGTGATGTATGGCAGCTCAGACAGTCTGGCGATCGACAGCCCGAAACCCAGCGTGTACCCGGTTTACGTCACGGCCAACCGTCAGGGTTCCGTGGAAATCTATCGCGATGGCCTGCTGATCAACACGCAGTCAGTGCCAGCCGGGTTGCAGACCCTCGACACCCGTCCATTGCCGGGCGGTATTTACGAGGTGGAAGTGCGGTTGATCGAAGACGGTCAAATCACCTCGACCACCCAGGAGCTGATCTACAAGCCGAGCAACTGGCGCAACCACGATGAGCGCTGGCGCTACAACCTGTTTGCCGGGCAGGAAAGCAAACTGCTGAGCAACTGGGATCAACAGAGCAGTGGCGATGCCACGGCGGGCGCCTCGATCAACTATCTGCTGCACCCGCGGGTGATTCTCGGACTGTCGGCACGCCAGGTGCGCGAAAAACTCCAGTACGGCAGCTCCATCGACTGGACCCTGGGCAACAGCACCAGCGTCTACGCCAATCTTTACCAGACCGAAGACCACGGCACCGGCGCCGATCTGCAAGGCCTGTACAACTACGGCTCTGGCAGTCTGGTGATCAGCCACAACCGTAGCTGGCTCGACACCACCAACACTTATGACACCCTGCCCGACGGCACCCGCGTACGACAACGCAACGTGTTCACCGGCCAGACCAGCAACTCGTCGCTGGCGTTGAACCACCGCATCAGTCGCAAGAGTTCGCTCAACGCGCGGGTGTCCCACAGTGAGGGCAATGTCGAGGGCGTCGGCGTCGACCTCGGCTGGACCCAACGGACCCAGCTGTTTGGCAGCGATGCCAATTGGCGCCTGTCGTTGTTCGACCGTCCGGGCAGCTACAGCAGCGGCGATGCGCGCAATCGCGGGGTCGACCTGAGCATCAACATGGCGCTCGGCGGTCCGGGCCAGCAGATTTCCGGCAGCATCGGCAGCCGCACCGCCCGTGAGGGCGGTCGCGACAACAACGCCTCGCTCGGTTACCGCAAGGACCTGCAAGACCACGTGTTGCAGAGCGTCTCGGTGACGGCGCTGACCGACACTTATGGCGTCGGTTTGTCGAGCCTGGCGAACTTTCGCACCGACGCCATCAATGGCGACGGTTTCATTCAACGCTCTTCGTTCAACGACAACTTCACCGGTGGCGTGAACCTCGACAGCACGCTGGTGGTCGGCGCGCAGCGCATGGCGTTGACCAGCCAGCATCAAGGGCGCGGCGCCGGGATGATTGTCGACGTCGAGTCCGACATCGACGATATCGCCTTGCGCGCAGACGACCTCAGTGGTGGCAGCGCAGCCCTGCGGCCGGGGCGCAATTTCATTCCGCTCACGGCCTACAAAAACAGTTCGGTGAGCTTCGACTTCGAAGGCAATCACGTGCCGGCGGCCAGCATCGAACCTTCGCGTACCCGCTACCACCTGAACAAGGGGGGCGTGGAGTACCGCAAGGTGCGGGTGATGAAAACCCTGACCGTGCTCGGACGTCTGCTCGATCCGCAGGGGCGGCCGCTCAAGGGCCACCACGTGATCAACCACGCCAGCCGTGGGGTCAGCGAGGTGGATGGCTTCTTCTCGATGGAAATGAACGCCGGCTCGCCGACCCTGGAAGTGCGTTATGCCGACCAGTTGTTGTGCCAGTTCCGCCTCGATACCGACAAACACCGCAGTGAAAACAACGTGCTGATGATCGGTGATTTGCGCTGTTCGCCGGACACCCTGGCGGACGCCACCCACAACGCCGAAACGGCTGGCTGAGCGGCCCGTAGTTGAATCTGGTTATCGGAGGTCAGGTCTACATGAACGTCTCGCGTTCTTTCATTTCACGCAACGACCATTGGTGGCTGGGGGCCTTGCTTGCGTGTGCAGTCGCCAGCCAGGTCGAGGCCCATGAGGCAACGATCACGGCGTTGTTCAAGCCGGACTCATCGCATCCGCACCTCAACAAGTTCATGAATACCACGCCGCCCAGCGGCTACTGCCAAAGTCATGCGCAGCAGTGCGAAGGCGACGATTTATTCAGTTTGCAGGTGCCGATTCAACTCAATTCACGGGCGCCGATCATGGCCAATCATGCCTCCCAACGACAAGGGGCGATGTTGAGGGCACCGGCGCAATGGCGTGACCTTACGGTAATACACGAAGCCACCGGCGACCCTCAAAGGGTGCGGATACGCATCGCCGGCATTGGCACTCGTGTCGTGACCGATGACGTGAAGGAGCTCGTGGGGGGCGCCGAAAACTATCAGATTGCCCACAATCGCTTGTGGGGCTCGAGTTGGGTGTACGCGCCACCGCCGTGTGAGTACACAGGCAGTGGTTTTTACAACACCAATTTCTATGAGTTTTTCTGGAAAACTCCCTGGGCGGGCGCTTGTGCAAAACAGGCGAAGTACAACGTCCCGTGGTTGCGTTTCGATTACCTGGATTTCGCCTACGAGCTGGAGACCCCTGATCCGTTGAAGATGTCAGCAGGGCACTACACCGGCTCGCTGAGTTACAGCGTCGGCCCCATGGGCGATTTCGATTTCGGCGACCTGATGATTCCGAACGACTCGGTGTTGACCCTGAACTTCAACCTCGACGTTCAGCACACCCTCAAGGTCGACATCCCGCCTGGTGGCGAGAAAGTCCAGTTGACGCCGGCCGGTGGCTGGCAGAGCTGGCTGCAGGCGGGGCGCAAGCCTGTGCGGCTGTTCCGCGACCAGACCTTCAATATCTCGGCCTCCTCGCGTTTCAAGATGTACATGGAGTGTGAGTGGAGCACTGCCTACGACTGCATGCTCGATGACCGTGTCTCCAAGCGTGGGGTAGAGCTGCAGGTCTTTGTCACCCTGCCCAATGGCCTGATCGACATGAGCGGGCAGCCCGTCAAGCGGATGCGAATGCGATCGGGTGCCGCCAATGCGTTGTATTTCCAGCCGGGCTTCTACGTCGACAGGGCGCCGGGTGTCCTGCACTTCGAGGTACCGCAGAGACAGATGGAATTCATGCTGTCGCCCGGTGCGGGCCCTTTCTACAAGGGCAAAGTCACCGTGATCTGGGATTCGGAAATCTGATGGGCCGCCAATCGATGGACCGCGCCTGTGTTGTGTTCAATGTCATGAGGTTCAAGGGTATGAAACGTCTGTGGTTGCTGTTGGGTTTGAGCGGTTTTTCTCTGGCGGTTCAGGCCGGTCCGCAGATCAACGTCGGAACGGTGTATGACTATCTGGACGGCGACAAGAGCACCTACCTCAAACGCGTGTTCAACAGCGGCGACAGCACCGCGTTCGTCAAGGTCAACATCCTGGAAATCATCTACGACGCCGATGGCACACACCGCGAGATACCGGTCGCAACGCAAGCGGATGGCAGCGGTCGGGATGGCTTGATGGCCAGCCCCGCACGGCTGATCGTGCCGGCCAATGGCATGCAGGGCACGCGTTTGCTGCACTTGGGCGCCCGTGACACCGAACGTTATTTCCGCGTGCGCTTCGTGCCGGTGGTACCGGAAAAGGAAGACGACTTTGCGGTGTCCAGTGAAGAGCGCGAAACCTACAAGGAGAACCTGTCGGCGGGGGTCAACGTGATGACCGGGTTTGGCACAGTGTTTTTTGTCCGTCCCAGGAACAGCCGTTTCGACAGTGTGATCGATGACAGCGCCGGTGTTTACCGACTGCGCAACAACGGCAACACCGTGGTGGTGATCGATGAGTTTCGCAATTGCTCGCTGAAGAATGAAACCGAGTGCGAGCCGACCACCAAGCATCACGTGCTGGCGGGCAAGTCGTTCGAGTTCGAGAAGAAACCCGGTCGGGAATACCGCTTCAACCTGATCGAAGGCGCCGACAAAAAAGCGTTGCGCGTTGCCAGCCAGTAACACCGCCAAAGGCGGGTCGACTCGCCGCTTTCTTTTACGCAACAGGTAACTGACATGATCAAGCAATCGGCCTTCGCCCTCTGTGTGGGCGTGATGGCGTGTGCCCAGGCTTTCGCGGCACGGGAAGAGCGCACGTTCGAAGTGTGGGCGGATATTCCGACCCTGGGCTTTTACGTGCTACCGGCCGAGACGAACTGGATTCATCTGGAACAGACCCTGCCGTGGAATCGCAACACGTCGAAGCTCGAAGGGTTGCGCAAGAATTTCGACGTCAAGCACGACACCAGTGCGATCGAAGCGCGGCTGGACGCCGAGCCCTATCTGTTCAACGGGCGGGAGGACCAGAACATCTACTTGCGGGTCACCTTCAATGGCCAGGAGCTGAGCCACGATGCGACCCCGCGCGAAGTGGTGTCGGCGGCGCAGGCCATGGCAGGCGGGCGCTTTGCTTTGGAAATCCAGCCGAAAGAGCCGGCCGGTGGTTATAAACCGGGCACTTATTACGGCACGGTTCAGTTGATTTTCAGTGCCGCGGCACCCTGATCTGTTTTTGGCAGGGATCAAAAATGTGGGAGCGAGCCTGCTCGCGATGGCGGAGTGTCAGGCGCCATGGATGCTGAAGGTGCCGGCCTCATCGCGAGCAAGCTCGCTCCCACAGTGATTCTCGGTGCTAACGGGTGTTGCAGCGTTTGAATGTCGAGTGGATATCGCCTCCCAGGGAACAGGGCGGCTTTTCGGAGATGGGTACAGATGAGTGTTACAGGTGTTTTGTTTTCAACGAGGCTTTTATGGTTATGGAGTCTTTTAATTGTGTGGTGGCTGATGCCCCAGGCGTTGGCGCAAGACGTTTCAATCACTGCCTTGTTCAAGCCCGACTCGGCCTATCCGCACATCAATCAATTCAAGAACACCACGCCGCCCAGTGGCTACTGTCAGCTGTATCCGGGGCAATGTGAAGAACACAAGACGTTCAGCCTGCAAGTCCCGATTCGATTCGAGTCCACCCAAGCGATCCCGGCCAACCATGCATCACCGCGCCAGGGCGCAACAATCACGGTGCCAGCACAATGGCGTGAGCTGTCAGTACGTCATGAATCCGGAGCGGTGGAGCAGGTAAGAATGCGGATTACCGGGGTGGGCTCCAAGTATGTCACCGAGGATGTTCGGACGTTGACAGGGGACACCAACGCTGACTCCCGGAATGCTCACTACCGGTTGTGGGGGACGAGTTGGGTGAACGCTCCGTCGCCGTGCCTTGACAGTGGCGTGGGTTACTACTACCCCACCTCCTATGGTTTTTTCTGGAAAACACCGGTCCATGCCGCGTGTAATAAACAGGCCAGGTTCGATGTTCCATGGTTGCGCTACGAGCATCTGGATTTTTCCTATGAACTGGTCACGCCCAATCCGTTGGGCATGCTGGCAGGCAACTACACTGGTTCGCTGACCTATACGGTCGGTCCCAACGGCGACTTCGATTTCGGCGATGTCATGCTGCCGAGCAGTTCGGTGTTGACCATGAACTTCAACCTCGACGTTCAGCACACCCTCAAGGTCGACATCCCGCCCGGTGGCGAGAAAGTCCAGTTGGTACCAGCCGGTGGCTGGCAGGGCTGGTTGCAGGCGGGGCGTAAACCGGTGCGGTTGTTCCGCGACCAGACCTTCAATATCTCGGCCAGTTCTCGTTTTAAAATGTTTTTGCAGTGCTCAATCAGCGATGGACGGGTCTGCTTTATGGCTGATCGGGATTCGATGCTCAGCGCTCCATTGAAAGTCAGTGTGAGCTTGCCTGGTGGCTTGACCGATAGCGCCGGAAGACCGGTCCAGCGTCAGGAACTGGTGACTGAAAGCGGGGCCGTGACTTTTCAGCCCGGCCACTATGTGGATCGTAAGCCGGGCACGTTGCACTTCGAACTTGAGAAGCCCGATCACTTTTTTTTGCCTGGGGCGCCAAAACAGTATTTCGGCGGCGTCACCGTGATCTGGGATTCCGAAGTCTGATGCCCGGGACTGCCGCCATCGCTGGCAGGCCAGCCCCCACAATGGATGGGTGTCGTACACAGATCTTGTGGCGACCACCGATCCCCTGTGGGAGCGAGCTTGGTCCGGGCGGCGATCCGACGATGAGGCAGGCACATCCAGCATCAATGCCGCCTGACACTCATGTTTAGGCTTTTTACTGGCCGGCGCGCTTCATGGCTTGACGGGTCAAGTGCCTGGACAGTTCTTTCTCGTCGTCACCCAGGTCGACCAGCAGGCGATCAAAAATTGCATCGCTGAACGGCTCATCGGCAAAGACCACCGTGTCCGGCGCCGGCAGGTCGTTCATCAGTTCCCTGAGTCGGCTGCGCAATGCGGCGCGCTGATCCTCCGACTTCGACTCGACCCATTCGCGCTGTGTATCGCGCAAGGTGTCCAGTTGATCCGACAGGCCCTGATAGCGACGTTTGTTGGCTTGCATTTCGGTCGCATGGCGTTCATTCAAATGGTTTTGCCAAAAATCCTGTTCGAGCATTCGGTCGACCAGACCATCGCCTTCACCCAGGGCCAGCACCGTGTCATAGGCTTGATCGATCATTGCATCCGTGACGCCGGACACCGCCCGGAACAGCATGCCCTTCGATTGCCAGGGCAAGTCGAGGCGTTGTGCCAAACCGGTCTGATAGGCCAGGTAGACCTCGACTTCGTCCGGGTTGCCGCCACGACTGGCGACATCGGCACGGGCAATGTCGTTAACCTGTTCCAGCCGTGCGGCGCCTTTGGCCAGGGTCACCAGCTTCTGCTCCAGCTGCACCGGGTCAGTGGAATACGCGTGGGCCTCATAGGCGAGCACATCAATGCCCATGTGATTGAACAACTGCGCACCGGCGTCGGCGCAATCCACCGGCGCGACGGCCATGGTGAACAGCCTCTCCCGCAGAGGCGTGTCGACGTAGACGGCATCGAGCATGCGCCAGACACGTCGCACCAGTTGATCCCGGGCCGGGCCGCCGGCCTGGAAGTCGCGGCTCAGGCGGGTATCGAGCAACACGGTCAGGAAGCGCTCGGCCTGGGGTTCATCGACCAGCTCTGACCAGAGATTGGCCCGGTCGACACCCCAGCCGGGTACGTCGTTCCAGTGGTCCGCGCTGTAGTTGGAATTGACCACCCAGTCCGCCTGGCTGTTGTAGGGCACGATGGGCTCCGGAGGCAGCGCCACCGAGCGGCGAATCTCCTGATAGTGAACCTGGTTGATATCCGACAGGTTGCCGACGTCCAGCCGGGTGCGCGCCACAACCCAGGCCTGCGGTGAGCCGGGTACCACCTCGGGGATCAGGCTGATCGGATTGTCCCGCAGATCCAGCAGAAAACCGCGGGGCCTGGGTTTGCTCAGCGTACCTTCGGGCCAGGTAGTAATGCCCGTGTTGCGCAGCCCGACGACCTTCAGCCGAGGCATTCGCGAGATGTCGGCAGGCCTGCCCAGAGGATTTTTGTCCAGACGCAGAATTTCCAGAAAGGTCAGGGGTTTGAGTTGCTCGACGGCGGCGGCGTCCAGCGCGATTTGATTGTTACTCAAACGCAGGCGTTCGAGCCGATGCATGGCGCCGATGTTTTCCGGCAGTTGCGTCAGGTAGCAGCGATTGGCGCTGAGTTCGCGCAGGTGGGGGAAATCTTTCAGTAAGCCATTCGCCTTGGCGGAAAACAGTGTGTTATCGAGTTTCAGGATGGTGACCTTGTCCAGAAACCTTTTCAGTTGCGGTCGTTTCGGCCATTCGGACTCCAGATCTATCGGAAGCAGTTCCCTTGATAAATCCAGCGCATAGCCATGAAGTTCGGTGCGGCTGCCGAGCTCGGTATTTTTTCGTTCGAAACAGGCGAGTAAACGCTCGGCAATGTGTCGTTTAACACTGCGCAAAGGAATCGGATTATCGGCATCCAGCCCGGCGGACTGCGCCTCCCACAAATCGATGAGATTGCGCAACTGGTTGAGATCGTTTTCCTGTTCCTCCAGTAGCTTCAGCGGCTCGCCCTCTGCGGTCAGGGCAGTGGCGAAGTTGTCGACTTCAGCCTCGCTGAAATGCGGATGCAGATCCCGAATGCGTTCGTGCAGTGTTTTGCCTTCCTTGCTGAGTCCGCCTCCACGCACCAGCAGCATCGTTTCATGCTCGGCCACCGGGCGAACGGGCGGGTCGGCGAGTACGGTGCGGCGTTCGCTCGGTGATGCCGATTTGACCATGACCCATTCCCTGAGCAGTTCAGCATCCCCCGGTTTGTAGCCCAGGCTGTTTTTTCCATTCTCCTGCGTGGCCTGCAGGACAGCTTCGAAAAAGTCATCGGCTTCGTGGATCGGCTGATCCTCGCCATCACGCACCTGATATTGCCCGGCATCATCGCGAATCAACACCCGCACCCGCGTGGCGTCATCGGGGCCGACGCTGTAACGCAACTCGCCATCGAATGTGCCCTGACGAATTTCGAGGCGCAGGTCGCCGAAGGTATCGGTGTTAAAGCGCAAAGTGCCCAGCACCAGGCGCTCGGTCTCGGGCGTGATTGACGCGCTCGGGTACAAACCCTGGGCCGCCCGCACCGCCCGGGTCTCGAATTGCAGCTCACGGGCCTGGGTTTTCAGGCGCAGGGGCAGGCGTTTTTTCTGGGTGATGTGCTGGTCTTCCGTGGCACTGGCCCCTTCGACGATGTGTTCCGCAACGGTCGCGGGCAGCTCCGGGAATTCGCTGAACAGCGGCGCAATCTCAGGGGACAACACAGCGGGTGCAATGGCCGGTGAAGCCAGGCGTTGCAGGGTGTCGGTCAGCAGCGGTGGCGGCGGGGCGCTTTCAACATGCACCCTGCGCAGCTCGGCCTCATCGGTGCCGCTGATCTGGCGAATCTGCTCCAGTTGTTCATCGTTGAAACCATCGGTGCTGTGGCCGAGTCGGCGCATCAGGGTCGAACCTTCCCACTCCCGCGGGTTTTCCGTTTCGCAGACCCATGCCCCACGGCCATTGTGGCGCAGGGTCGGTGCGTAAGCGTCGAAACGCTGCGGATGGCGGATGCGTTGTTGCCCTGTGACCGGGTCTTGCAGCACTTCGAAGTGTTGATCGTTCAGGCGCACTATGCGCCGGCCCTGATACTGGTGAATGCCTTGGTCATCAGGCTGGGCGTCCGCGGGCAACGCCACATCGGCGCGTTCATAGGGGCTGAGGTCAGGGTTCCACAAACGCGCTTCACCGTTGGCCAATTGTACCGGTTTCAAGCCTTCGAAAAACGGCGAAAGCTTCGTCTGTGCAACATTGCCGACGGCGCCTCCCGCCGCGAACGCGCCCAACTGGACGACGCTTTCCAGCACGCCGAGGATCTGCTCAGCGGCCTCGGCCAGGCGTCCCTCGGCCAGGTCGACAAGGCCCTCGACCACGCCTTCGGTCATTTGATAGGCCGTGTACGCCAGCATCAGTTGGCCCAGTCCAGGCACCAACTGTGTCGCCACCTGCAAGGCAATGTTGAGGATGTCCGAGAGTATTTTTTCCAGGTTGTCCCACCAGGCCCAGCGGGCCATGCGGTCGGCGTATTCGGTGGAGATGGCGATTTCCCGGGCGTCGTTGAAAACCTTGTTGAGGGTCTGCCGGTAGCGGTAGCCCCACAGATCGTTATTGAAGATCGTCTCTCGGTCGGTCTTGATGCTCGACACACTGAATTGCAGATCGGGTTTATCCACAGGCGTTTCACGCCAGCTCGGCAAGTTGGAACCTGCTGGCGCCGGTTGCCATTTCACCGTGCTCAGACGCGCGTTCAACCCGGCGAAAAAATGCCCGCGTTGCTCATGGGGCACGAACTGGCTGAAGAACTGTTGATAGCTGTTGGCGGATGCGCCATCGCGCAACTGGCGCGTCAGTTCAGCCATGAATTCCAGTGAGGAGGTGTATTGCTTGAGCGGGTGCAGCGGATCATGGGGAACATAGGCAATCACCGGGGTCGGGGCGGTGGCGCTGGTGGTATCGGTGGTGATCAGGATGATGCCGTTCAGGCGCGTGTCCATCATTGCCAGGTTGTGATAGTCGACAGGTTTGCCGTTCCACTTCAGCCGCGAACGATCCTCGAGCATGCCTTGCACTACGTCGAAGGCTTCCTGGTCGATGTCGTGCTTCATCAGGGCCATTTGCGCGGCGACATTCAGTGCGCTTTTCTGGCTGAGAATGACTTTGTGGCGCAGGACATTGCTCGCCGCTTTGTCGCTCGGCTTTAAAGTGTCTTGCAGGTGCTGTTGATAGCGGGTGCCGATGTCCAGTTCGCGACACACGGACTTGAACTGCTCGATGCTCAGTTTGTGCTTGAGGTGTTTGACGTTGAAATGCCCGCGTGCGTCGGGGCGGGTGATGAACTCGGAGTCCTGGGTGAACGCTTCGTCCCGGGAAAAGTTGTGCAGGGCGGCATCCAGCAGCGAGATGGTACGGCTGGTGGTTCCTGCGGAAAAGTCATGCACCCACCAGGCCGTCTTCGCCGGGGCATACAGGCGCAGCCAGGTTTCCTCGACATCGTCTTCGACGCCGAAGCGGTCCCTCAGCGCTTGTTGCAGCAGGGGTTTGGCAAAGGCGGAAATATCCAGAAGATCGCGTAGAGCCTGATCCAAGGTGTTCTGCGAGGTCCAGCTGAGCTGGACGGCTTGTTTCAACTTGCGGTGAGCGGTTGTCGACGCGGTCCTGTGCCAGTCGGGCAGCGTCAGCCTGCTGGATTTCAGCGCATCGACACGGGATGGAGAGGTGTTCAGCAACCAGGAAGGAATCGCCTTCCTGACCTGTTGGTAGTGGACGCTTTTATCGAATGGGGCGATGGCGATCGGGTCTGATCCTTGAATCGCCGAGGGGGTAATGGGCATTGTTTGATCGTCCTTTGATCAGTACCGGGGACGACCAGACTAGGTAAGCATGTTGCCCAATAAAAGCGCAAAAATTGGTTTGAATCGGAGTTGTTGCCACCTCCCGCCTCGCAAAATTCAAGAGTGAAAAATACATATCTACCGCCATCGTTCCAATTCGTTGAGCTCGCTCAGCGGCCCGCCGTCACCTCGGTTGGCTGGCACATCGTATGGGTGCCCGGTTGCAGGTACGGCGTCAGGATCGGCGCCATGCCCTTGAGCACCTGCACGGGTAACGCCGAGGTGAAGGTAAAGCTTTCCGCCGAGCGGCCTGGCACGAACGCCGTCAGGGTGCCGAAATGGTGATCGCCTATGTAAAACACGAAGGTCGCCGTGCGGTTGAGCGATTTGGAACTCAAGATTCGCCCACCGGACCCGATGGCCTCGATGCGGTTGTCACCGGTACCGGTCTTGCCTCCCATCGCCAGCGGGCTGCCGTCGGGCAGCTTGAAACTGCCGGCCACGCGTTTGGCGGTACCGGCATCGACGACTTGCGACAGGGCCTCGCGCATGGCGGTGGCTACTTCGGACGGCATCACCCGTTTGCCGACGTCCGGGTCATTGATCAGTTGGGTTTCAAAGGGGGTGTTCGCGGCAAAATGCAGGCTGTCAATGCGCAGGGTCGGCATGCGCACGCCATCGTTGAGGATGGTGCCGATCAATTCGGCCAGGGCTGCGGGACGGTCGCCGGAGCTGCCGATAGCGGTGGCCAGCGACGGTACCAGGTGGTCGAACGGATAGCCGACTTTCTGCCAGCGCTGGTGGATGTCGAGGAACGCTTCGATCTCCAGCATGGTGCGGATGCGACTGTCGCGGGCGCCCTTGTGCCGGCTTTTGAACAGCCAGCTATAGACCTCCTGGCGCTCGAACTGGCTGGCTTTGACGATGTCGCCCCACTTGGCGTCGGGGTGATTGAGCAGGTAGCCCATCAGCCACAGGTCCAGGGGGTGGACCTTGGCGATGAAACCCTGGTCCGGCAAGTCGTAGGAGCCTGGACCGTAGGCCTCGTAGAGCCGCACAAGACGTTCGTCGGTGAGCTTTTCCGTGAGCTTGGCGCCCTTGAGGTGCGAGCGCACAAAGGCGTTGAAGCTTTCCTGGCTGGCCTGCGGCAGCAGGTAGCGGTGCACGGCGGCCATGCGGATCGGGGTCGGGCGCATGCTGTCGAGGAAGGTGTCGAGGCGGTCCTGGGTGTCCTTGTTCTTGTATTTCTTCCAGAACTTGAGCAGGAACGAAGTGCCCTCGCGGTCGGCGAATTCGGCCAGGTACTCCTGACGCCGCGGGTTGCGGTCATCCTTGAGCAGTTCGGCACTGCTGTTCGGGCCGGAGTAGGTGGTGTAGCGCACCAGGTCACGCATCAGGCGAATGAACGGCAGGTTGATCGATTCGCGCAGGGCGTCGCGCAGGGGCGGTATCCGGCCGTTGTCTTCCTTGCGGAAGTTGTGGAACGTGTGCAGGCCACCCCCGGTGAAAAACGCCTCGCCGGGGCCGGCGGAGTATTTGCGGTCCAGGGCGGCGCCAAGCATTTTTTGCAGATCGCGGTCCTTGTTCTCGATCAGGTAGTCGACCGCCCAGCGGCTCAGGCGATCCTGGTCCGGCACGTCGACTTTCTTCAGCTCCGGAACGGCCATGCCGGCGTATTTGTCGTGCAACTCGGCGATGATTTGCAGGTAGGTGGTCAGCACACGCATTTTCGCGGTGGAGCCCAGTTCCAGTTTGCTGCCTTCGTTGATGTCGAATGGCTGGTCGGTGCTGTCGGTCTGCACCCGCACCCGCGAGCCGTCCGGGGTCAGTTCGAACAAAGTGAAGCTGTAGCGTACCTGGGTGGTGCTGGTGGTGGTCAGGAGGCGTTCGCCGATCAGGCCGATTTGCGTGGCAAACTCAGGGTCGGCCAGTTTTTTCAGGTACTCGGTGGCCTCGCTTTGCAACTGGCCTTGCAGGGTGCTGGTGGCGGAGAGGTCAAGGCGGTCGAGGTCATACAGCGGACGATTGAGCATGCCGGCCAGACGGCTGCGCGCGACACTGATGCCCTTGTTGGTTTCAATCGGTTGAATGGTCGGCTGGGTGGCCCAGTCGCGGTAGATCACTTTGCTGGCCAGGGCGGCGGCGGCGAACTCGGCGTCGATCACATGGTTTTGCGCCAGCAGGCGTATATGGCTGTCGGTGAGGTCGGCCAGTTCATCGTGACCCTTGGTCAGGTAGTGCGACGGGCGGCGCTGGGCAATCATCAACGACAGCATTTCACGCAGGGCCAGGCCTTTTTCCGCCATGGTTTTTGGATCCGTAGCGGTGCTGGACAACGCTTCGTTGGCCTGTTTGAAGTCGGAGCCGTACCACACGCGCAACCCTTCAGCCATGCCGTGCACTTCACCGTGGCCCGGTACAGCTGACAACGGCACGCTGTTGAGGTAGTCACGAACCACGTTCTGCCGGATTTCGAGGGTTTGTGGCCCGGCCTGATAGGCGCGTACGGTGGCGGAAACCATCTGGCGAATCTTTTCCGCGCCATTGACCGTCAAGCCATCGGGGGAATGCCGATACTTCTCCAACTGCGTGGCCAGGGTACTGCCACCGGCGGATTGGCCGGGCACGTGCAACATCTTCGCCAACTGGGACCAGGCCGCCATGCCGAACCGCGGCCAGTCCACCGCCGGGTTGGCCAGCGGTTGCCTGGGGTCGAGCAGGAAGCGGTTTTCGATGAACAGCAGGCTGTTGACCACCACCGGCGGGATCGAGTCAAAGGTTGAATAAAGCTGCTGCGGATAGTGGTACTGGTACAGCGGCGCTGCGCGGCAGTCGGTGATCGACAGCCCGGCCTGGATTTTCTCGGCATAAGGCACGAACAGGCCCTTGTCGCTGTACTTCAGCAACGCCGGAGAAAAGCGGGTTTGCGCCTCAACGATGAAATTGCGCTTGATCAGGCGCGGCAGGAACTCACCCAATGAGCTGTAGCCCAGGCGCCGATCGAATGGACCTTCCCCCGGATAGCGAATCGCATCGCTGGGGCCGGGTTTGAGCTCATAGCTCAGTGACGCGGCGTATTTGCTGACTTCCCGGGCCTGGAACTTCGAGGTGCGCATCTCCCTCATGGCGGCCAGCCCCACGACAATCGCGATAATCAACAGCAATAGCCAGAACGCCCCCCATCCGTGTCTGGAACGACGGGGTTTTTCAGGTAACGGCGCTTCATCCTCACTTTCATTCGGAACCACGGTTTTACTCGAATCGGTTTGCCACAAAGCGCCCATAGTCGACTGATCCATTCACGCAGATTGATCGGACTTGACTCAAGCTTAGACGGTGGTTGGCGAGGGTGAAGAAAATGTGAAGGGCAAAATGATGCACGGACGCACCGATAATCAGGCTGATTGAAGCACTTGTGGCGAGGGGGCTTGCCCCCGTTCGGCTGCAAAGCAGTCGTAAATCCGGTATTTGCGGTGTGTCTGATACAACAGTGGTTGCCTGATTGAGGGGCCTGCTTCGCAGTCCAACGGGGGCAAGCCCCCTCGCCACAAAGTGTTTGGTGCAGGGGCGTCCGTTTACAGCCAGCACGCATCCCAGAGAGGGTAGTCGCCAATTTTATCCACAAGTCCCGCCCTGAGTGGATTGGCAACGATGTAGCGAGCGAACGGCAGAAGATCTTCTCCATCGCGAATGGCCCGGTCGTGGTAGCCGGTTTGCCAGAGTGGGCCACGGCGGCCAGTGATTTCGTTCACTTCACGGGTGCAACGTGACTTGATGGCACCGATGACACGCCCAAGATTGCCTTCCTCCAACTGCATCAGCCAATGAAAGTGATCGGGCATGACCACCCATGCGATGGAGTTCACTACGTTGGTTTCATGAGCTCGACGTAGTTCTGAAACAAGTAAGCGTCCCAAATGCCAATCCGAAAAGATCGGTTGGCGACCATGAACAACGGCGGTGATGAGATATGCCCGACCGCTCTCGGAATATCGGCCCAGACGCAAGCGGTGGGAGTTGGGTTGAGTTGGCATTCCATTGCTTCCCTTGAGGATATCAATTGCACATTCAAGGCTAGTACCCGGTTGTCCAGGGTAGATCTGCATGTGTTGAGTGAAAGCTCTGATACCTGTGAAGGAATGACGGCGCGAGAAAGCTGTTGTTGTTTTTGTGACGAGGGGGCTTGCCCCCGTTGCGCTGCGAAGCAGCGCTAAAACTTGCGACTGGTGATTGTCTGAAACACCGTGTTCACCTGTTTTGCGACTGCTTCGCAGCCGAACGGGGGCAAGCCCCCTCGCCACAGGTGCTGCTGTGGCTGAGGCGTGGGGGCGGTCTGTAATGGCTGAAGTAGAGCCTTTTCGAGGGTAAGTACGACTTTGGCAGGGGCATGACGATGCACCATTGTTGTGCAATACTCGGCGCCGTTTTTCCCACTGATCTTGCGGGTTTTTCCTACAAGACGACTCTGCCCACGAAGCAGAACCGGTTCGGGACGCGATGGCTTATCGGTCAGCGCTTCGCCACTCGGTGGTCATATCCAATAACAAGACGAGGTTGTCCCCCATGCCCGTAGGCAATCACCTGCCCCAAGGCGAGACCGCTCAGGGCGGTCCGCTCAAACGTGAACTCGGCGAGCGGCATATTCGACTGATGGCACTCGGTGCCTGTATCGGCGTCGGCCTGTTCCTGGGCTCGGCCAAGGCCATCGAAATGGCCGGTCCGGCCATCATGCTGTCTTACATCATTGGCGGTCTGGCGATCCTGGTGATCATGCGCGCTCTCGGTGAGATGGCCGTGCACAATCCGGTCGCCGGCTCGTTCAGCCGTTACGCCCAAGACTACCTCGGCCCGCTGGCGGGCTTCCTGACCGGCTGGAACTACTGGTTCCTGTGGCTGGTGACCTGCGTCGCGGAAATCACTGCCGTGGCGGTGTACATGGGTATCTGGTTCCCCGATGTACCACGCTGGATCTGGGCGCTTGCTGCGTTGATCAGCATGGGCTCGATCAACCTGATCGCGGTCAAGGCCTTCGGTGAGTTCGAGTTCTGGTTTGCCTTGATCAAGATCGTCACCATCATTGCGATGGTGCTCGGCGGCATCGGCATCATCGCCTTCGGTTTCGGCAACGACGGCGTGGCCCTGGGTATTTCCAACCTGTGGACCCACGGCGGCTTCATGCCCAACGGTGTACAGGGTGTGTTGATGTCGCTGCAAATGGTGATGTTCGCCTACCTGGGCGTGGAGATGATCGGCCTGACCGCCGGTGAAGCGAAGAACCCGCAGAAGACCATTCCGAACGCGATCGGCTCGGTGTTCTGGCGCATCCTGCTGTTCTACGTCGGTGCGCTGTTCGTGATCCTGTCGATCTACCCTTGGAACGAAATCGGCACCCAGGGCAGCCCGTTCGTGATGACGTTCGAGCGGCTGGGCATCAAGACCGCCGCCGGCATCATCAACTTCGTGGTGATCACCGCGGCGTTGTCGTCCTGCAACGGTGGCATCTTCAGCACCGGGCGCATGCTCTACAGCCTGGCGCAGAACGGCCAGGCTCCGGCGGGCTTTGCCAAGACCTCGAACAACGGCGTGCCGCGTCGTGCATTGCTGCTGTCGATTGGCGCGTTGCTGTTGGGCGTACTGCTGAACTATCTGGTGCCGGAAAAGGTATTTGTCTGGGTGACGGCAATTGCCACCTTCGGCGCGATCTGGACCTGGGTGATGATCCTGCTGGCCCAGCTGAAATTCCGCAAAGGCCTGAGCGCCAGCGAAGCGGCCGGCCTGAAATATCGCATGTGGCTGTACCCGGTCAGTTCGTACCTGGCGCTGGCGTTCCTGGTGCTGGTGGTCGGCCTGATGGCGTACTTCCCGGACACCCGCGTGGCGCTGTATGTGGGGCCTGCGTTCCTGGTGCTGCTGACGGTGCTGTTCTACGTGTTCAAGCTGCAACCGACCAATGTTTCGCAAGGTGCGGTGCGTTCGGTTTCGTAAGTTGTAACGCTTGAAAAGCCAAAGCCCCGGTCGATTGGCCGGGGCTTTTTGTTGAAAGTCATTTATCTGCGAACCGGGGCTTTTGTGGCGAGGGGGCTTGCCCCCGTTGGACTGCAAAGCAGTCCCTAGATCAGGCCCTAAAGTTGTGCCAGACACACCGCAAATATCGGATTTGCGACTGCTTCGCAGCCGAACGGGGGCAAGCCCCCTCGCCACAGGTATCAGTCAAGCGACTACCACCTGCTTTGGACCAGTCAAGCGCTTGTTGAACTCAAGCCAGGTCGCCAGCAACGCCATCAACCCGGCACCCACCAACGCCGTGAAAATCTGCATGGCAAAAGCATCGTCGGTCAGCGCATTGACCATGTCCGCCAATGGCGCCAGCAGAACGCCCAGACAGAAAATCTCCAGCGAGAAACGGCCCATGCGGCAACTTTGCTGCGCGAGCCAGTTTTGTGTCCATCCGCTGTCGGGAATCAGTTTCGCCGTGACGTAGGCCAGTGCGAGAAAATGCAGCAGGCGCACGGGGGAAAGGTCGGTCTTGCTGATGGGGTACAGGATGTTTTGCAGGCTCGCCGGCACCACGGCATCGTGTAGGTCCGGCCAACGCCACAGCACGGTCAACACACCCGCGACCACGACATACAGCGCCGCACCGACAAACAACGGCTGGCGAACCAATGGGCGGGTCTGGGGCGGGCGCGGGCGCTGGCTGTGAATCGCAGCGGCACCGCCGAGTACGAACAGCAGCTGCCAGGCGACCGGGTTGAAATACCACACGCCGTCCTTGATGGCCGCCAGGTTCCAGCCAGCCAGCGGCACCATCAGGTACAGCGCCAATGACATCGAGACCACCACCCAGGCCTTGCGCACCAGCAGCGGCAGCACCAGGGGCAAGCCCGCCAACAGCACGATGTACAGCGGCAACGGGTCCATCAGGTTCGGCTTGAAGCGCAACAGCAGTTCATCGATCAGGGCCTGCTGCGGGTTGCTGATGAAGTGATGCATGCCCATTTCTTCCACCAGATCCCGTGTTTCCACATGGCTGTTGGCGAAAAACACAATGCCCATCAGCATCGCCAGCAGGAAGATATGCACCACGTAGAGCACCCACGCCCGGCGCAGGATTTTTACGCAGGCGATCAGAAAGCCTTCGCGCGCCAGGACTTTGCCGTACGCCAATACGGATGCGAAACCTGCCAGAAACACGAAGACCTCGGCTGCATCGCTGAAACCGAAGTTACGCAGGGTGATTTGCCCCAAAGGGTTGTGGGGCACGTGATCCCAAAAGATGAAGATCAGTGCCAGACCACGAAAAAAGTCGATCCGGTGATCGCGCGCTAAGGTCATGACAGCAGGCTCGTAACAGCGGGTAAAAATGGGATTGGCCGCTGGCGCAAAGGCCACGCGCCCAATCGGCGGCGCGCAGGGTGGACTGATTCGCGGGCAATTGCAAAACCGGGATATTACCGGATGTCTCGGGCATTGCCCCAAGGCTCAACCGCTGGTCTGAAAGACCGCTTGACCTGCGATTTATGACAGTAAACAGGCTCAAATATCAATAAGTGCAACGTTCTTGAAACGGGAGCCTCACATGAGACTGTTGTGGAAAGGGCTGTCCAGTTACACGGTGATCGGGGTCGCCAACACCCTGATTCACTGGCAGATCTTTTTCCTGTTGAGCGTGGCAGCCGGCCTCAGTCAGGCGATCAGCAACCTGGCCGCCTTCTGCGTGGCCGCGTCATTTTCCTTCTACATGAACGCGCAATTTACCTTCGCCGCCAGTGCCACGGTCGCGGGTTATCTGCTGTTTCTTTTGGGCATGGGGGCACTGAGCCTGGGTATCGGCCATCTGGGTGACCTCTGGCGATTGCACGGCTTGCTCACGGTGGTCCTGTTTTCGGCGTTGAGCCTGGTGTTCGGTTTTCTATATTCCAAATACGTGGTGTTTCGCGGACGTGATCAATGAAAATCTCGCTCATTGTCCCGGTGTTCAACGAAGAGCAGTCCATCAACCTGTTTTATCGGGCGGTGCGAAGGGAGTTGAGATTAGGCGACACCGAAGTCGAGATCGTGTTCATCAACGACGGCAGTTCCGACAACACGGCCGAACAGGCTATGGCACTTGCCCAGGCGGATGATCAGGTCATGCTGATCAATTTCTCGCGCAACTTCGGCAAGGAACCGGCACTGTTTGCCGGCCTGGAGCATGCCAGCGGCGATGCCGTGATTCCCATGGATGTCGACCTGCAGGACCCGATCAACGTCATTCCGTTGTTGATCGAGCAATGGCAAAAGGGTGCCGACGTGGTACTCGCCAAGCGCCGCAGCCGGGCCGCCGACGGCTACCTCAGGCGCCACAGCGCGTCTATTTTCTACCATGTGCTCAATCGCATCGCCTACACCCGCATCGAGGAAAACGTCGGGGACTTCCGGCTGATGGATCGCAAGGTGGTCGATGTGATCCGTTCCTTGCCGGAGCACCAGTTATTCATGAAAGGCGTGCTGTCGTGGGCCGGGTTCAACACGGTGGTGGTGGAGTTCGAGCGGCCGGGAAGGGTGGTGGGGAGCAGCAAGTTCAATGTCTGGAAACTGTGGAACCTGGCCCTGGAAGGCGTGACCTCGTTCAGTACCGTGCCGCTGCGCTTGTGGACTTACGTTGGTGGCGGCATTTCGATTTTCGCGGTGCTCTATGCGGTGTACATGGTGCTGGACAAGATTTTCTTCGGCAACAGCGTTCCCGGTTATCCGTCGCTGATGACTGCGATCCTGTTTCTGGGCGGCGTGCAACTGATCGGCATCGGCATCCTCGGCGAGTACATCGGTCGCATCTATATCGAGGCCAAGCACCGGCCGCGTTATGTGATCAAGGACATCGTCGGCGGTAAAGACCGGGGCGGGCGTTAGAATGGGGCGGTTCAGCGACGTCTTCGTTCGCGAGCTCAGCCGGCATCAGGTCTGGCGGTTTTTTCTGGCCGCCACCCTGGTGTATGTCCTGCCGTTGATCCTCGCCGATTATCCCTACATCGATGACAACTGGCGCTCGCTGGCGGCGGGCATGGCCTGGGCCGAACAGGGCCGACTCTTCACCCAGTTTTTCTACAACGCGCTGACCTTCAGCCATGCCGCGCCGAACATCTTTCCCTTGCCCTTGTTGATCGCCACGCTGTCCATGGCGTCGGCGTTGACAAGCCTGACGCTCCATTACTTCCGTCAGCCCACCGTTGCTTGCTGCCTGGTGCTGTTGCCGCTCTGGTACAACCCGTTCTTCCTGCAGAACCTGTCTTATCAATACGACGGTCCCGCCACGACCCTGAGCCTGGTGGCGGTGATCTACGCGATCACCTTTCGCCACCCTTGGCGCGGCGTGCAGTGGCTGGTGCCGTCGTTCCTGATTGCCTTGGCGCTTGGGCTGTATCAAGTCAGCCTGAACGTGTTCCTGGGTCTGTGTTGCCTGGAGTTGCTCAGGGCCGCCAACGATAAAACCACCCCGGTACCATGGCGCGACCTGCTGGGCTGGAAAGCCGCTCAGGTCATCCTCGGCGGATTGATCTACAGCGTCAGTGCTTATCCGTTCATGGGCTCCAACCGCACATTGCTGCTCGATTGGACGGCGCATCCCTCATTGCAGATCCAGATCAACATTGGCCGGGTCCTGGAAAAAGTCGTGCTGCTGTTCCATGGCGGATGGCTCTGGGTGTCCGGCGGGTTGCTGTTGCTCGCGATAGCCGGGGCGGTGCGGTTGGGATTGAACGTAGCGGCGCGCCAGGACAGCGGGCCGAAGAAGCTGTTGATCGGCCTGATGTGTTTGCTGACTTTGCCCGTCGTGATGCTGCTGGTGTCCGGTGTCGCGTTGTTTTTCCGCGACTTCAACGAAGGTGCCCGCACCTTGATGGGCTTCGCCGTGCTGCTGGTATTGCTGTTTTACCTGGGGCATCTGGCGCTGGCGTCGATCCATGAGCGGTTGCCGCTGCTGTTGATGATTCCCCTGCTGGCCATGTTGTCGTTGTCGTTCGCTTATGGCCGGGTGCTGACGGTGCAGAAAACCTTTGCGTCCACGGCACTGGCCGGTCTTGCGTACGACATCGCCAGCCATCAGTCGCTGCGCGAGGCCAGACGGATCTACCTCTCGGTGAGTTATTCCGACTATTGGTTGGTGGCGGCGGCAGGCTCATTCAAACAGCGCCCGGTGCTGCACTACTTGCTCAATACCGACTTTTACATGCTGGCCGAAAATCTGCCGAAGGCGGGCATCACCAACGTGGTGGCGGAGCAGGAGCGGCGTAATGCAACGCGGGTCGGCTATCAGGGCTATCCGGCGTTGGTCGAAAGCCGGTTCTACCGGATTTACCTGATCGGCGATTACGGTTTTATCGTGATGAAGGAACCGGCCCCGAGCAAAACACTGCGCTGGTGACGCGCGATTCTGATCGGGGTGGCGAGGTTATGCCGCCGCTATTTCACTGGGCTCGAAACTATCGGCCCGGGCCATCTGCCACATCCGCGAGTAGAACTCGCCGTTCACTTCGCCGGTCAGCAACTCACCCGGTTTGAGGAACACGTGCAACTGCGAGAACAGCTTGATCTCGGTTGCCGACATACGTCGCACCAGATGCTTGGCGGACAACTGCGATGGATGTTCGAGGCCGGCGGCGGCGAGCATTTCCGCCAGGGCCTTGAGGGTGTTGCGGTGGAAGTTGAACACGCGTTGGGCTTTGTCCGGTACCACCAGCGCGCGCTGGCGCAGGGTGTCCTGGGTGGCGACGCCAGTCGGGCATTTGTTGGTGTGGCAGCTCTGCGACTGGATGCAGCCGATGGCGAACATGAAGCCGCGCGCCGAGTTGGCCCAGTCGGCGCCGATGGCCAGCACACTGGCGATGTCGAAGGCGCTGACGATCTTGCCGCTGGCGCCGAGTTTGATCTTGTCCCGCAGGTTCAGCCCAACGAGGGTGTTGTGCACGAACAACAGGCCCTCGCGCATCGGCACGCCGATGTGGTCGGTGAACTCCACGGGCGCGGCGCCAGTGCCGCCTTCCTTGCCGTCCACCACGATGAAGTCCGGGAGGATGCCGGTTTCCAGCATGGCCTTGGCGATGCCCATGAACTCCCACGGATGGCCAAGGCAGAACTTGAAACCCACCGGTTTCCCGCCGGATAACTCACGCAGTTGCGCAATGAAATGCATCATTTCGATCGGCGTGGAAAACGCGGTGTGGCGCGACGGTGACACGCAGTCCTCGCCCATCAGGATACCGCGGGTTTCGGCGATTTCTTTGGTGACCTTGTGTTTGGGCAGGATGCCGCCGTGGCCGGGCTTGGCGCCCTGGCTCATCTTGATTTCGATCATCCGTACCTGTGGCGTCCGGGCTTGCGCCGCGAAGCGTTCCGGGTCGAAGCGGCCGTCGCTGGTGCGGCAGCCGAAGTAACCGCTGCCCAGTTCCCAGGTCAGGTCGCCGCCGTTTTCCCGGTGATAGGGGCTGATGCTGCCTTCGCCGGTGTCATGGGCGAAATTGCCGAGCTTGGCACCCTGGTTCAAGGCACGGATGGCGTTGGCGCTGAGGGAGCCGAAACTCATGGCCGAGATGTTGAATACCGACGCCGAATACGGCTGGGTGCATTGCGGGCCGCCGACCGTCACCCGGAAACTGCTCGGGTCGCTCAAGGGCGCGGGGCGCATGGAGTGGCCGATGAATTCGAAACCCGACTGATACACATCAATCAGCGTGCCGAAGGGTTTGTCGGCGGTTTCATTCTTGGCCCGGGAGTAGACCAGCGAGCGCTGGGCCCGGGAGAAGGGCAGGGCGTCGCTGTCGGATTCGAGCAGGTACTGGCGGATTTCCGGGCGGATGCCTTCGACCAGGTAGCGGATATTGCCCAGGATCGGGTAATTGCGGCGCACTGCGTGCGGACTTTGCAGCAAGTCGAACAGGCCGATCAGGCTGAGGACGGCAGTGACAGCGGTAATTGGCCAGAGCCAGTCGTATTCAAGAAACGGCAGGCTGGCGAGGGTGAAGATCACGCAGACGGCAAAGAAGGCGTAGCGGCTCAGGAGTGACAGGCTCATACGGTTTCCTTGGGTTCGGACTCAATGAATTTGGCTATGCACAGATCAATGTGGGAGCGGGCTTGCTCGCGAAAGCGGTGTGTCAGCCAACATGAATGCTGAATGAAATACCGCTTTCGCGAGCAAGCCCGCTCCCACAGAGAAGCAGAGCGTTCCACAGGGCATTCAGGCATTTTGTGCCTGGAGAAAAATCGAAAACAGCTCGGACTGGGATTTGATCCCCAGCTTGCTGTACATATGTTTCTTGTGGACTTTCACGGTTTCGACCGAGATTTCCAGCTTGCGGGCGATTTCTTTACTGGAGCAACCGCTGAGCATCAATCGCCCGACATCCAGCTCCCGGGCCGTCAACTGCGCGCCTTTGAGTTGCTGCACCGAGGCTTCCAGTTGTACCCGCCAATCAGCTTGCGGCGGTGAGGGGGACAGGGCCACGACTTCGTTGATTTCATAGGGTAGACGCTGGCGCAACAGGCCGAGCACCCACGGCTGGATCAACGACAGCAAGGCGATCTGCTGGCCGCTGAAACGCTGGGTGCTGCCCAGGGACAGGCACAGCGTGCGGTCGCCTTCGAGCTGGCAATTGAACTGGATTTCGTCGGCCACCACATTCAGACGAAAGTAGCGCTGGTAATACTCAGTCAGCTCAAAGTGCTCCGGGGCCACTTCCGACAGGCGATACAGCCCGGTGCGCGATTGCTCGCGACAGGCGATGTAGAAGGGGTCGAGCAGGTACAGGCCGCGCAGGTAATCCTGGAACAACTGGTCAGGGCTGCCGTCTTCGCCGGGGCATTCGGCGAACACCTGGGGGCGCTGATCGGCACTGAAAAGCAGCGCCACCCAGCTGTCGAAGGGCACGTACTGGTCCAGCAGGCGTACAAGCTGGGTCCAGAAATTGGGCTTGTCCAGGGCGTCGATCAGTTGCCCCACCGAGCGGTGCCAGGCGATGTCGTCCAACGAGAGTGTCATGCATCTACCCCTATCGTATTACCTCGGCGGCGTAATTCCCCGCCCGGTTGCTTGCTGCGCATACTGGCGCACAGACACCGACCGGGCAATCTTTCTGCCGCCCGGCGCATAACAAGGAATACCCATGAAGGTCGAACTCGCCCAATTGGCCGGCCGTGACAACGACACGGCTTACAGATGGGTGTGGTGTAGCTGGCAGGGTTGACCGGTGGTTTCCGTTGGCAGCCAGCGAAGATGGATTTCCAGGAAGCGGTGCAAGCGAACAGCTTATGAGCTGGTCACACTGCAAAAAAGGCGAACATCCTCAAGGATGTTCGCCTTTTTTGTCTCAAGCATGAGTGGCTTGTTGTATTAGCCGGTTTTTTCCTCGTGTTTTTGCTTGTCACGGGGAAGGGCATTGATGCAGTAGTTGATGTAATAGAAGGTGAAAAGTCCGGTATAGACCAGATTCATGCGCAGTTCGAAGTTGTGTTCAGCCAAGGCATATGCCCTTAACACCCTTCGTACACGGAAACACCAGAGCAGGGTCAGCAGTAAATACAGTACGAACAGAACACCTATAAGGGCGAATGCATAGTAGTGAGGTACCGAGACTAGAGTTCCGATAGAACCAATGATGATCAGGTAGAAGGCAAATAAAGCCGGACTCATTGTCTTGATGTGAGTGACCTCCTCAAGTGCCGTGATGGTTTTGTACATCCAGACATTTGTATAGAGCCCGGCAGACAAGGTTCCCAGCAGAAGAAGAGGAAACGTCTTGGTGTTGATTTTTTCTTTCAGCGTTGAGATGTCAGACATGCGAGTCGTTCCAGTGGCGGCGCAGGGCGATTGACCGGTGAAGGTCGGCAGAGCACGCTACCAAAGGCGCTCGTGGGAAATTTCCGGGCTTTTTGGCGGAGAGTTCTGGATTCACTCTTGGCCGAGTTTTGAAGGCATGGGATTCTGTGCATCCCTCAACATGGACCTGTGGTCAGCGATGTCTTCTTCGATAAATGTTTCACTCAATCATTCCAGGGTCATCCGCATCGCCGCCGCCCTGTTGATCGGCCCGGACGGCCGCACGTTGCTGGTGCGCAAGCGCGGCACCACGGCGTTCATGCAGCCGGGTGGCAAGATCGAGCCCCATGAATTGCCGGTCCACGCCCTGGCCCGGGAGCTGGAAGAAGAGCTGGGTCTGGACATCGACCCGGCGCAGGCCGTTTACCTGGGTCACTTCTCGGCACCGGCCGCCAACGAACCGGGGTTTGTCGTACACGCCGAGCTCTTTCAACTGAATATTCATGGCGACGTCACCCCGGCGGCGGAGATCGAAGAGGTGCTCTGGATCGACCCGGCCACCGATGGCGATGTCAGCCTGGCGCCATTGACACGGGACCTGATTCTGCCGTTTTATCGAGCATCGCTGACCGCGATCGCCTGATCATTACGCAAAGGACCTCGCCCATGATCCCGCTTCAAGACCTGCTGATTTTTGCTGCTGCCGCGTTGCTGATGGTAGTGACACCGGGGCCGAACATGATCTACCTGATCTCCCGTTCGATCTGCCAGGGGCGCAAGGCCGGGGTGATCTCGCTGCTTGGGGTGGTCGCCGGATTCTTCGTGCACCTGTTTGCCGCCGCCGCGGGTTTGACTGCAGTGTTCCTGGCGGTGCCGATGGCTTATGAGGTGTTGAAGTGGGCCGGTGCGCTGTACCTGTTGTGGCTGGCCTGGCAGGCGGTCAAACCCGGTGCGCGCTCGCCGTTCGAGGCACAGCAGTTGCCCCCGGACTCTTCACGCAAACTGATCACCATGGGCTTTCTGACCAGCGCCCTGAACCCGAAAATCGCGGTGTTCTATCTGTCGGTGTTTCCGCAATTCATCACGCCGGAGCACGGTTCGGTGTTCACCCAGAGCATCATCCTCGGCCTGACCCAGATCAGCGTCAGTTTCTGCGTCAACCTGCTGATCGCCATGTTTGCCGCGGGCATCGCCTCGTGGTTCGTCAACAATCCGACCTGGCTGGCGATGCAGCGCTACTTCATGGGCTTTGTATTGTCGGGGCTGGCGCTGCGGCTGATGCTTGAGCAAAAACGGATGGCCTGAGGATGTGGATCGAACGACTTGATGCCAGCCATGCCCTGGACTACCGGGCGCTGATGCTCGAAGCCTACGACCTGCACCCGCAGGCCTTTACCTCGAGCGTGCGTGAGCGGGCGGCGATGCCGCTGAGTTGGTGGGAGTCGCGCCTGACCGGCAAGCTGGACGTGGTGCTCGGGGCGTTCGAAGAGGGCCGGTTGGCCGGCATTGTCGGCCTCGCGTTCGAGCCTCGGGAAAAGGCCCGGCACAAGGTGACACTGTTTGGCATGTACGTGACCGCCAAGGTCCGCCAGCGTGGGCTCGGCTATCAACTGGTTCAGGCGGCATTGGCCCAGGCGCAGAACCATGCGGGTTTGCGCCTGATCCAGTTGACCGTCACCGCCGGCAACGATGCCGCGTTCAACCTCTACCAGCGCTGCGGCTTCATCCAGTTTGGCCTGGAGCCGATGGCCGTGCGGGTGGGCGAGGATTACTTCGACAAGATTCACATGTGGCGTGAGATCTAACCATCACATAGATCCCCTGTAGGAGCGAGCTCGCTCGCGATAAACCTGAGAGCGACACGGGGTGCCCGGTTTCCAGCGTTATCGTTGACGACCATCGCGAGCGAGCTCGCTCCTACAGGGGGTTGGTGTTCTAGCGAACGGCGCTGACCCCATCCAGCGTCGAAAACGACGTGTCCTTGGCCGTCAGCAAGAAGTCGCGCATGTACGGCGCATCGAGCATGTCGGCGCGGATCGCCGCATACAGCGTGGCGAACAAGCCTTTCTCACCCAGCCGCTTGGCTTTCACATAGCCTCGCGAGCTGTATTCATGCAGTGCCCAATGGGGCATGCCGCATACGCCGCGACCGCTGGCCACCAGTTGCATCATCATCACTGTCAGTTCCGAGGTGCGGACCTGGGCCGGTTCGATGTCGGCGGGTTCGAGGAAGCGGGTGAAGATGTCCAGCCGGTCCCGTTCCACCGGGTAGGTGATCAAGGTTTCCGGGAGCAGGTCTTCGGGGACGATATAAGCCTTGCTGGCCAGGCGGTGCTGGTTGGCCACCGCGAGCATCGCTTCATAAGTGAACAGGGGTACATAGGTGATCCCGGCCAGGTCCACCGGATCGGAGGTCACCACCAGGTCCAGGTCGCCACGGGCCAGGGCTGGCAGCGGGGCGAAGGAAAACCCCGAGGCCAGGTCCAGTTCGACTTCCGGCCAGGCGTCGCGGAACTGGTCGATGGTCGGCATCAGCCACTGGAAGCAACTGTGGCACTCGATCGCCATGTGCAGACGACCGGCGGTGCCACCGGCCAGGCGACTGATGTCGCGCTCGGCGGCGCGCAGCAGCGGCAGGGTAGCGTCGGCCAGTTGCAGCAGGCGCAAACCGGCGCTGGTGAAGCGCACCGGTTTGGTCTTGCGCACGAACAGCGGCATGCCCATGCGCTCCTCCAGCTCCTTGAACTGGTGGGACAGGGCTGACTGGGTCAGGTGCAGGCGATCGGCCGCATCCACCAGGCTGTCGGCTTCGCGCAAGGCGTGCAGGGTCTTGAGGTGACGGATTTCAAGCACCGGAGGCTCCATGAGGAAAACTTGTCGATAAATCGAAAAGGTTGAGTTTGTCTCATGTTGATGCCGCTGTCGACCACAAGCACGGCGGAGCACATGGCGTGCTCCGCCGTTGTTGCTTTACAGCGAGGAAAAGTGTTTGTTGCCCAGCGTTTTGCCGATTTCTCCGCGCCAGATCGCCTCGACCGTACCGCCACTGGCGGCCACGTCCTTCTGCCATTGCAGGCCCAGGTTGCGTTGTTCCGGCAGTTTCAGATGGCCTTTGACGAAGTCGCTGAACTGGGGCTTGGCCGAGGTGTAGTGGAAGTGTGCGTACCACAGGGTTTGCGCGGGTTCGCTACGCAGGTCGCGCACCTCGTACTCCTGGAGGAAATCCCTGCGTCCATCCGTGCGTTTGCCCAGGTCGCGCAGGCCGCCCTCCTTGCGGATGTCCACCACGCGTTGTTCAAGCAGATAGTCCAGATAGCCCTCGGTGGGGGTTTTGCTGTTCAGGGTCTGCTCAATACGCAACGTGCGGCCGGCACGGGTCAAGTCATTCGCGCGATTGCGCAATTGCAGCGCGACCGTCTCCGTGGGCGACAGGCGTTCGATGGCCCGGGCTCGCATGTTCAGTTCCGCAGCTTCACTGATCATCATGTGTTCCAGATCGACCGGCAACATGTCCTGACGGGCGTAGCCTTCGACTTTGCTTTTGTAAACATCTACGGTGCCGAGCCTTTTTCTGGCCTCCACCAGCAATGGCGTGATATCGGTCACAAGTTCCGTTGGCGCTGCCGCCACGGGCTCACTGAGATGATATTTGCCGCTGGAGGAACGGGGTAGCCAGGTTTCCCTGAACCCATTTGCACCCTCGACGGTGAAGCGCTGTTGGCGGGTTGCGGTATCCGTGCTGGCGATGCCGATGAGCAACTGATTGTCTTCCGTCTCGAACAGCTGCTTTGACGCATTTCCCGCTTTTGCACTGTTGGATGGGCGTGTCTTGATGGCATGGCGAGCCGCCGCTTCGACTTCTGCCAGATTGTCGAGAAACGCCGTGACCTGCTCCAGATCCAGATGCTGCGGATAGCCCAGCACCCAGGCCCCGAGATTGCGACGAAATTCGGCGTAGGTCGCCAGGCAATCTTCGAGCACTTTGTTTCGCTGGGTAAACGTGGCCTGTACTTCAGGCAATTGATGTTGGGTCAGCAGCGCTCGTCCGACCTTGTTGCGGGCCTGTTTCAACTGTACGTGAAAGTAGACCCAGGACTGGTCGGAGACAGCGGTGTAGTGAGTGATGATCTCCAGCTCATTCGCCGTTTTCAGGTAGTAGTAATTGGCATCGCTGAATTTTTCGTTAAGCATGGCCATATCCGCGGCCATCTTTGATTTTTGCATGCGGTTGGTGATCCGCCCGTTCCATCGATTGGCTTCTGCAACCTGTGTATGAAGCCGGTCCAAGTCCTTGAGAAACTCGATTCGCAATTCCTTGCGTTGCGCCATCAGTTGAATGTGTGCGTCGGTATTGCTGAACGGCGTTGCCTCCGAACGGGCAATCATCTGATCGATGCGGTTGAGCTGTTCCACCAGGCGCTCCTTGACCAAACTGATTCGCCGCACCACTCGGTCGACGATGACCCAGGCGCAGCGGCTTTGAGCATCTTCGACCAGCATGCGTCTGCGGCCGTGGCTGATCAGCATCAGTTCTTCAAGGTTCAGGTACTGGGCCTGCGCCAGCTCGAGGTCGTTCACGCAAAGAATGTCGGCATTGGCTCGAAGCGGTTGGCGCTGCTCCCGGTCAAGGCTGAAGTAATGTTCCAGCACAGTGTTGGAACTGCGAGTCTGGGTCCCGAGTCGCCGGGTATAGGCGTCGGCGGTGTTGGTCAACGTCAACTGGCGTCGCAATGCCCGGTCCGTCCACCAGCGCGGCAGCCAACGGCGAATGGCGGCGGGCCAGAGCGGGTCGAGGCCGTCAGCCAGATGACCGAGCACCGCGCCGCCACCGGCACCGCCGCCTGCCGTCACGGTGCCGTACACCGCGTAATGGGTGTTCCAGTGGCCGCTTTCATCCAGGGCGATGGGTTGTTTGTAGGTTCGGCTGCTGGTAGCACTCAAGCGCCACTGCGGTGGGTTGTCGGTCAATTCGATGCGATAGATACGACCCTGGCGGACCATGAAGTCGCCGTCGGCGTGGCGATAAACGTTGCGATAAATCCCTTCGGTGCCCGGTTGCAGGCCGGCGAAGGAAATCTCGTGTTCGTACTCATAGCCCCTGAAGCGTTCGAGGGTGCGTCGGACCTGCTGCGGGGTCGAGACCTGCAAGGCGCCCGGTTGTCTGGTCAGGGCGCGCAATTGTCGCCCGCGAGTGGCGGCGCGCGCGGCGCTGGAAGCGGCGCCAGCAACGGGCAGCACATCCATGGCTGCGTCGATCAACGACAGCAACACGGCTTCCACCTCGGCCAGGCCATGGCCGACATCACCGCGCAGGAAGGCCGCCGCTGCCTGATTGGCGCTGTTCCAGGCGTCGTACAGGGCAATGGCGGTACCGATGAAAGGCACGACGCCCAGCGCCATTTTCAAGTAGTTGAACATGGCCCCGGAGCGCAGCGCGACGTGCTCCAGATACAAGGCATCGTTGGAGCGCGATGTCGACCGATGCGCCTCCAGCAAACGGCCCATGTGCACATTGAGCAGATGCGCTGCCAGGGATGTACTGGCTGGCCAGGCGGTGCCGACGCCGATCAGGGCATCGAAGTTTTTCACCCGGGCCTGGTTGATCCGGCTGACGTGCGAGGCAAATTCCCCGGTCAGGGCGCGACCGGCCAAATAGTTGACCATCGTGCTGTTCAGGCATTGGTTGAAGAGGAACGTCCGCGCCTGTTCAAGGCTGTCGAACTGACGCACAAACACCCCATCGGGGCAGTCAGGCCGATAGAGCAGGGTCAGGCCGCTGATCTGCTCGACGATAAAAGTCACCCCGGCCAGGGTGCTCGGCCCCTCGCCCGGCGTGTCCGTACCGCCAACGGTCAGGTGCGCGGGCAACAACACGATGCGCTTGCCGTCGACCGCAAAGGCTTCACGACTGTTGGCGTCGATGGCGATCTGCAGCACGCGTTGGCCGGCGACGTCGATGTCCTTGGCCAGCACGGCGAATTCGCCTTGCAACTGGAGCATCAGCCGCCACGGTTCGCTCAGGCATTCACGACGAAATTCATTGCTGAAGGCCGAGGCGCCAGGGGCGCCAAGGAAGGTCTCGCGAATCAGCCTTTCGTATTTCCCGGCCAGATCCAGCTCGGTGACCATGTTGCGCAAATAGTCCTGGGTGATGCCGGTTTTCAGCTTCTGCCGTTGCCCCTCGTCGGCGCCGCTGATCTCGACCTGCATCAGCGACACCCGATACCACATCGACTGATCGATATTGCCTTGCGCCAGTTCGGCGAGGGACAACAGGCTGCGCTGCTGGCTGCCAGTCAGTACATTCTTTTGCGGTGTTCCCGGCGCAGCGCCCTCGATAAGTACCTTGCGCCACGTGGTGGTGTCGGGGATGTCCAGCAACACCTCAACGTTTTGCGTCAGGGCGAAGTCTTTGCGCAGGCGGGCGTCGATAGCCTTTTTGCTGAATGACTCGCGCAGTGGCAGTTCCCGTTCAAGCAGTCGATGGGAGCGCTTCATCGCCGCGATGTAGGCGGTGAACAACGCCTTGAGCCGATCGCGTTCGGCCGCGGACAGTGCGCTGAGGGACGACGGCAAGTGTGTTGCCAGCGTGGCGCCGCGGTTTTGCTCGACGATGTGTGCGAAGGCCAGCTCCCGCGCGGAGACAGTGGGGACGGTCAGGCGGGCGAGCGTCTGTTCACGCAGTTTTTCCAGTTCCGCCGCCCGCTGGCCGGCATGGGAGGGCACGGGGTTGGCGGTCATCAGCCGCGTCGCATGCTGTTCACAACTGTGAAGCTGGGTTTGCAGGGTGTACTCGATCGGGTTGCCGGCCAACGGCAAAAGTTGCAGCGCTTGCGTGTCGTCGTTGGCCGGCTGCCTGAACATCTTCTGCTCCAGTGCCTGGCGGGAGGCGAACCGTTGCAGGCCGCCGAAATGTCCGGGCCAGTAGAGCAACACGCTGTCGCTGGCGGACGGCAGCAATGCCGATGGCCGGGCATACAGCAGTACACCGTCGAGCTCCTGGGTCTGCGTACGGAGGGCGTCGTCTTCGCTGTCAGTCGCGGTCAACACCAGTCGGGCGACCACCACATCGGCCGGTCGAGGTTTTTCGGGCGCGTCGAGCACGGCCGTCAGCCACTGATATTCATCGCTGCTGATCTGATTCAGGCTCAATTGCAGATCGGCTTCGGCACGCAGGCCACTCAGGCGCGCCTGGTACAGGGCCTTGTAATGTGTGCCCGACGAGTGGCGCAGTTCCAGCAGTTGCGGTGCCTCGTCGGCGCTTAACAGGGCACTTGCGGCCTCGCTGCTGGCCTGTTCGGCGGCGCGCAGAGCGTCGAATTGCTGTTGCAGCCTCTGCATGCGCGGGTCGTCGGTGGTGCCTGCAAAGTCCAGCCCCAGAAAGTTTTGCAGTGCCGTTTGCTGTTGCACTAAAGCGCTGTGGCGCAGGCTGAAGGGAACGTCGGGGCTCAGTTGCCCGAACGGGGCGATGTCGTTGCTTGAATCCGGCAGGGGCAGGTCGGTGGGCGAGGCAAAAACACGGTCGTTGCGTTGCCGCTCGGCAGGGGCTGTGGCCAGTCCCGCCAACAGGGACTCGGCACTTTTCGTCAGCTGCGGGGTGTCCAATACGGTGTAATCGACCGTGACGCGGCTGCCCTCGGGTTCAGGTTGCTGCTGGGTTAACCAGCGTTCCAGACTGTTGCGATTTTCAAAGGTCATCCAGGGCGCTTGCCGAGACGGCAGATACAGCAACTGGGTGACCGGTTGGTCGGTGTTGCGGGTAATGACCAGGGCACCCGGCAGTTCGTCAGTCAGACTGCTGTTGCCCCCGAGCGACAGGGTCTCGACGTAAACCAGGATCTCGGGGGAGGTTGTCTGCGCTGCCGGGTTGACGAGATCCAGCAGCACATTGAACTGTTCGGCATTCAAGGTGCCCTGGGCAAATGCCAATTGGCACGACGCTTCGAAATGTTGGCGATACAAGCGGATGGCCTGTGCCTTGCGTGAAACGTCGGTACCGCGTGCGCGTGCCTGCCACCAGTTCGTGGTCAAGGGAACTTGCGGGTTCTGCGCCATGAGGGCCAGCCATTGATCGCGGCAGTCGTTCCAGCGCGCCGAGGCGCTCAGGTACAGGTTTTCATCCGTGTCTCGGGCCAATGAGGAGACGTGGCCGAAGTCGGCCAGCGGTGCGGCAGGTGATTCGTGCATGAAGAAGGACTCCGATGGGTGAAAAAATCGGGGCCATTAAAGTTCGTTCGAGAAGAGGCATGGTGGTACATAGTTATCGCGTGCCGCTGTCTGGTCTGACGACCGTCCGGCACTCTTCATCAAACTGTCACGTAACTGTGGCAGCGCGCTTGAACAAACTTCATCAGACTCGCGCTCTACTGGGGTTCTGCGTTTTGGTGTTTCTTCATGCGTGTTTTCTTATCAAGATTTGTTTTTTTGGCCGCCTTTTTATTCGGCCTGCCGTCCCTGGCGGCTTCGCGTTGTGATGTCAATGTTCCGACCGAACGGGTGGATCTGGCCCAGGTAAGCCTGGCGTACCAGAGCATTGGCCGTGCGTCGGATCCGGCATTGCTGCTGGTGATGGGGCTGGGCGGGCAATTGATTCACTGGCCGGACGAGGTGGTTGTCGCCCTGTGCCAGCAGGGGTTCCGGGTGATCCGCTATGACAATCGCGATGTCGGCCTGTCGACCTGGCGGCAAGCACCGGCCGACGCCAACCTGACCTTCGAAGTGCTGCGCTACAAACTCGGATTGCCGGTGTCGTCACCGTACTCGCTGACCGACATGGCCGACGATGGCCTGGGCTTGATGGACGCCTTGCACATCGATCAATTCCACGTGTTGGGCGCCAGCATGGGCGGCATGATTGCCCAGCACATGGCTGCCATGGCACCGCAACGGGTCGAGAGTCTGACCCTGATCATGACCACCTCCGGCGCCGAAGGCTTACCGGCACCGAGTGCGGCGCTGGTGCAGTTGTTGGCGAGGCGCGGCGCACCGAACCGCGAAGTGGCCCTGGAGCAACAGGCCGACTTGCTGGCGGCGCTGGGCAGCCCGATAGTGACCGACGATCGCCAGGCGTTGCTGCATCAGGCGGCGCAGTCCTATGACCGGGCGTTCAATCCCGAGGGGGTGAAACGCCAGATCGTGGCCATTCTCGCCGAGCCGAGCCGGGTAACCCTGCTCAATCAGTTGCGGGTGCCGGCGCTGGTGGTGCATGGTACCGCCGACCCGCTGTTGCCGGTGATGCACGGGGTGCATCTGGCGGCGCATCTGCGCGGCAGTCAGTTGATCCTGATTCCGGGCCTGGCCCATCGTTTCCAGGAGGCGTTCAAGGCGCCGTTGCTGGCGGCGGTGTTGCCGTACTTGCGCGAGCACCGAGAAGACACTTCACATTGGGCGCAAATCGAGCCTGTGGTCGATCACAACCTCCTGTAACCCCCCCGATCCTATGTGGGAGCGGGCTTGCTCGCGAAAGCGGTGTGTCAGTCAACTTAAATGCCAACTGATATGCCCTCTTCGCGAGCAAGCCCGCTCCCACAGGGGAATGCATTCAGCCGTGAAAGCGTAACCACGCCAGTTTCGGGCGGCAGGTCTCGCTTAATGGCTCAGGCCGTACTTTTTCACTTTGTCGAACAGAGTGGTCTTGGCCATGCCCAGTTCCTGGCTGGCCTGGGTCAGGTTGCCGCCGCTGCGTTGCAAGGCGTCGCTGAGCAGATTGCGCTCGAACGCTTCCACCGCTTCGGCAAAGGCCAGGCCCTGATTGCCGCCACCGGCACCGGTTTTCTTGAACGCCGGCAGGCCCAGGGCAAAGCGCTCGGCAACGTTGCGCAGTTCACGCACGTTACCCGGCCAATCGTGGCTCATCAGGTTCGAAACGGTCTGGTTGTCCAGCTCCGGCACCGTGCGGTCGAAGCGTAGGGACGACTGCTGCAAAAAGTGTTCGAACAGTTGCAGGATGTCTTCGCGGCGCTCGCGCAGCGGCGGCAGTTCCAGGGTCACCACGTTGAGGCGGTAATACAGGTCGCTGCGGAACTCGCCGGCCTTGCTCGACTCGACGAGGTCGGATTTGGTCGCAGCGATGACGCGGCAATCCACCGCAACGCTCTGGTTAGAACCGAGGCGTTCGAGGGTGCGCTCCTGTAATACCCGCAGCAGTTTGATCTGCAAGGGCAGGGGCATGCTTTCCACTTCGTCGAGGAACAGCGTGCCGCCGTCGGCGTGTTCGATCTTGCCGATCCGCCGTTTGCCCGCGCCGGTAAAGGCGTTGGCCTCGTGGCCGAAAATTTCGCTTTCGAACAGGTTTTCCGGCAGGCCGCCGCAGTTCAGTGCGACGAACTGTTTGGTGTGGCGCCGACTGAAATCATGCAGGCAACGAGCGACCAGTTCTTTGCCAGTGCCGGTTTCGCCCTCGATCAGCACGTTGGCCGAGGTGTCGGCGACGTTGGCGATCAATTCGCGCAAGTTCTGCATGGCTGGCGAACGGCCGATGATCCGCCCTTCGAGGGAATCGCGCTCGGCCAGTTGCCGACGTAACGAGGAGACTTCCCGCGCCAGGCTGCGTTGCTCCAGTGCGCGGCGGGCCACGTCCACCAGGCGCTCCGGGGAAAACGGCTTTTCCATGAAGTCGTAGGCGCCTTTCTGCATCGCGCCGACGGCCATGGATATGTCGCCGTGCCCGGTGATCAGCACCACCGGCAGGCTGCGGTCGCGCTCCTTGAGTCGTGTCAGCAGTTCCAGGCCATCGATGCCCGGCAGGCGAATGTCGCTGACGACGATGCCGGCGAAGTTGTCGCCGACCCGCTCCAGGGCCTCTTCGGCGCTGCCCACGCCAATGCAGGGAATGTCTTCCAGGGTCAGCGCCTGTTGGCAGCCGAGCAGCACATGGGGGTCGTCTTCGACGATCAATACACTAAGGTCGTTGTTCATATTGGCTCGGCGGGAGTGGGGCTTACCAACGGTAAACTGAGGACGAATGCAGTGCCACCGCTGGCCGGGTGCTCGACACCCAGGTGACCGCCGGTGGCGGCGGCGAGGCTGGCGGAAAGGGTCAGGCCCAGGCCCAGGCCCTGTTCGCCGGGTTTGGTGGTGAAAAACGGTTCGAACAGGTGCTTGCGCGCTTCGGCGTCGATGCCGTGGCCGTTGTCACGCACCCGCAGGCGGTATTTGCCATCGAACGCTTCGCCTTCGAGCCACAGCTCGGGTTGCGGCTGCGCTTGCATGGCGTCGAGGGCGTTGCCGATCAGGTTGACCAGAATCTGCTCCAGGCGGGTCTGGTCGATCTGCACCTGCACATCGGTGAAGTCGCGGTGTAATTGCAGCTGAATATTTTCCACCCGGGCGCCTAGCAATTGCAGGGCCGCGTCCACCGCTTTGCCGAGGCAGGCCTGGCCTTTGTCGTCTCCGCGCCGGGCGAACGAGCGCAGGCTCGCGGTGATCCGGCCCATGCGGTCGATCAGTTCGTTGATGGTCTTGAGGTTGGTGCTGGCCACGTCGAGCTGGCCGCGTTCGAGGAAGCGCACGGTATTGCCGGACAAGGTGCGCAGCGCCGCCAGCGGCTGGTTCAGTTCGTGGGCGATGCTGGTGGACATCTGGCCGATGGCCGCGAGCTTTCCGGCCTGCACCAATTCATCCTGGGCGCGGCGCAAAGTCTCTTCGGCGAGCCGGCGTTCGCGGATCTGGCCCTTGAGCCGTTCGTTGCTGGCGCGCAGGTCGGTGGTGCGTTCGGTAATCCGACGCTCCAGCTGATTGTTGGCTTCCTGCAAGGCTTCCCGGGCTGCGAGGCGGGTGGCAATCACCTTGCGCCGCTCGTTCCAGGCGATCAAAAGGAACGCCAGGAGGGCAAACGCCACGGCCACCAGGATCCCCTGGTTGATCGCTTCGCGGCGCAAGTCCTGGAGTGGCGTGAGCAGGGTGAAATTCCACGGCGTATCGCTCAAGGGCCGGGTTTGCGCCAGATAGCTGATGTTTTCATCGTCGGACACCAGTTCGCTGTTGGCCGGGAACGTGAGTTTTTCCACGCCTTCGGACAGGGTTTCCCGGGCCAGCGGTTGCAGTTCATTGAGCGGGAACCAGTAGTACTGCAGGCTGCGGGCGAGTTTTTCCTTGGTTTCTTCGCTCAGCGGCACCACCGATTTCAAGCGCCGCGCCGGATCGCTGGAAAGAATGATGATGCCGTTTTCGTCGCTGACGAAGGCTTCCAGGCGGGCCCGTTGCCAGCGTTCTTCCATGGCTTCCAGGCGAACCTTGACCACGGCTACGCCGATGATCTTGCCGTGTTCTTCCAGGCCATGGGCCAGGTAGTAACCGGGTTCGCCGTTGGTGCTGCCGATGCCATAGAAACGCCCCGGCTGACCGCGCACGGCGTTCTGGAAATAGGCGCGAAAGGACAGGTCTTCACCCAGGTAACTGTCGACATCGCGCCAGTTGCTGGTGGCCATGACGCGACCGGTGGTGTCCATCACGTAGATGGCCCGACTGCGGCTGCGCCGGTTCAGGCCTTCGAGGTAATCGTTGACCGTCTGTCGGTGTTCCGGGTTCGGGTCGGCCAGCAACTGCGAAACGCTGGTTTCGAGTTCCAGCAGGCTGGGCAGGTAGGTGTATTTGCTGATTTCGCTTTCGACGGCGCGCGCGTGCAGTTCCAGCTGGCGCTGGCCGTTTTCGCTGAGGCTGCGGATGCCGTAGTGCTCACTGATCCAGAAGCCGATATAGCCCAGGCCGATCATCATGGCGATGATCAGTGGCGGCAGGAACAAATGACGAACCAGACGGGGTTTCACGGCGAGTGATGGCGACGTGGCGCGATAAAGAGTGGGGTCGCATTTCATCACAGATGCCTTGGGTCAACCACAACGCAAATCTCAAGATCACCACTGAACCAGTGTGGGAGCGGTGTTTTTCTTAGTGCTGCAGAATCTTGTTGAGGAAGTGCTGCGTACGCTCCGCGCGGGCATTGATGTCACCGAAGAACTCTTCTTTCTTGCAGTCTTCGATGATCTTGCCCTGGTCCATGAAAATCACGCGGTCGGCCACTTTACGGGCGAAGCCCATTTCGTGGGTCACGCACATCATGGTCATGCCTTCGTGGGCCAGTTGTACCATCACGTCGAGCACTTCGTTGACCATTTCCGGGTCGAGCGCCGAGGTCGGTTCGTCGAACAGCATGACGATCGGGTCCATCGCCAGCGCACGGGCAATCGCCACACGCTGCTGCTGACCGCCGGACAGTTGGCCAGGATGCTTGTGGGCGTGGGCCGAGAGACCGACGCGCTCGAGCAGTTGCAGGCCTTTCTTGGTGGCCTCTTCCTTGCTGCGGCCCAACACCTTGATCTGCGCGATGGTCAGGTTTTCGGTGATGGTCAGGTGCGGGAACAGCTCGAAATGCTGGAACACCATGCCCACGCGCGAGCGCAGTTTCGGCAGGTTGGTCTTCGGGTCGGCGATGGAGGTGCCGTCGACCACGATGTCGCCTTTCTGGAACGGTTCCAGGGCGTTGACGCACTTGATCAGGGTCGACTTGCCGGAACCGGATGGCCCGCACACCACGATCACTTCGCCTTTTTTGACCTCGGTGCTGCAATCAGTCAGTACCTGGAAGTCCCCATACCACTTGTTGATGCTTTTGATAGAGATCATACGGCGAACCTTTTTTGCAGACGCTTGACCAGCTGCGAGGCGGCAAAGCTGATGATGAAGTACACGAGACCCGCGAAAATCAGGAACTCATTGGAGCGGCCAATGATGTCGCCACTGGCGCGCGAAGCATTGAGGAAGTCCACCAGGCCGACGGCGTAGACCAGCGAGGTGTCCTGAAACAGGATGATGCTCTGTTGCAGCAACAGCGGCGTCATCTTGCGGAACGCTTGCGGCAGGATGATCAGGCGCATCATCTGGCCGTAAGACATGCCCAGTGCCTGGGCAGCACCCATCTGGCCCTTGGGAATCGACTGCACACCGGCGCGGACGATTTCGCAGAAGTACGCCGCTTCGAACATCATGAAGGCCACGATGCACGAAGCGAACGCGCCGATCGGCGTGTCTTCGCCGGTGATCCAGCGCAGCACGAACGGTACCGCCAGGTAGAACCAGGTGATCACCAGCAGCAATGGGATCGAGCGGAAATAGTTGACGTACGCGCCGGCGATGTTCGACAGCACTTTGTTGTGGGACAGACGCATCAACGCCAGGATGGTGCCGAGGATGATGCCGCCGATCACGCCCATGGCCATCAGCTTGAGGGTCATGATCATGCCGTTCCACAGGCCCGGCAGGGACGGGATGATGCCCGAGAAGTCGAATTCCATCATTTACCCCCTACGGAAATCAGGCCCGGTACGGCGACTTTCTTCTCGACCACGCGCATCAGCAACATCAGGCTCATGTTCAGGGTGAAGTAGATCAGCGTTGCCAGGGTGAAGGCTTCGAACAGGTTGGCGGAGAACTCGGCGGTCTGCTTGGTCTGCGCGAGCAGCTCCATCAAACCGATCAGCGAGGCCACGGAGGTGTTCTTGAAGACGTTCAGGAATTCCGAGGTAAGCGGCGGAATGATGATCCGGTAGGCCTGGGGCAGCAGCACGTTCCAGTAGATCTGCGGCAGCTTGAAACCCATGGCGCGAGCCGCGGATTCCTGGCCTTTTGGCAGGGCCTGGATACCGGTGCGCACCTGTTCGCAAACCCGGGCGGTAGTGAACAGGCCCAGGCACACGACGACGCTGAGGAAGGCCGAGGTGGTCGGGTTCAGATCCTGCTTGTACCACTCTTGCAGGTCGGCCGGCAGCAGGTCGGGTACCAGGAAGTACCAGATGAACAGCTGAACCAGCAGCGGCACGTTACGGAAGAGTTCGACGTAGCAGGTGGCGATGCCCGATACGATGCGGTTCGGCACGGTACGCATGACGCCCAGGATCGAGCCCAGTGTCAGGGCGATGATCCAGGCCGCGATGGCGATGCCGATGGTCCAGGCCAGACCGGTCACGTACCAGTCGAAATAGGTCTCGCTGCCCACGCCGGTGGACTTGAAGAACACGCCCCAGTCCCAGTTGTAATTCATTAGGGTCTCCCCTCAGTTCAATCGATGTACAAGTGCCCGCTTGGGGGAAGCTCCGTTCCCGCCCGACCTTTACGATCAGGCACACGCTCCCGGCTCGACAGCCACCGGTTCGAGTGTTTCCAAAAAATGCCAGCAGGAAGTGACCACCTCCTGAAAGGGCCAGGGCCCTCTCAGGAGATAAGGTTAGTCAGAAATCAGGACTTCTTGTCGTCAGCCGCTTTATCAGTCGGTTTGGCGATCAGGGCCTTGAGTTCGTCGCTCATCGGGAAGTTCAGGTTCAGGCCTTTTGGCGGGATCGGTTGCATGAACCATTTTTCGTAGATCTTGTTGATCTCGCCCGATGCGTAGGTGGCCTTGATGGCGTCATCCACAGCCTTTTTGAACGGCTCGTCGCCTTTGCGCACCATGCAGCCGTAGATTTCGTAGGACTGTGGAGTGCCGGTAACGGCCCAGTCACTTGCCTTCTTGGCCTTGGCTGCTTCACCGGCCAGCAGGGCGTCGTCCATCATGAAGGCCACTGCGCGGCCGGTTTCCAGCATCTGGAAGGACTCGCCGTGGTCTTTGGCGGAGATGACGTTCATGCCCATCTGCTTGTCGGCGTTCATCGCCTTGAGGATGCGCTCGGACGTGGTGCCAGCGGTGGTCACGACGTTCTTGCCGGCCAGGTCAGGGAAATCCTTGTACTTGGAGTCGGCCTTGGACAGCAGGCGAGTACCGATTTCGAAGATGCCAACGGAGAAGTCAACTTGCTGCTGACGCTCGACGTTGTTGGTGGTGGAGCCGCACTCGAGGTCCACGGTGCCGTTTTGCACCAGAGGGATACGGGTTTGCGAAGTCACCAGGTTGTACTTGACCTGGAGGTTCGGCATGTCGAGGTCTTTTTTCAGCGCTTCGACGACTTTCAGCTGGATGTCGTGGGAGTAGCCGACCGGTTTGCCGGTAGCGTCTGCAATGTAGGAGAACGGAATGGAAGCGTCGCGATGGCCCAGGGTGATGACACCGGACTCTTTGATCTTCTTCAGGGTGCCGGTGAGTTCGGCGGCGAAAACTGGCGTGCTGATCAGAGCGGCAGCAATGGCTGCGCCCAGGATGTGGGGAACGATGCGCATCAAATTTTCCTCGACATTGTTTTTTTTATGGAGCCAGTTCATCGGCCCTTTTGTGCTGCAAAACACCTGAGCGCTACGATGAGTCGGCGCAAAGGACATTCGTCGAAGAAGTGTAGAGCATGACTCGTGCCAGACCAGTCATTATTAGTTACATCATTGATTTGTAAGGAAAAATAATATTTTGTGCGCTGAAATTTCAGTGAAGTGATCCGGTTAACCGAACCGACCGTCAGGTCGCGTTCGGAAAACCGAATGGTGGCGGGGTGCTACCCGGCCATCAGGGGTATTTGCGCTTGTCCGGCGCCGGCGGGAAGTACTGGTACAACCAGGTCTCACTCAGCGTACGGTCGTTGGTGCGGATGAACAGGCGCAGTTCGACGGGTTCCACGCTGTCATTGGTCGGGTACCAGTCAAACAGGATGCGGTAGCCCTTGATGTCATCGAGCTTGAGGACGCTGAAATCCTTGACCTCGCCGTTCGAGCAAGTGACCACCGGCTCGATGCCCGCGCCTTCAGGCAAGCGGTCCAGGCCGCCGCCGGTGAAGTCCACGGCAAAACGACGGGCCCAGACTGGCGGATAGTGTTCGCCCGGCGCCCAGCCCTCAGTGAAGCCGCCCATCCCGGAGCGGGTCGCATTGACCCGTGCCAGCGGCGTTCCGACCGGCGGCAATGCGCTCCAGTACAGCTTGTAGCCGTAGTTCAGCGAGTCGCCGGCCGCCACCGGTTTCTTCGGCGTCCAGAAGGCGACGATGTTGTCCATGGTCTCGCCGGTTGTCGGGATCTCCAGCAGGTCGACCGAGCCTTCGCCCCACGCCGTGGTCGGTTCTACCCACAGGCTCGGGCGACGGCTGTACCAGTCGACGGTGTCCTGATAGCTGGCGAACTCGTGGTCGGTCTGCACCAGGCCGAAGCCCTTCGGGTCGGTATCGGCGAAGGCATTGAATTGCAGGGTGGCCGGGTTGTTCAGCGGGCGGCAGATCCACTCGCCGTTACCGCGCCACATGGCCAGGCGGTCGGAGTCGTGGATTTGCGGGTGAATGGTGTCGCACATCCGGCGCTCGTGGGTGCCGCAACTGAACATGCTGGTCATCGGCGCGATGCCCAACTGGTCGATGGCGGTGCGTGCGTTGACGTGGGCATCGACCTCCATCACCACGCGCTCGGCCTGGCAGTCGATATCGAAGCGGTAGGCACCGGTGGCGCTCGGCGAGTCGAGCAGGGCGTAGACCACGAAGCGGGTGCTGTCCTTGTTCGGTGTCTCGAACCAGAACTTGGTGAAGTCGGGAAATTCTTCGCGTTTCTTGGCGTAGGTGTCGATCGCCAGGCCGCGGGCCGACAAACCATACTGGCCGGTGGCGTCTACCGCACGGAAGTAACTGGCACCGAGGAAGGACACGACGTCGTGCTTGTCCAGTTCCGGGGCCTTGAACAGCTTGAAGCCGGAGAAACCCAGGTCGCCCTTGAGCTGTGCGGTGTCGACCGTGGTGTTTTCATAGTTGAACAGCGACGGGCGGAAATGCACCTCGCGGGCCATCCGGGTTTTCGGATCGACGCTGTACATGCGCACCGGCTGCTTGAACCCCATGCCGACGTGGAAGAACTGCACGTCCAGCTGCCCCTTGTTTTCTTTCCACAACGAATGATTGCCGTCGTAGCGAATCGCATTGAAGTTCTGCGGGGTCATGGTCGCCAGGGTCGGCGGCAACTGTTGCTTGGTGTCCTGGTAGCGATTGCTGGCGAGCTGTTTGGCCTGGAGCTTCAGCGCCTCGAAATCGAACGCGGTGGCCTCGCCATCAGCGGTGCCACCGCTGGCGGCCCAGGCCTTGGCGGCCAACAGGCCCGTGGCGGACAAACCGGTGTAGGCCGCGATGGCCATGGAGGCTTTGAGCAAGTTCCTGCGGTGCATAAATACAACCTGTCGTGAGCAATCCCGCGCCGTTCCTGGCACGTGCTGGATCAGAAATATCGGTTCGGACATGCCTTCGGCCAAACGCAACGGACTTATAAACAGATGCCCGACAGCTTAAACCGTTCGAATGCGGAGCAAAATTGATTGATGGCACTGCGCTGGCTCTGCAATGAAACAAGACATGTCGGGAAACAATTCCGACAGGGGTTTCTGATTTAGAGGGCATTTCTGCTTTTTTCGACTAATTACTCTAAAAACCGCTTTTCAGCGCCCGGATTATTTCTATTCTGTGCACATGACCGGTTTAAGCCCGAAAGACCGGTGCGGTTCAGTCGGCACGATGCGGCTGCCGAAAAGGGGTAGGGCGATGCGGTTTTTTGCAGTTTTCTTTGACGTTTAGAAGGACATCGTCCATGTCGAAAGTACAAGGCATCACCGAAATGTTGGGAATCTTTCCGTGTCTGGCCCTGGGGCGAAGAAGACGCCGGCTCAACAGCGAGGAAATGAAACTGGTGGAACGCTATCGGGAGCTGTCGGAGAGCGACAGGATTGCGATGAGGTATCTGGTGGACGCGATGAGGAGTGTTTCGCGGTTTTGAGTGGACCTGGAGCCGTAATGTAGGAGCGAGCCTGCTCGCGATGGTCGTTAACGATGACGCGTCCGTTCTGGATGTACGCGGTGTCTTTGAGTCCATCGCGAGCAGGCTCGCTCCTACAGTTTCCCTTTTTGATCGGCTCGATTTATCCCTTCAACGGCAAGTGCCCGAGATTGGAAAGGGTCGCTGCACTTGCATCAGTTCAGGCATGTCTCGCCACTTGATCCAGGCGTGGTGTTGGTAATGCAGCAAGGGCACCGAAACTCCGGCCCAATTCAAGGAACTCAGACTTGGCAGGTTTTCCACAGGCTCTGATTTCGCATCACGCAGCGAGGGTATGACTTCGTTGCTCAACCACTGACGCAGATTGCGGTTTTCCGGGACGAAGTGGTGAACCAGCAAGGCGTACACGCCTGATTCGCTGACCATCAGGGTTTCGACCGTTTTGCCGTCTTTGCGAAGCCAGACGGTGCGACGTTGGTCTGCGTCGAGTTTCAGGGTGAGCCGTTCATTCAGGGGTTTGCCCATCAGGCGCCCAAGGTCCTGAACACAGAACCAGGCCTGGTTTTCTTGCATGAAAGCGTGGAGGAAGCGGTTGTGGCGGGTGAAGACAGTGGGATCGAAATAGGGAAGAGGCGAGCCTTGAGGATGCATTGGCATGGCGTGATTTCCGTTTTGGCTTGGAAAGTCGCCACCAACCCTTCGACAGGTTGGGTGGCGGACCGAGTGGCGTTCGAAGTCGGGACACTTCCAAGTCAAAACGGAAGCCGAAAGGCCCGCGCCACACGGCCCGCCATAATGCAGAACTGAAGGCATAAAACAGCCACAGTTCTATGGGGGCACACGAGCACCGTTTTGACTTGTTCCGGCTTCGACTCCGGGCCGCTGATTTGGCAGCGACGGAACAAAGCCTATCGGTCAGGCGCTCGCGGCGCCAAGTCTACTCTGGCGACGCTTGTTGTAGGAATCGAGGGTTTTTCAGGCAGGCTGAATCTGTAGGAGTTTACTGTTTGCAGTGTGGCGGTGGCGCCATCGCGAGCTGGCTCGCTCCTACAGGGGAATGCGTTCCAAATGTGGGAGCAAGCCTGCTCGCGATGCTTTAGTGCTTGAACATCACATGCCGCACAACGGTGTAGTCCTCCAGCCCATACATGGACATGTCCTTGCCATAGCCGGACAGTTTCTGACCGCCGTGGGGCATTTCGCTGACCAGCATGAAGTGCGTGTTGACCCAGGTGCAGCCGTACTGCAAACGCGCTGACAGGCGATGGGCGCGGCCGACGTCGGTGGTCCACACGGAGGAGGCCAGGCCGTAGTCCGAATCGTTGGCCCAGCCCAGCACTTGGGCTTCATCGGTGAATTTGGTTACTGACACCACTGGCCCGAACACTTCGCGGCGCACGATTTCGTCGTCCTGTTGTGCGTCGGCCAGCACGGTCGGTTCGAAGAAGAAACCATCGCCCTCAACCGCCTTGCCGCCAGTGATCAAACGAATGTGTGGCTGGGCGATGGCGCGCTCGACGAAGCCGGCAACACGGTCGCGGTGTTGCGCGGTGATCAGCGGGCCGAGTTCGGTCGACGGATCATCCTGCAAGCCGTACTTGATGCTGCTGACGGCGGCGCCGAGCTTCTCCACGAACTTGTCGTAAATGCCTTCCTGGGCATAGATGCGGCAGGCGGCGGTGCAGTCCTGGCCTGCGTTGTAGAAACCGAAGGTGCGGATGCCTTCGATGGCGGCATCGATGTCGGCGTCGTCGAAGATGATCACCGGGGCTTTGCCGCCCAGTTCCATGTGCATGCGTTTGACGGTGTCGGCGGTGCTGGAGATGATGTTCGAGCCGGTGGCAATCGAACCGGTCAGCGACACCATGCGCACTTTCGGGTGAGTGACCAATGGGCTGCCGACGGTAGGACCACGGCCGAACACCAGGTTGAGTACGCCGGCCGGGAAGATATCCGACGCCAGCTCAGCCAGGCGCAGGGCTGTCAGCGGAGTCTGTTCCGACGGTTTGAGCACCACGGTATTACCGGCGGCGAGGGCCGGGGCGATTTTCCAGGCGACCATCATCAATGGGTAGTTCCACGGCGCAATGGAGGCGATCACGCCCACCGGATCTCGGCGGATCATCGAGGTGTGACCCGGCAAGTACTCACCACCGGTTGAACCACTCATGCAGCGGCTGGCGCCGGCGAAGAAACGGAACACGTCGGCAATTGCCGGGATCTCGTCGTTCAGCGCAGCGCTGTAAGGTTTGCCGCAGTTGTCCGATTCCAGTTTGGCCAGTTCTTCGCCGTGGGCTTCGATGGCATCGGCGAGTTTGAGCAGCAGCAGCGAGCGGTCTTTCGGCGGGGTATGCGACCAGCTGTCGAACGCAGCGTCGGCGGCGCGCACGGCGGCATCGACCTGGGCTTCGCTGGCTTCGTTGATTTCCACCAACACACTACCCAGCGCCGGGTTGAACACAGGTTGGGCGGGGCCTTCGCCGCTTTGCAGTTGGCCGTTGATCAGGAGTTTGGTTTGCATGGCTTTGTCCTCTTCGGAACTGTTGTTTTTTCTCGGTGGAAACCGGCTCTAATTGTGGGAGCGGGCTTGCTCGCGAAAGCGGTGTGTCAGGCACCATCACTGTTGAATGTGATGGCCTCTTCGCGAGCAAGCCCGCTCCCACATTGAATTCGGCTCCTACCGGGAGTAATCGTTGTCAGTTACTTACCACCACTGCCCGCAACGCTCTCACCACCACGGGTCAGGTAATAAGCGCCGAGGATCGGCAGCATGGTCACCAGCATCACCAGCATCGCCACGACGTTGGTCACCGGCACGTCCCGTGGGCGGCTGAGCTGGTTGAGCAGCCACAGCGGCAGGGTGCGTTCATGGCCGGCGGTGAAGGTGGTGACGATGATTTCGTCAAACGACAGGGCGAACGCCAGCATGCCGCCGGCCAGCAATGCCGAGCCGAGGTTCGGCAGGATGATGTAGCGGAAGGTCTGCCAGCCGTCGGCGCCGAGGTCCATCGAGGCCTCGATCAAACTGTGTGAGGTGCGGCGCAAGCGGGCGATGACGTTGTTGTAGACAATCACCACACAGAAGGTCGCGTGGCCGACGATGATGGTGAACATCCCCGGCTCGATTCCCAGGGTCTTGAAAGTCGCCAGCAATGCGATCCCGGTGATGATCCCCGGCAGGGCAATCGGCAGGATCAGCATCAGCGAGATGCCTTGTTTGCCGAAGAAGTCCCGGCGGTACAACGCGGCCGAAGCCAATGTGCCAAGGACCATGGCGATCAGGGTGGCAATCGAGGCGATCTGCAACGACAGCTTGATGGCCTCGAGCACGTCCGGCCGCGAGAACGCCACGCCGATCCACTTCCAGGTGAAACCCTTGGGTGGAAAGCTGAACGCCGCGTCTTCGGTATTGAAGGCGTACAGGAAGATGATCAGGATCGGGAAGTGCAGGAACACCAACCCGCCCCAGGCGGCGAGGCGCAGGCCCAGGGAAGCTTTGTCAGAGTGCATCGAAGGCCCCCAGTCGTTTGACGATGGACAGGTAAATGGCGATCAGCACGATAGGCACCAGGGTGAAAGCAGCGGCCATCGGCATGTTGCCGATCGCGCCTTGCTGGGCATACACCATGCTGCCGACGAAGTAGCCGGGCGGGCCGACCAGTTGCGGCACGATGAAGTCGCCCAGGGTCAGCGAGAAGGTGAAGATGGAACCGGCGGCAATGCCCGGGATCGACAGCGGCAGAATCACTTGCATGAAGGTCTGGCGCGGCTTGGCGCCGAGGTCGGCGGAGGCTTGCAGCAGCGAAGGCGGCAGGCGTTCCAGCGAGGCCTGGATCGGCAGGATCATGAACGGCAGCCAGATGTAGACGAACACCATGAAGCGCCCCAGGTGTGAGGTCGACAAGGTGCTGCCGCCAACTCCCGGAATGCCCAGTACGAACTGCAGGACCGGCTCCAGCCCCAGGTGCTGCACGAACCACTGCGCCACGCCGCCCTTGGCCAGCAGCAGTGTCCAGGCGTAGGCCTTGACGATGTAACTGGCCCACATCGGCATCATCACCGCGATGTAGAAAAACGCCTTGGTCTTGCCGGTGGTGTAGCGCGCCATGTAGTAGGCAATCGGGAACGCGACGATGGCGCTGGCAATCGATACGGCAATCGCCATGCCCAGGGTGCGCAGGATGATGTCGAAGTTCGACGGCTGGAACAGCGCGGTAAAGTTCGCCAGGGTCAGGTCGGGAGTGACCGCCATGGTGAAGTCATCGAAGGTGTAGAAACCTTGCCACAGCAGGACCAGCAATGAACCCAGGTAGATCGCGCCGAACCACAGCAACGGCGGCACCAGCAGTAGCGACAGGTAAAAATTCGGCCGGCGATACAGCAGGTTGGAAAACCTGCGCAGCAGCGAGCCGCTGGCCGGAGATTGAGGGATAGCCACGGTGTTCATCTCACACCCCGCCTGCAACGGTATCGTGCAGCGGAATCATTGCCTCGCGCGCCCAGCGTGCGCTGATGCGCTGCCCGGTCTGGTGCTGTGCACTGGTGTCCAGCCACTGGTTGTTGGCCTTGCTGATGTTCAGGGTCTGGCCGTTTTCCAGTTTCAGCTCATAGCGAGTCGCACTGCCCTGGTACTGGATGTCATGCAGCAAACCGCTGACTTCAATCTCGTGGCTGGCCAGCGGACCTTCGGCGAATCGCACGTGTTCCGGGCGAATCGAGAACGGTTGCGGATTGCCACTCAACTGTTTGGCCAGATCGCCGCGAATCACGTTGGATGTGCCAACGAATTCCGCCACGAAGGTGGTGGCCGGTTTCATGTACAGGTTGCGCGGGCTATCGACTTGTTCGATGCGGCCCTTGTTGAATACGGCCACGCGGTCGGACATCGACAAGGCTTCGGTCTGGTCGTGGGTGACGAAAATGAAGGTGATGCCGAGCTGACGTTGCAGCTTCTTCAGCTCGCCCTGCATTTGCTCGCGCAACTTCAGGTCGAGGGCGCCGAGGGGTTCGTCGAGCAGCAGCACCCGTGGACGATTGACCAGGGCGCGGGCCAGGGCTACACGCTGGCGCTGACCACCGGAGAGCTGCACCGGCTTGCGCTCGCCGTAGCCACCGAGGGCGACCATGTCGAGGGCTTCTTCGGCGCGCTTGAGACGTTCGGCCTTGCCGACGCCTTTGACTTTCAAGCCGTAGGCGACGTTGTCGCGAACGTTCATGTGCGGGAACAACGCGTAATCCTGGAACACGGTGTTCACGTCGCGCTGGTACGGTGGCAGGCCGGCGGCCTCCTCGCCATGAATACGGATGGAGCCCGCGCTCGGTTGTTCAAAACCGGCAATCAGGCGCAAACAGGTGGTCTTGCCCGAGCCGGACGGCCCCAGCATGGAGAAAAACTCGCCGTCCTGGATGTCGATGGAAACCCGGTCTACGGCTTTCACTTCGCCGAATTGACGGGAAACGTTGGTGAACTGGACTGCAAGCGTCATGGTGCGGTGCTCCAAAAAGGCGAAGGCCGTCGCAGCGGCCCTGCCTGGACTTCTGAAAAAACTGAATCGTGTTCGCGCATGTGTGGCTGGAATACTGACTGTGGCGAGGGGGCTTGCCCCCGTTGGGCTGCGCAGCAGCCCTGAAAACGGTGGACGCGGTCTGCCAGACCGCAGTGACGGACTAGGGGAGGGCTTCGCCCTCCAACGGGGGCAAGCCCCCTCGCCACAAAAGCGTTTTTGCCACAGAAACGGTGTGTTACCTGCCGCCCATGATCGCGATGTAATCCTGGGTCCAGCGGCTGTACGGCACGAACTTGCCGCCTTCAGCCTGCGGGGTTTTCCAGAAGGCGATCTTGTCGAAATTGTCGAAACCGTTGGTCTTGCAGCCTTCGGCACCGAGTAATTCACTGCCCTTGCACGCTGCCGGCACTGCTGGCAACGAACCGAACCAGGCCGCTACGTCACCCTGGACTTTCGGTTGCAGCGACCAGTCCATCCACTTGTAGGCGCAATTGGGGTGCTTGGCTTCGGCATGCAGCATGGTGGTGTCGGCCCACCCGGTGGCGCCTTCTTTCGGGATGGTCGAGGCGATTGGCTGCTTCTCGTTCATCAGGCCGTTGACCTGATACGGCCAGGCACCGGAGGCGACCACGCCTTCGTTCTTGAAGTCGCTCATTTGCACGGTGGTGTCGTGCCAGTAGCGGTGGATCAACGGCTGCTGGGCGCGCAGCAGATCGAGCACGGCCTTGTACTGGGCTTCGGTCAGTTCGTACGGGCTCTGGATACCCAGTTCCGGCTTGGCGGACTTCAGGTACAGCGCCGCGTCGGCGATGTAGATCGGGCCGTCATAGGCCTGCACGCGCCCCTTGTTCGGCTTGCCGTCCGGCAGGTTTTCCGCGTTGAACAACACGCCCCAGCTGGTGGGCGCGGTCTTGAACACGTTGGTGTTGTACATCAGCACGTTCGGGCCCCATTGGTACGGGGTGCCGTAGGTCTGCTTGTTGACCACGTACCAGGGTGCATCCTTGAGGCGCGGGTCGAGGTTTTTCCAGTTCGGGATCAACGCGGTGTTGATCGGCTGCACACGCTTGCCGACGATCAGGCGCAGGGAGGCGTCGCCGGACGCGGTCACCAGATCGTAACCGCCCTTGGCCATCAGGCTGACCATTTCATCGGAGGTGGCGGCGGTCTTGACGTTGACCTTGCAGCCGGTTTCCTTCTCGAACCCGGTCACCCAGTCGTAGGCCTTGTCGCTCTCGCCACGTTCGATGTAGCCGGGCCAGGCCACAATATCCAGTTGGCCTTCGCCCGCCCCGACAGCTTTGAGCGGCTCGGCGGCCTGGACACTGGCGCTGGCCAGCAGCGCGGTGGTGATTGCACTGAGCAGTGCGGTCTTGTGCACGAACATTGGAATTCCCTCTTCTTTAAATTATGGTCGGGGCAGTTGTGAACGTGGTGAAGCATGCCGTTGGCGGCTTGTTATTAGCTTAGTCAGAGATGCTCGCCATGGCGGGCCATGATGTGCCGCACCACGCTGTAGTCCTGAAGCGAATCGCTGGACAGGTCCTTGCCGTAGCCCGAACGCTTCAAGCCGCCGTGGGGCATTTCGCTGACCAGCATGAAGTGGCTGTTGATCCAGGTGCAGCCGTACTGCAAGCGCGCCGCGACCTGCATGGCCTTGTCGAGGTTCTGGGTCCAGACCGACGAGGCCAGGCCGTATTCCGAGTCGTTGGCCCAGTCCACCGCTTGTTCCAGCTCATCGAAGCGGGTCACGGTGACCACCGGCCCGAACACTTCGCGCTGGACGATCTCGTCACTTTGCTTGCAACCGGCGAGCAGGGTCGGCTGGTAATAGAAGCCGGCGCCGGAGTGCACCGCTGCGCCGGTTACCCGCTCGATGTGCGGCTGGCCCAAGGCACGTTCGACGAAACTGGCCACGCGGTCGCGTTGGCGGGTGCTGATCAGCGGGCCGATTTCGTTGTCGGCATCGCGCTTGCCGGCGAAACGCAGGCTGCCGACGGCCGCGCCGAGCTCGGCCACCAGGCGGTCATGAATCCCGGCCTGGGCATAAATGCGGCAAGCGGCGGTGCAATCCTGGCCGGCGTTGTAGTAGCCGTAGGTGCGTACGCCTTCGACCACGGCCTGAATGTCGGCATCGTTGCAGACGATCACCGGGGCCTTGCCGCCGAGTTCGAGGTGGGTGCGTTTGAGTGTCTTCGACGCGGCCTGGAGAATCTTTTGGCCGGTGACGATATCGCCGGTCAGCGACACCATGCGCACTTTAGGGTGGCTCACCAGGTGGCTGCCGACGCCTTCGCCGCCACCGCAAATAATGTTGATTACACCGCGCGGCAGGATCTCGGCCAGCGCTGGCGCCAGGGCCAGGATCGACAGCGGCGTGTGTTCCGACGGCTTGAACACCAGGGTGTTGCCAGCGGCGAGGGCCGGGGCGATTTTCCACGCGGCCATCATGATCGGGTAGTTCCACGGCGCAATCGACGCCACGACCCCGATAGGATCGCGCCGGACCATGCTGGTGTAGCCCGGCAGGTATTCGCCGCTGAGCTGGCCGGTCTGGCAACGCACGGCACCGGCGAAGAAGCGGAACACGTCGACCGTGGCATTGAGGTCATCCTGACGGGCCAGGTGCAACGGCTTGCCGCAATTCAGGGCTTCGAGGCGGGCGAGATGGTCGGCGTTTTTTTCGATGGCGTTGGCAATGTCCAACAGCAGGTTTGAGCGCTGTTGTGGCGTGGTCCGCGACCAACCGGCAAAGGCGCGGTGGGCGGCGAGGATGGCTGCTTCGACTTGTTCGGTGCTGGCTTCGGCGATTTGCGTCAGGATTTCGCCGGTGGCCGGATTGATGATGGGTTCGGCAAAGCCTTGCCCTGCGACTATTTCACCATCGATCAACAAGGCGGTGAACAACGGGGTCTGCGCACCAGCCATTTTTCGGGTTCTCGTTTTTTGTGTGGCTTGTTGTGTAGACATGGCAGCGCTCCCTGTGACTGGGGCCCGGCCGTCTTATTAGATGCAACAAGACTAGTTCGCGGACCCGAGGACAACAAATACTAAATACTGAAGGTAGCGTTCGATTAAATAGATGGCTTGCGCCCGCCATGGGGTTGTTCGCGCGCGACCGTGAGGAAGGGGTCCACCAATGCCGGACGAGCGGTGCCGCGACGCCAGGCCAGGCCGACATCCAGGGTCTGGCCGAGGTCGGCGATCGGCCGCGCTTCGATGATGTCGCCCTCCAGTGACCACGGGCGATAGGTCATGTCGGGCTGGATCGATACGCCCAGGCCAGCGGCCACAAGGCTTCGCACCGCTTCGGTCGAGGCCGTGCGCAGGGTGATGCGCGGTTGCAAGGAGGCTGCCGACCACATGCGTTGGGCGTTGCGGTCCATTTCATCGACGTTCAGTTGAATCAATGGCTCGCGGGCCACGTCGGCGAGGTTGATGCTGTCGTGTTCCAGCAGCGGGTGCTGGGCCGGCAGCCATAGCCGGTGCGGCGAGCGGGTCAGCACTTCGGTCTGCAATGCGTGGCGGTCTTCGAGGTTGGACAGGATCAACACGCCGACATCGATCTCGCCGCTGACCAGCAAATGCTCGATGTACGGGCGCTCATCCTCCATCACGCGGATTTCCACGTTGGGGTAGGCGCGCTGGAAACGGGTGAGCAAATCCGCCAGGTAATAACCGGCCACCAGGCTGGTCACGCCGACGATCAGTTGCCCGGCGACCTGGTCGGTGCTCTGTTGCAGGCTGCGCTTGGCGTTATCCACCGTGGCCAGGATCAAGTGCGCCTGACGCAGGAATTGATGCCCCTGGTGGGTCAGGGTCATACCCTTGGCATGGCGGCTGAACAGGCTGACGCCGATTTCCTCCTCCAGTTGCTGGATCGCCAGGGTCAGGGTCGACTGGGAAATGAATGCGGTTTGTGCGGCGGCCGAGATCGAGCCGGTCTCGGCCACGGCGATGAAGTGACGGATCTGACGCAAGGTCATCATGGGGAAGTACCCGGTGGGCTGTTTTTATCGATTGGCGAGAGTGTATATCGTTTTTTCTGATAGGCCGGCGCAAGCGGCAAGTGGCGCATTGAGGGAGTGCAACATCTGGAAGCACTCTCGCCCACGGGGCGTGGGCACTTTCGTTTTAGGCTGGTGGTCTTGGTTTCAGGTTAAACGTCTTGTGGAGGCGGTAAATGAATACCCGTGGATTGCTCGATCAACTACTCAAGTCCGGTCAGGACCTGTTGCAGAACAAGGCCGGCAGCCCGCAGCAAAAGGGTGCGAGCGGTGGCAACGGAGGCCTCGGCAGTTTGCTCTCCGGGGCGAGTGGCGGGGCATTGGCGGCAGGCGCCATGGGCTTGCTGCTCGGCAGCAAAAAGGCCCGTAAAGTCGGGGGCAAGGTCGCGGTCTACGGCGGTCTCGCCGCGTTGGGCGTGCTGGCCTATAAAGCCTACGGTAACTGGCAGGCGCAGCAGGGCGGTGCGGCCGGTGCGCAACCGCAAACCCTGGACCGCGTACCGGACGCGCAAGTCGAGCTGCACAGTCAGGCGATTCTCAAGGCGCTGGTGGCTGCGGCCAAGGCTGACGGTCATGTCGATGAGCGTGAGCGTGCCTTGATCGAAGGCGAATTCACCCGGCTCGACAGCGATCAGGAGCTGCAACACTGGCTGCACGCCGAGCTCAACAAGCCACTGGATCCGAGCGATGTCGCCCGCGCCGCCCGCTCCCCGGAAATCGCCGCCGAGATGTACATCGCCAGCGTGATGATGGTGGACGAGGAAAACTTCATGGAGAAGGCCTATCTCGATGAGCTGGCGCGCCAGCTCAAGCTGGAGCCGGGGTTGAAGGCCGAGCTTGAGAAGCAGGTTCGCCAGGCTTCCCTGTAATCCTTCAGACTGTATTCGCGAGCAGGCTCGCTCCCACATCAGGTCTTCAGTGATCACAGATTCTGCATACACCAGAGACTCAATGTGGGAGCGAGCCTGCTCGCGATGGCGTTTTCAGCCACACCACCTTCCGAATGGTCATTCCACGGCCCCTTTCTGCCCAATCACCCCTGGCACCCATCCCGCCTTTTTTTGACGGGATGAGAAGTAGCGCGCAACCGTCTTATAAATGAAACACCGCCCTCGGCTATACTCCCCGCATTTCGAATCGGCTCCGAGGAATGACTGTGAAGAACTGGACGTTACGCCAACGCATTTTGGCGAGCTTTGCGGTAATTATCGCCATCATGTTGCTGATGGTGGTTGTCTCGTATTCGCGGCTGTTGAAGATCGAAAAAAGCGAGGCCAGCGTGCGTGAGGACGCTCTGCCAGGGTTGTATTACAGCTCGATGGTTCGTGGCGCGTGGTCCGACAGTTATGTACGCATTCAGGCCATGCTCGGCCTGGAGGAAGGGCAGAGCTTCACTGCCGAGGATGCCGCGAGCTTCAAGGGCTACGCCGAGCGGTTGAAAGAGCAGATGGAGCTCTACCGTGGAACGATTGCCGACGAAGAAGACAGAGTCGAGTTCGCCGCGTTCGAAAAGCTTCATGAGGACTACCACCGGATTCTGGCCGCGGTGATCGAGTTGTATAAACGCAACCAGAACGCCGAGGCCGTCAACATGTTCAAGGGTGAACTGACCCCGACCTGGACAGCGGGTCGAATGAAGGTCAATGAAATCCTGCGTCACAACAAGTCTGTGGCGGACACAGACATCGCGGCCATTGACGATGCAGTGCTCACAGCCAAAGTCATCATGGGTATTTCCCTGGTGATCGCGGTGCTGGCGGCCGCTCTCTGTGGTCTGTTGCTGATGCGCGCCATCATGGCGCCGATGAACCGCATCGTGAGAATCCTCGAAATCATGCGCACCGGCGACCTCAGCAGCCGCCTGAACCTGGAGCGCAAGGACGAATTCGGCGCGGTAGAGACCGGGTTCAACGACATGATGACCGAGCTCACTTCTCTGGTGTCCCAGGCCCAACGCTCGTCGGTGCAGGTGACCACGTCGGTGACCGAGATCGCCGCGACGTCCAAGCAGCAACAAGCCACCGCCACCGAAACCGCCGCCACCACCACGGAAATCGGCGCGACCTCCCGTGAGATCGCCGCCACTTCCCGGGATCTGGTGCGCACCATGACCGAGGTCTCCACCGCCGCCGATCAGGCTTCCGTGGCTGCCGGTTCCGGTCAGCAAGGCCTGGCACGCATGGAAGAAACCATGCACTCGGTGATGGGCGCGGCCGATCTGGTCAACGCCAAGCTGGCGATCCTCAACGAGAAGGCCGGCAACATCAATCAGGTGGTGGTGACCATCGTCAAGGTCGCCGACCAGACCAACCTGTTGTCGCTCAACGCCGCCATCGAGGCCGAGAAGGCCGGGGAATACGGGCGCGGCTTTGCCGTGGTTGCCACCGAAGTGCGGCGCCTGGCGGACCAGACGGCCGTGGCCACCTACGACATCGAGCAAATGGTGCGCGAGATCCAGTCAGCGGTGTCGGCCGGGGTCATGGGCATGGACAAGTTTTCCGAAGAGGTGCGTCGCGGGATGTCCGAGGTACAGCAAGTCGGCGAGCAGTTGTCGCAGATCATCCATCAGGTCCAGGCGCTGGCGCCGCGGGTGCTGATGGTCAACGAAGGCATGCAGGCCCAGGCTACCGGCGCCGAGCAGATCAACCATGCGCTGGTGCAGTTGGGTGATGCCAGCAGCCAGACGGTCGAGTCTCTGCGCCAGGCCAGTTTCGCCATCGATGAACTGAGCCAGGTGGCCGTCGGGCTGCGCAGCGGCGTTTCGCGATTCAAAGTCTGATGAGCGAAATCACGGCCAAACGCTCTGCCGTGAAGCAGGCGCTGCATGCCTTGTTTCTGGTGTTTCGCATCGGCAACGAGCGCTATGCCTTGAAGGCTATCGAAGTGGCTGAAGTGCTGCCGTGCCTGCCGTTGAAGCCCATTCCCCATGCCCCCGCCTGGGTCGCCGGGGTGTTCGCCTATCGGGGCACCGTGGTGCCGGTGATCGACTTGAGCGCACTGACCTTTGGCATGCCTGCACAGGCCCGTACCAGCACGCGACTGGTGCTGGTCAACTATCGCCCGGATGAAACCGCCGAGACACAACTGCTCGGGCTGATTCTGGAACAGGCGACTGACACCTTGCGTTGCGATCCGGCGGATTTTCAGCCCTATGGCCTGGACAATCGCCAGACGCCTTACCTCGGGCCGGTGCGCAAGGACGAGCGGGGGTTGCTGCAATGGGTGCGGGTCGGCGATCTGCTGGACGATCAGGTGCGCGCATTGTTGTTTCCCTCGCCGCCAATGGATCCGGCACTGCTGCAGGAGCGGCCATGAACAGCGATCAGCGTTTTTTCGACTTTCTCAAGGAAACCATCGGACTCGACGTGACCTCGGTAGGGCCTGCGATCATCGAGCGAGCGGTGCGCCAGCGCAGCATCGTTTCGCAAGCAGTGTCGGCCGATGAGTATTGGCACACCTTGCAGGGCTCGCGGGACGAGCAGCAGGCCTTGATCGAGGCGGTGATCGTTCCGGAAACCTGGTTCTTCCGCTATCCGGAGTCCTTCGTCACCCTGGCGAAACTGGCGAGCAAGCGTCTGGCCGAAATCAACAACCTGCGCGCCCTGCGAATTCTCAGCCTGCCATGCTCCACGGGCGAAGAACCGTACTCGATCGCCATGGCGTTGCTCGATGCCGGGCTCAAACCGCACCAGTTCAAGGTCGACGGCCTGGACGTCAGCCCGTTGTCAGTGGAAAAAGCCCGTCGGGCGTTGTACGGCAAGAATTCCTTTCGGGGTGACGACATTGCGTTTCGCGACCGTCATTTCATCGCCGAAGGCGAGAGCTATCGCCTCGATCAGCGGGTGCTCGAGCAAGTGCGCCTGCAGGTAGGCAATCTGCTGGATCCGGCCTTGCTGGCCGGTGAACCGCCATTCGATTTCGTGTTTTGTCGCAACCTGCTGATCTACTTCGACCAGCCGACCCAGAAGCTAGTCTTCGAAGTGCTCAAGTGCCTGACCCACGTTGACGGCGTGCTGTTTATCGGCCCGGCCGAAGGCGGTCTGCTGGGGCGTTTGGGGATGCGCTCGATTGGTATCGCGCAGTCCTTCGCGTTCAGTCGACAGGGAACTGCGGACCCTGATCCCTTGCCGACGTTCGTTCCTGCGCCATTGCCGGTGCCGCAACCGTTGCGCAATCCACCACCTGCGCCAGTGCGCAGCCGTCCGTTTGCCCGGGTTGCGCCGCTGCGGCCTGCACCTGCGCCTGCAACCTCCGGCTCCGACACTGCCGCGCTGCTGGCCAATATCGCCGTGCTGGCCGATGAAGGCAAAAGCGCCGAGGCGCGAGCGGCGTGTGAAAGCTACTTGCGCAGCCATGAACCGGTGGCTCAGGTCTTTTATTGGTTGGGGCTGCTCAGCGATGTGGCTGGCAATACCCTTGAAGCACAGGGTTTTTACCGCAAGGCGTTGTACCTGGAACCGCAACATCCTGAAGCGTTGATGCACCTGGCCGGCTTGCTGCAGGCCCAGGGTGACGCGATGGGAGCCAGACGATTGCAGGAGCGTGCCGCCCGCAGCGCACGTTCCGTCGACAGTGAGCGTAAACGATGATCGCCTCCGATACCTTCAGCGTCACCCGGGATGCCCAGGCCATCGACGATTGCTGGAACCGCATTGGTATCCACGGTGACAAGTCCTGCCCGCTGCTCAGCGACCATATTCATTGCCGCAATTGTGCGGTGTATTCGGCGGCCGCCACACGCTTGCTCGATCGTTATGCATTGCAGCAGGAAGATCGCGGGACTGTGTCTGTCGCGGTCGAGAGCGAGGTGAAAACCCGCTCGCTGTTGATGTTCCGTCTGGGTGAAGAGTGGCTGGGACTTGCGACCCGTAGCCTGGTAGAGGTGGCGCCGTTGCAAGCGATTCACTCGTTGCCGCATCAACGTTCCCGGGCCTTGCTCGGCGTGGCGAATGTACGCGGAGCGCTGGTTGCCTGCCTGTCGCTGGTGGAACTGCTCGGGCTCGACGGCGTCAGCAGCGTAGCCACCGGTGCACGGGTCATGCCACGCATGCTGATCATCGCCGCCGACGGCGGGCCGGTGGTGGTGCCGGTGGACGAAGTCGACGGGATTCACGCCATCGACGAGCACATCCTCGATACCGCATCGCGCTCAGGTGCTCAGGCCAGCGCCAAATACACCCGTGGCGTGTTGCAATTCAAAGGTCGCAGCCTGCGTTGGCTGGATGAAGAGCAGCTGTTGTGCGCCGTGACCCGGAGCCTCACATGACCCCCGAGCAAATGCGCGACGCTTCGTTGCTTGAGCTGTTCAGTCTGGAGGCCGAAGCCCAGACCCAAGTCTTGAGCGCCGGCCTGCTGGCGCTTGAGCGCGACCCGACCCAGGCCGATCAACTTGAATCGTGCATGCGTGCCGCGCACTCGCTCAAGGGTGCGGCGCGGATCGTCGGTGTCGACGCCGGAGTCAGCGTCTCCCATGTGATGGAAGATTGTCTGGTCAGCGCCCAGGAAGGCCGCCTGTTGCTGCGCCCCGAGCATATCGATGCGTTGCTGCAAGGCACCGATCTGCTGATGCGCATCGCCACACCGAGCAACAACCCGGAAGTCTCGGACATCGAGGCCTATGTGGCGTTGATGGCGCGGTTGCTGGACCCGGCGGCCCCGCTGGTTGCGCCTGCCGCACCGGTGATGGCCGAACTTCAGCTCGAAGCACCCGCGCCGAAGGTCGAGTCGCCGGCGCCTGTCGTCGAACCGCCATCGGCGCCAGCTCCACACAAGACCAAACGCACCACCGAAAACGGCGAACGTGTGCTGCGTGTCACCGCCGAGCGCCTGAACAGCCTGCTCGATCTGTCGAGCAAATCCCTGGTGGAAACCCTGCGGCTCAAACCGCACCTGGCGACCATGCAGCGACTCAAGCGCATGCAGAGCAACAGCCTGCGCGCACTGGAGAACCTCAATGTGCATCTCAAGGATCACGCCTTGAGCCTGGAAGCCCAGGAAGCCCTTGAGGATGCGCGGCGCTTGCTCGCGCAATCCCAGCAACTGCTCATGGAAAAGAACGCCGAACTCGACGAGTTCGCCTGGCATGCCAGCCAACGGGCGCAGGTGTTGTACGACACGGCGCTGGCCTGTCGCATGCGGCCCTTTGCCGATGTGCTGACCGGGCAAGTGCGGATGGTCCGGGATCTGGGGCGCGATCTGGGCAAACAAGTGCGCCTGGAGATTGAAGGCGAAAAAACCCAGGTCGATCGCGACGTGCTGGAAAAGCTCGAAGCGCCGCTGACTCACCTGTTGCGCAACGCGGTCGACCACGGCATCGAAACCCCGGAGCAGCGCCTGCTGGCCGGCAAGCCGGCTGAAGGTTTGATTCGCCTGCGCGCGTCCCATCAGGCCGGTCTGCTGGTGCTTGAACTGAGCGACGACGGCAACGGCGTGGACCTGGAAAAGCTCCGTCGCAGCATCGTTGAACGAAATTTGTCCCTCGCGGAAACCGCCGCTCAGTTGAGCGAAGAGGAATTGCTGACGTTCCTGTTCCTGCCCGGTTTCAGTCTGCGCGACAAGGTCACCGAGGTGTCCGGTCGCGGCGTCGGCCTGGATGCGGTGCAGCACATGGTCCGGCAGCTGCGCGGCGCGGTGGTGCTGGAGCAGACGGCGGGCGAGGGCAGTCGTTTCCACCTTGAGGTGCCGCTGACCCTGTCGGTGGTGCGCAGCCTGGTGGTGGAAGTCGGCGACGAAGCCTATGCCTTCCCGCTGGCGCACATTGAGCGCATGTGCGACCTGGAGCCGGCGGATATCGTGCAGGTCGAAGGCCGCCAGCATTTCTGGCACGAAGGCCGGCATGTCGGCCTGGTGGCGGCCAGTCAGTTGCTGCAACGTCCGGCCAGCCAGAACAGCGGGCAAACCCTGAAGGTCGTGGTGATTCGCGAGCGCGATGCCATCTACGGCGTGGCCGTGGAGCGGTTCATCGGTGAGCGGACGTTGGTGGTGCTGCCGCTGGACGAGCGTCTGGGCAAGGTGCAGGACATTTCCGCCGGGGCCCTGCTCGACGACGGTTCGGTGGTGCTGATCGTGGATGTCGAAGACATGCTGCGTTCGGTGGAAAAACTGCTCAACACCGGGCGTCTGGAGCGCATTGCCCGTCACAGCAATCAGGTGGTCGAGGCGGCCCGCAAACGAATTCTGGTGGTGGATGATTCCCTGACCGTGCGAGAGTTGCAGCGCAAGCTGTTGCTCAATCGCGGCTATGACGTGGCGGTTGCGGTGGACGGCATGGATGGCTGGAACGCGCTGCGTTCGGAGGATTTCGATCTGCTGATCACCGACATTGATATGCCGCGCATGGACGGCATCGAACTGGTCACGCTGCTGCGTCGGGACAATCGCCTGCAATCGCTGCCGGTGATGGTGGTGTCCTACAAGGATCGTGAAGAGGACCGGCGCCGTGGACTGGATGCCGGGGCCGACTATTATCTAGCCAAGGCCAGTTTTCATGACGACGCCTTGCTCGATGCAGTGGTCGAGCTCATCGGAGGAGCGCGGGCATGAGGATCGCAATCGTCAATGACATGCCCATGGCGGTGGAGGCCCTGCGCCGCGCCCTGGCTTTCGAGCCGGCCCACGAGGTGGTCTGGGTCGCCGGCAATGGTGCCGAGGCGGTGCGCCAGTGCGCGCTGGACACACCGGACCTGATTCTGATGGACCTGATCATGCCGGTGATGGATGGCGTCGAGGCCACGCGGCGGATCATGGCCGAGACCCCGTGTGCCATCGTCATCGTCACCGTGGATCGCCAGCAGAACGTGCACCGGGTGTTCGAGGCCATGGGCTACGGTGCGCTGGACGTGGTCGACACCCCGGCCCTCGGCGCCGGCAATGCCCAGGAAGCGGCGGCGCCGTTGTTGCGCAAGATCTTGAACATCGTCTGGCTGATCGGCGACAAGGGTAACCGCCCACGCCCGGTGCCGGCACCCTTGCGCAGTTCGGGCTCACGCCAGGGCCTGATCGCCATTGGCTCATCCGCCGGTGGGCCGGCAGCGCTGGAAGTCTTGCTCAAGGGGCTGCCGCGTGATTTCTCTCCGGCCATTGTGCTGGTGCAACACGTTGACCAGGTGTTTGCCGCCGGCATGGCTGAATGGCTCGGCACTGCCAGCGGCCTTGATGTGCGCCTGGCCCAGGAGGGCGAGCCGCCGCAAAGCGGCAGGGTATTGCTGGCCGGCACCAATCACCATATTCGCTTGTTGAAAAACGGCACGCTGGCCTACACCGCCGAACCGGTCAACGAAATCTACCGGCCCTCCATCGATGTGTTCTTCGAGAGCGTGGCCAGTTACTGGAGCGGTGACGCCGTGGGGGTTTTGCTCACCGGCATGGGGCGTGATGGCGCCCAAGGGCTTAAACTCATGCGCCAACAGGGCTACCTGACCATCGCACAAGACCAAAACAGCAGTGCGGTGTACGGCATGCCGAAGGCGGCCGCAGCCATCGACGCTGCCGTGGAGATTCGCCCGCTGGACAAGATAGCGCCACGATTGCTGGAGATTTTCGCCAAATGAGCACCTTTTTCCTCATTCCTGGCTCAGGTAGTACTCAGGTGACCGCACATGACTGAATTACAGCTCGACGACTTCAAGACCGACGAAAACGCCGCCATGGTGTTGCTGGTGGACGATCAGGCCATGATCGGCGAAGCCGTGCGTCGCGGCCTGTCGAACGAAGAGAACATTGATTTCCACTTCTGCTCCGACCCGCACCAGGCCATCGCCCACGCGGTGCGCATCAAGCCGACAGTGATCCTGCAGGATCTGGTCATGCCCGGTCTTGACGGTCTGAGCCTGGTGCGCGAATACCGCAATCACCCGGCGACCAAGGACATTCCGATCATCGTTCTGTCGACCAAGGAAGACCCGCTGATCAAGAGCGCGGCCTTTGCGGCCGGGGCCAACGATTATCTGGTCAAGCTGCCGGACAATATCGAACTGGTCGCGCGCATCCGCTACCACTCGCGCTCCTATATGACCCTGCTGCAACGGGATGCGGCGTACCGCGCGTTGCGGGTCAGCCAGCAGCAACTGCTCGACACCAACCTGGTGCTGCAACGCCTGATGAACTCCGATGGCCTGACGGGGTTGTCGAACCGTCGGCACTTCGATGAATACCTGGAACTGGAGTGGCGCCGTTCGCTGCGTGAGCAGAGCCAGTTGTCATTGCTGATGATCGATGTCGACTACTTCAAGGCCTACAACGACAGCTTCGGCCACCTGGAAGGCGATGAAGCCCTGCGCAAGGTCGCCGCGGCGATCAAGGACGCCAGTGCCCGGCCTTCGGACCTGCCGGCCCGCTACGGCGGCGAAGAGTTCGCCCTGGTGCTGCCCAACACCTCCCAGGGCGGTGCACGGTTGGTGGCCGAGAAGCTGCGCCAGACCGTGGCAGCCCTGAAGATCCCGCACAACTCGCCGGCCGAAGGTTCGAGCCTGACCATCAGCATCGGCCTGTCGACTATTACCCCGAAAGCGGGCAGCAACTGCCGCGACCTGATCCTGGCGGCGGACAAGGGGCTGTATTCGGCGAAGAACAATGGGCGTAATCAGGTGGGCATCGGCTGAACAGCCTCCCCCCTGTAGGAGCGAGCCTGCTCGCGATGGTCGTCAACGATGACGATGGCTATCTGAATAAACGCGGTGCCTGAGCGTTTTTCGCGAGCGAGCTCGCTCCTACAAGGGCTTGGCTTTTCGGCCAGGCGGACTGCCGTTTTCGGCTGTTTCCCGGTATACTCGCCGGCTTTCAAAAGTTCGCCAACGAGTGCTGCCCGTCATGGAAATCAACCCGATCCTGAACACCATCAAGGACCTGTCCGAGCGCTCCGAAACTATTCGGGGGTATCTTTGACTACGATCAAAAGCATGAGCGTCTGACCGAAGTCAATCGCGAGCTTGAAGATCCGAGTGTCTGGAACAAACCTGAATACGCCCAGGAACTGGGCCGCGAGCGCGCTGCACTGGCGCAGATCGTCGATACCCTGGACGAGCTGAACACCGGTCTGGCCGATTGCCGCGACCTGCTGGACATGGCCGTCGAAGAGAACGACGAAGGCGCAGTGGGCGATGTCGTCGCCGAGCTGGCCCGTCTCGAGGAAAGTCTGGCCAAGCTGGAATTCCGCCGCATGTTCAGCCACGAAATGGACCCGAACAATGCCTACCTGGACATCCAGGCCGGTTCCGGCGGCACCGAAGCCCAGGACTGGGCCAATATCCTGCTGCGCATGTACCTGCGCTGGGCCGACAAGCGCGGCTTCGACGCGACCATCATGGAACTGTCCGCCGGTGAAGTCGCCGGGATCAAGGGCGCGACCGTGCACATCAAGGGCGAATACGCGTTTGGCTGGTTGCGGACCGAAATCGGCGTGCACCGTCTGGTGCGCAAGAGCCCGTTCGACTCCGGCAACCGTCGCCACACCTCTTTCTCGGCGGTGTTCGTCTCGCCAGAGATCGATGACAAGGTGGAAATCGAGATCAATCCGGCAGACCTGCGAATCGACACCTATCGTTCCTCCGGTGCCGGTGGTCAGCACGTAAACACCACCGACTCGGCCGTACGTATCACCCACGTACCGACCAACACCGTGGTCAGCTGCCAGAACGAACGTTCCCAGCACGCCAACAAGGACACCGCCATGAAAATGCTGCGGGCCAAGTTGTACGAGCAGGAAATGCAGAAGCGCAACGCGGCGTCCCAGGCGCTGGAAGACACCAAGTCCGATATCGGCTGGGGTCATCAGATCCGTTCGTACGTGCTCGATGCTTCGCGCATCAAGGATCTGCGCACCAACATCGAACGCAGCGACTGCGACAAGGTGCTCGACGGCGACATCGACGAATACCTGGAAGCGAGCCTGAAGTCCGGGCTGTAAGCAATGCAATACAGGATCGGCTGACCCGGCGCGATCCTTGTAGGAGCCAGCTTGCTGGCGATCCCCAGGCCGCAGGCCTGGGGGCAACGAACCTGTGATGGAATATTTAAAGACATGAGCGACCTAGAACTCGACCCGCAAGCCCTGCAACAGGAAGAAAACTCCCTGATCGCCCTGCGCAAGGAAAAGCTTGCTGCCGAGCGCGCCAAGGGCAATGCCTTCCCGAACGACTTCCGCCGCGAAAACTACTGCGAACAACTGCAGAAACAGTACGCGGACAAGACCAAGGAAGAGCTGGCAGAGGCTGCGATCCCGGTCAAGGTTGCCGGTCGTATCATGCTCAACCGTGGCTCGTTCATGGTGATCCAGGACATGACCGGTCGTATCCAGGTCTACGTCAACCGCAAAACCCTGTCCGAAGAAACCCTGGCCGCGGTGAAAACCTGGGACATGGGCGACATCATTGCTGCCGAAGGCACCCTGGCCCGTTCCGGCAAGGGCGACCTGTACGTCGAAATGACCAGCGTGCGCCTGCTGACCAAATCCCTGCGCCCGCTGCCGGACAAGCACCACGGCCTGACCGACACCGAACAGCGCTACCGCCAGCGTTACGTCGACCTGATCGTCAACGAAGACGTGCGCCAGACGTTCCGCGTGCGTTCGCAAGTCATCGCCCACATCCGCAGCTTCCTGATGAAGCGTGACTTCCTGGAAGTGGAAACGCCGATGCTGCAGACCATTCCTGGCGGCGCGGCAGCCAAGCCGTTCGAAACCCATCACAATGCGCTGGACATGGGCATGTTCCTGCGTATCGCGCCGGAACTGTACCTCAAGCGCCTGGTTGTTGGCGGGTTCGAGAAAGTGTTCGAGATCAACCGCAACTTCCGTAACGAAGGCGTTTCGACTCGTCACAACCCTGAATTCACCATGTTGGAGTTCTACCAGGCCTACGCCGACTACGAAGACAACATGGACCTGACCGAAGAACTGTTCCGCGAACTGGCGCAGCTGGTTCTGGGCAGCACCGACGTGCCGTACGGCGACAAGGTGTTCCACTTCGGCGAGCCGTTCGTGCGTCTGTCGGTGTTCGACTCGATCCTCAAGTACAACCCTGAGCTGACCGCCGATGATCTGAACGACATCGACAAGGCTCGCGCCATCGCCAAGAAGGCCGGCGCCAAGGTGCTGGGCTTCGAAGGCCTGGGCAAGCTGCAGGTGATGATTTTCGAAGAGCTGGTCGAGCACAAGCTGGAGCAGCCGCATTTCATTACTCAGTACCCGTTCGAAGTGTCGCCGCTGGCCCGTCGTAACGACGACAACCCGAACGTCACCGACCGTTTTGAGCTGTTCATCGGTGGTCGTGAAATCGCCAACGCCTACTCCGAGTTGAACGACGCGGAAGACCAGGCCGAGCGCTTCATGGCTCAGGTGGCCGACAAGGACGCCGGCGACGACGAAGCCATGCACTACGACGCCGACTTCGTTCGTGCGCTGGAGTACGGCATGCCGCCAACGGCGGGTGAAGGCATCGGTATCGACCGTCTGGTGATGCTGCTGACCAACTCCCCGTCGATCCGCGACGTGATCCTGTTCCCGCACATGCGGCCGCAAGCGTAAGTGTTTCAAATAAAAAGCCGCCTTTGAGGCGGCTTTTTATTGCCTGTCTGGTACAAACGTATCAACTTGTTAGTTTCATCTGAGAGGAAATACCTGTCGTGATTCGTGCAATGGCTCAAGAAGGTGCAGCGGGTATCGCCACTGCGGTCGCTGAAAGCGTTCAGTACCAGGGTCGCAAGGCCAGCCGACAGGGCAGTGAACAGCGACGACAGGACATTCTCGACGCCGCGATGCGCATTGTTGTGCGCGATGGCGTGCGTGCCGTCCGGCACCGTGCGGTGGCCGCCGAGGCGCAAGTGCCGTTGTCGGCGACCACTTACTATTTCAAGGATATCGATGACCTGCTCACCGATACCTTCGCCCAATACGTGGAACGCAGTGCGGCGTACATGGGCAAGCTGTGGGTGAACAACGAGGGCCTGCTGCGCGACATGATCGCCAGTGGCGACGGCAGCCCGCAGGCACGCTCGAAACTGGCGGACGACATTGCACGGCTGATGACCGATTACGTTCACCGGCAATTGGTCAATCGTCGCGAACATTTGATGGCCGAGCAGGCGTTCCGTCAGGAGGCGTTGCTCAACCCGCGCCTGGCCGAACTGGTGCGCTCGCATCAGCAAATCCTGCTGCAGGGCTCTTGCCAGCTGTTCCAGGTATTGGGCTCGCGCGAGCCGCATCAGGATGCCAAAGTGTTGACGGCGATTATCGGCCGGATGGAATATCAGGGCCTGCTCAACGTAGACGAGCCTGCCGCCGAAGAGGAAATGCTCGGCATCCTGACGCGCTACATGCACCTGGTGCTGGCGTCGGTGTAGTCCGGCTGGTGCATGACCTGTGGGAGCGGGCTTGCTCGCGAAAGCGGTGTGTCAGTCAAAGTTGATGTCGACTGATGTACCGCCTTCGCGAGCAAGCCCGCTCCCACAGGGTGAAGCCGTGTGATCTTCAAGGGAGTATTGAATGAAAGCCTGGCGTGTCGTTGTGATCGCCTTGTCGTTCCTGCTGCTCAGTGGCTGTCTGGTGACCTTCAAGGAACCGCTGCCCACGAGCGAGCCCGCGCCCAAAGGGTTGCTCGGCAAGTGGACCAGCACCAGCGCCTGGGGCGAGCCCGTCAATCTGGAGTTGACCCGCATCGCCGACAATCGCTACCAGGCCGTCAGCTACTTCAAGGCCAAACCCAAGGAGCGTGAAGCCTACCCCTTTACCGTGTCGCGCCATGGCAACCGTTGGTACTTGTCGGCGAAGGTGCCGGCGCAGTTCGGCGGGTATTTCATCATCGGCGGCTTCGAGCTGACCGACCAGCGTGAACTGGTGCTGTACAACCTCGACCCCGAACAGGTCAACCAGGCGCTGAAGCAAAACGCCCTGAGCGGAGAAGCGTTTCAGACTGACGACGGCGCAGGCGTGCTGATCAACAGCTCCATGGATCAAGTCACCGCCTACCTCGACGACCCGGCCAATTCCGATGTGTTCGTCGAAGCCGTGCGCTACCAGCGTCAGGCCAAAGCCAAATAAGCAGCACAATCAGGTTTCTACAGGAGTTTCGGGTGGACGATTACCAACAGTCGATACGCATTTTGTCCGATCGCATCGTGCTGGCGCAGACGCCGATCCGCGTCCTCGATGCGGTCAAGTGGGACGACAACATTCGTAAGGGCTTCCTCAAGGCCAAAGGCAAGGAAATGCCGGCGGTGGACCGCGACTACTACCTCAACCGGCCGCTGGCGTTCGATTCCAGCAAAGTGAAGCTGGAGTTCCAGAACATAGAGCGCGACATCACCCGCCAGCTCGGCCAGTTCAACCCGGTCGGCCAGATCATGCGTCGCATGTGCAAGGAATACCGCATGGTGGTGCGCATGCTCGAAGCGCGCGGCACCGAGGATTTCGGCCTGATCTCGCAGGAATTGTATGGTGCTGCCTCCGACGCGTTCCACGCCGGCGACCCGACGCTGTCCGACCTGGGTATGATGTTGTCCGAATACCTGAACAACATCGACGGCCGCGGCGACCTCAAGGATGAGCCGAAGACGCTGACGGCCAAGGATGCGGTCGACCTGTTGCAGCATCGCTTGAACAAGGTATTTGGCGAAGCCGAGGAAACCATCCGGGTGTTCGAGTCCGACGGGATCGTCGCCGATGCGGCGGCTGGCGCCGACTACATCAAGATCCGCTCCGATGCGATGTTCAATCAGCGCGATGTGCGCGCCCTGGAGGTCCACGAAGGGCTGGTGCATGTCGGCACCACCCTCAACGGCCTGAACCAGCCGATTTGCACCTTCCTCTCCAAGGGGCCGCCCTCGTCGACGGTGACCCAGGAAGGCCTGGCGATCCTGATGGAAATCATCACCTTCGCCTCGTACCCCAGTCGCCTGCGCAAACTGACCAACCGCACGCGGGCCATTCATATGGTGGAGGAGGGTGCCGACTTCCTGCAGGTGTTCGAGTTCTTCCGCGAGCAAGGCTTCGAAATGCCCGAGAGCTACAGCAACGCCAGTCGCGTTTTCCGCGGCTCGGTGCCGACAGGTCTGCCATTTACCAAAGACTTGTCCTACCTCAAGGGCTTCATCATGATTTACAACTACATTCAACTGGCCGTGCGTAAAGGCAAGCTGGAGCAGATACCGCTGTTGTTCTGCGGCAAGACCACCCTGGAAGACATGCGTACCTTGCGCCAGTTGGTGGATGAAGGTCTGGTGGTTCCGCCCAAGTACCTGCCGGAACAGTTCCGCGACATGAACGCGCTGTCGGCGTGGATGTGCTTCTCCAACTTCCTCAACCACCTGAGCCTGGACCGGATCGAGGCGGATTACTCGAACATCCTTTAAGGATCACGCGGACTCAATGTGGGAGCGGGCTTGCTCGCGAAAGCGGTGTATCAGATAGCAGAGATGGTGAATGTCAGTCCGCATTCGCGAGCAAGCCCGCTCCCACATTGGGTCGTATTCCAATCCCATTTTCGCGAGGTTTCAACGGATGAGAATCCTCGGCATCGTCTGCCTTCTCCTGGCCCTGAGCGGTTGCAGCTCCTTGCTGTTTTATCCCGAACCCGGCCAGTTGTTCACGCCGGAAAAGGCCGGGCTCGAATACCGCACCGTCACCTTGAACACCGCCGATGGTCTCAAGCTGAACGCGTGGTGGCTGCCGGTGAAGCCGGGTGTCGAGGTCAAAGGCACGGTGCTGCACCTGCACGGTAACGGCGGCAATCTGCCAATGCATCTGGGCGGGAGTTGGTGGTTGCCGGAACAGGGCTATCAAGTGCTGCTGGTGGACTATCGCGGTTATGGCTTGTCCGAAGGCAAACCGAGCCTGCCGGCGATCTATCAGGACATCGATGCGGCGTTCAAATGGCTCGACCAGGCCCCCGAGGTCAAGGGCAAGCCGCTGATCCTGCTCGGCCAAAGCCTTGGCGGTTCGATGGCTGTCCACTACCTCGTTCAACACCCCGAGCGGCAGAAACAACTCAAGGCTGTTGTCCTCGACGGCGTGCCCGCCAGTTATCGCAGTGTCGGCCGGTATGCGCTGAGTAATTCATGGGTGTTCTGGACGTTCCAGGTGCCGCTGTCGTGGCTGGTGCCGGACGGCGACAGCGCGATCAACTCCATGACGCAACTCAAGGACGTGCCGAAACTGATCTACCACAGCATCGACGATCCGATCGTGCCTCTTTCCAACGGCATCCGACTGTATCAAGCTGCGCCGCCGCCGCGGGTGCTGCAACTGACCCGTGGCGGTCATGTGCAGACGTTCGCCGACCCGGTCTGGCGCAAGGTCATGCTGCGTTATCTCGATGACCCGCAACATTTCAACGGCCTGCGCCGCCTGGGTGAAATCCCCAACTACCCGGCGCCCCCGAATTCAGAAGATGAACCACCAGAGAGTCCGCAATGAGTGAAGAACGTAACGCCATCCCGCTGATCATCACCGGTATCTGCAGCATCCTCGGCACCGTCGGTGCCCTGTGGTGGTACGGCTACCTGCACTTCGCCAAGCCCGAGGATGCGTTGCTGCTCAGCGACTTCACCATGCTCAAGACCGTGCCGGGCGAGGACTACAAGGTTTCCCTGGCGCCGGCGGCCCAAGTGGCCCAGTGCATCGATGGCGTGCTGGTGCTGTTCGACACCGAACAGAAAGGCCTGACCGGCGTGCTGGTCGACAGCAAGAAAAAAGCCGTGCGCTGCATGGGGCAGGAGACGCCGCAGAAGCTGGAGCCGTAAACCGGTTCTAACTAACAACACAGATCCAATGTGGGAGCGGGCTTGCTCGCGAAAGCGGTTTAACTTTCAACAATAATGTTGACTGATACACCGCCTTCGCGAGCAAGCCCGCTCCCACATTGGTTTGTGTTGTGGATTACTGGGTGTATGAACTCACCGCCGAACGCGGCATTACCGGCTGATTGTCATTGGAGATGGTCACCTCCACCCGACGGTTCATCGCCCGGCCCGAAGTGCTGCTGTTATCCGCCACCGGATATTCCTTGCCGTAACCCTGGGCGACGATACGCGCAGGATCAACGCCCATCTTCACCAGTGCCGCACGCACGGAACCCGCGCGACGTTCCGACAGCGACTGGTTGTGCGACGCCGTACCGGTGCTGTCGGTATAGCCCTCGACAATCACTTTGCGCTCGGGGTTTTCCTGTAGGTACTGCGCCAGTTTGTTGATGTTCGCCAGGCCGTTGGATTTCAGCTCGGCCTTGTCGGTGGCGAACAGCACATCACCGAAGGTCACCAGCGTCCCGCGATCGGTCTGCCTGGCGTTGAGGCTGTCCTTCAACTGTTTGATCTGCTGATCACGGGCGTCAAGGCGCGCCTGAGCCCGTTGCGCCGAGGCATCTTTCAGGCTGGCCTCGGCGGTGCGCAGGGCGATGGTCTGCTTGGCCACTTCGACGCGCTGGTTGGTCAAATAGGCAAGCTGGTCGACAGTGGCCACGTCCTCCTTGTCCCTGTAGGCCTTATCGGCCTTGTCCAGATAGTCGCTGGCTTCCTTGGTTTCCAGGGCCGCAATCTTGGACGCTTGCGGATCGGATTGCAGGCCGGTGTAGTTGGTGCGGGCCTGTTCGAGGTTGGCGTTCGGTGGTGTGGAGCAGGCTGCCAGGGTTACGGTGACAGCCAGCAGGGCAGGGATCATCAATTGACTGGATTTCATGATTTCGTCCTTTTAGTCGAGTGGGAATGCGTAGTGCCGCGCCGCTTACTGCACGGTGCGCTGGCTTTCCTGACGCAATTCCTGAACGCCTTTCTGCGCGTCCTTCACTGATTGTTCGGCCTTCATCGCCTGGGCCTTGCGCTCGGCCACGCGAGCGTCCCACTCGGCCTGTTCGGCGAGCATCCGGGCCTGGTCGTATTTTTTGTCGTGCATGGCGATTTCGGCTTGCTTGAGCTTGTCCTGGGCCGACTTCATTTCCACGGCGGCGAACTCGGTGCCGCCGGCGCTCACGGCGTCGTTGACGGCCGATTGGGTGACAGCGTACTGCTCGGTCGGCGGGTTACCAGCGCAGCCGGCCAGGACCAGGCTGCTGCCCAGAGCCAACGCCGCCAGTTTGAGGCTACGCGAACAGGTGAATGAGGGACTTCCGATTCGGGTTTTCATGGTCTTCAACTCCATTGGGCCAGTTCCTGAAAAACGTCGAAGTCCACCCTGGGCAGGGCGCTGAAACCATCAATTGCGGGGTATTTTGAAACGCTCGTCCCAGGCGTGGTTACTTGGGTTGACCCGAGGCTTTTTTTGAAAGTTCAGAGAATTTAGCCGGCTATCGAAAAACCTGGATCGAGTCGACAGCGCCCTATAGGGCAGGACAAGCGCAATTTTTTGAATTGGCACACGGGCTGATGTGGGAGCGGGCTTGCTCGCGAAAGCGGTCTATCAGTCAACGTAGATGTCGAATGTTAAACCGCTTTCGCGAGCAAGCCCGCTCCCACAAGTTCTGTGGAAAATCAGTGTTTCTGTTTGTCCTCAGGCACCGACAAATCGTGCAAATGCCGACGGGACAGCGCCAGAAAGCGCGGGGTCGGCCCAATGTCTTCATACAGTGGATCGCCTTCTTCATCGGTGGCGACCACGGTTGTGCCCTTGACGTACGGGAAGCTTCTTTCCAGCTCTTCCAGCGCGGCGCCGATCAGATCGCCGAGCAGTTCTTCAGGATGCCGCTTGGGATACATCTCGACGAGCGCGGCCAGGCGTGCGGCAGACTCCACGTCCAGATGAATCGAGTAGCCGGTGTCGGTCAGGCGACCCTTGGCGTTTTCTTCCCAGTGGTGGGCAAGCTCGCGGATTTTCATATTGACCTCATTGCGCTCCCGCTCGTGGCAGGCAGGGTGAGTGTGCGGCATTGGCCGGCGATAGCCGTTGTACGGTTAATCTTCAGACTAGCTTCAACAGGCAAGGTTTAAAGGCCCTTCGTCGTCTTGCTTGTAAGAACCTGTCTGGGGCGGCACTCTCTTGTTTCTTAGCCGTCCGGATTTTTTGCTGGAGACCTGCTGATGACCGATATTGATGCACGCTTGCGCGAGGACGTTCACCTGTTGGGTGAGCTGTTGGGCAACACCATTCGTGAACAATATGGCGACGGTTTTCTCGACAAGATCGAGCAGATCCGCAAAGGCGCCAAGGCTGACCGGCGCGGCTCCATGGACGCCGAGCTCAGCGCCAGCCTCAACCAGTTGACCGAAGACGAGTTGCTGCCGGTGGCGCGGGCGTTCAACCAGTTCCTCAACCTGGCCAACATCGCCGAGCAATATCAGTTGATTCACCGTCGCGAGGAATCCCGGGAGGCGCCGTTCGAAGCCCGGGTGCTGCCGGAGTTGCTCGCGCGCCTGCGCGCCGAAGGGCATGGCGCCGACGCGTTGGCCCGGCAACTGGGTCGGCTGGAGATCGAGCTGGTACTCACTGCGCACCCTACCGAAGTTGCACGCCGCACACTGATCCAGAAGTACGACGCCATCGCCGCGCAACTGGCGGCTCAGGATCACCGTGATCTGACCAGTACCGAGCGCGAGCAGATCAAGACCACCTTGCAACGCCTGATCGCCGAAGCCTGGCACACCGAGGAGATCCGCCGCACGCGCCCGACGCCGGTGGACGAAGCCAAGTGGGGTTTCGCGGTGATCGAGCATTCGCTTTGGCAAGCCATTCCCAATTATCTGCGCAAGGCCGATCAGGCCCTGTACGCCGCCACCGGCCTGCGCCTGCCACTGGAGGCAGCACCGATTCGCTTTGCCTCGTGGATGGGCGGCGACCGCGACGGCAACCCGAACGTGACGGCGGCGGTGACCCGAGAGGTTTTATTGTTGGCGCGCTGGATGGCGGCCGATTTGTACCTGCGCGATGTCGATCGCCTGGCCGCTGAGCTGTCGATGCAGCAGGCCAGCGATGAGTTGAAGGCCAGGGCGGGAGACAGCGCCGAGCCGTACCGGGCAGTGCTCAAACACCTGCGCGAACGCCTGCGGGCAACGCGTAACTGGGCACATGCCGCCTTGTCGACGTCCGCGCCGGCACCGATCGATGTGCTGCAGGACAACCGCGAACTGCTTGATCCACTGGAGCTTTGCTACCGCTCCCTGCACGAGTGCGGCATGGGCGTGATCGCCGATGGGCCGTTGCTCGATTGCCTGCGTCGGGCAGTGACATTCGGTCTGTTCCTGGTTCGTCTGGATGTACGCCAGGACTCGTCGCGGCACACCGCCGCAATGACTGAAATCACCGACTATCTTGGCCTCGGCCGCTACGAAGACTGGAGCGAAGAAGAGCGCATCGCCTTCCTGATGCGCGAATTGAGCAATCGTCGGCCCTTGTTGCCGAACTACTTCAAACCTTGCGCCGACACCGCCGAGGTGCTGGCGACCTGCCGGGAAATCGCCGCTGCGCCGCCTGCATCCCTCGGTTCCTATGTGATCTCCATGGCCGGTGCGGCTTCTGATGTACTCGCCGTGCAGTTGCTGCTCAAAGAGTCCGGCGTGTTGCGGCCGATGCGTGTGGTGCCGCTGTTCGAAACCCTGGCCGACCTCGACAACGCGGGGCCGGTGATCGAGAAGCTGCTGCTGTTGCCGGGCTATCGCGCGCGCCTGCAAGGGCCGCAGGAAGTGATGATCGGCTACTCCGACTCGGCCAAGGACGCCGGCACCACCGCGGCGGCCTGGGCGCAGTACCGGGCGCAGGAGCGACTGGTGGATATCTGCCGCGAGCAACAAGTCGAGCTGCTGTTGTTCCACGGTCGCGGCGGCACGGTGGGGCGTGGCGGCGGCCCGGCCCACGCGGCGATCCTGTCGCAGCCGCCGGGTTCGGTGGCGGGGCGTTTCCGCACCACCGAGCAGGGCGAAATGATTCGATTCAAATTCGGCCTGCCGGACATCGCCGAGCAAAACCTCAATCTGTATCTGGCCGCCGTGCTTGAGGCGACCTTGCTGCCTCCGCCGCCACCTACGCCCGAGTGGCGCCATTTGATGGACGAACTGGCTGCGGATGGTGTCAGCGCCTACCGTGCCGTGGTGCGGGAAAACCCGCAGTTCGTGGAGTATTTCCGCCAGTCCACGCCGGAGCAGGAGCTCGGCCGTTTGCCGCTGGGCAGTCGTCCGGCCAAGCGCCGGGCCGGGGGGATCGAAAGCCTGCGGGCGATCCCATGGATTTTCGGCTGGACCCAGACGCGCCTGATGCTGCCGGCCTGGCTGGGTTGGGAAGCGGCCCTGAGCAAGGCGCTGGAGCGTGGCGAAGGCGAACTGCTGGGGCAAATGCGCGAGCAGTGGCCGTTCTTCCGCACCCGCATCGACATGCTGGAAATGGTCCTGGCCAAGGCCGATGCCGACATTGCACAGTCCTACGATGAGCGTCTGGTAGAGCCGAATCTGTTGCCATTGGGTGCGCACTTACGCGACCTATTGTCGCAGGCGTGCACCATCGTTCTCGGCCTGACCGGGCAGTCGCAGCTACTGGCACATAGCCCAGCGACCCTTGAGTTCATCCGCTTGCGCAACACCTACCTCGACCCGCTTCATCTATTGCAGGCCGAGTTGCTGGCCCGTTCAAGAGTGCAGGACGTGGCGCAGGGCAGCCCGGTAGAACAGGCCTTGCTGGTGTCTGTGGCGGGGATTGCCGCCGGTTTGCGCAACACCGGCTAAGGTCTTTGCCATGGGGTCAGGCATCCGGCAGGTGAGCCGGATGCCGCCGTTTGACGGGTGCAAAAGTGCTGCCAGGCGACAGTTAATGACGGGGTTGCGACTTGGGAAACTGTGCGCAATGGTCGCAGGAGGCAGCGGTTTCTCCGACTTTTGGCGTCTTGTGTGGGCGCAGCCTGCTGTGTATCTTGATCAGCCTTTGACCGTTTGGGCGGTCACGACCCTATTTTTGAGATTGGCCCCACGAGGCGAATCTGACGTTATCCATATAAAAAATTGAGGAGCACATCGATGCGCGTCATTCTGCTGGGAGCTCCCGGGGCCGGTAAAGGTACTCAGGCACAGTTCATCACCGAAAAATTCGGCATTCCACAAATCTCCACCGGCGACATGTTGCGTGCAGCGGTCAAGGCCGGCACCGAGCTGGGCATCAAGGCCAAGAGCATCATGGATGCCGGTGGCCTGGTGTCCGATGACCTGATCATCGCACTGGTCAAGGACCGCATCGCCCAGTCCGACTGCGCCAACGGTTTCCTGTTCGATGGCTTCCCGCGCACCATTCCCCAGGCTGAAGCCCTGGTGACTGCAGGCGTCGAGCTCGATGCCGTGGTTGAAATCGCCGTTGAAGACGAAGAAATCGTCCAGCGTATCGCCGGTCGCCGTGTTCACGAGGCCAGCGGCCGCGTGTACCACATCGTCTACAACCCGCCGAAAGTGGCTGGTATTGACGACGTCACCGGTGAAGAGCTGGTACAGCGCAAGGACGACACCGAAGAAACCGTGCGTCATCGCCTGTCGGTCTACCACTCCCAGACCAAGCCGCTGGTGGACTTCTACCAGAAGCTGTCGGCTGCCAATGGCAAGCCGAAGTACAGCCACATCGAAGGCGTTGGCTCGGTTGAAGCGATCACCGCCAAGGTGCTTGCAGCCCTGAGCTGAAAAGTCTGACCCGCTGCATCATCCACGGCCCGCTTGCGGGCCGTAGTTGTTTATACTGACGCACTTTTTTCTGATCTCTCTTGTGGATACATCGATGAGCACCTTGCTGGCCCTGGACACCGCGACTGAAGCTTGCTCCGTTGCCTTGCTGCATGACGGCAAGGTCACGAGCCATTACGAGGTGATCCCGCGCCTGCACGCGCAGAAGCTGTTGCCGATGATCAAGCAATTGCTGGCCGATGCGGGCACCACGCTGCAAGCGGTCGATGCCATTGCCTTCGGCCGTGGCCCGGGCGCCTTCACCGGTGTGCGCATCGCCATCGGCGTGGTGCAAGGCCTGGCGTTTGCCCTGGATCGCCCGGTGCTGCCGGTGTCGAACCTGGCCGTGCTGGCGCAACGTGCGCTGCGCGAACACGGCGCCACTCAGGTCGCCGCCGCCATCGATGCGCGTATGGATGAAGTGTATTGGGGTTGCTACCGCGAAACGGCCGGGGAGATGCGCCTGGTGGGGGCGGAAGCGGTACTGCCGCCGGAGTCCGCTGCATTGCCGGCCGATGTCGGCGGCGAATGGTTCGGCGCAGGCACCGGTTGGGGCTATGGCGAGCGTATCGCCGTCAGCCTGAGCGGGCAGGACGCGGGCATGTTGCCCCACGCGCAAGACTTGCTGACACTGGCGCGATTTGCCTGGGCGCGCGGCGAGGCGATCGTGGCCGATGAGGCGCAGCCGGTGTATCTGCGCGATAAAGTGGCGACGCCCAAGGCGCGTTGATTCACGCAGTACCTGTGGGAGCGGGCTTGCTCGCGAAGGCGGTATAACATTCAACATTTCTGTTGCCTGGCACACCGTCTTCGCGAGCAAGCCCGCTCCCACAGGGTTAGTGTTCTGCACCAGTTCTGCCAATCGTCATTTTCTAACCCCAGCTTTTAAACCTTTTGCCTTTTATGTGTTCTAGTTATCACTCGGCGGTTTGCGAAGTGGATTTTGCGCCACTAAACTGCCATCACTGATTCCGAGTATGCACTTATGCGTATAGACGGCGTTTCCTCTCAGTCCTACCCCATCAAGCGCAAACCCCGCAAAGGCCGCGTGGTGGAAGACGACGCCATTGATATCGAAGGCGAGCTGGAATTCCCGACTGAAGAGCAATTGGCTGCCCGCGCCGCTAAAGCCTCTGCGCAAAAACTGAGCAATCTTCCCGCCCGTCAGCAAGACATGATTTACCACCGTGCCATGAGCAAAAGCGTAGCGACAGCCCTGGCCAGCTACCTGAGCACCGCCGGTTTCGTCGATTGGGAAGCGGATGTGCTGGGTCTCGACCTGTACATCTGATGGTGCTGCCGTATTACCTCGGTTGCCCATCCTGGAGCGAAAACGCCTGGCGCGACTACCTGTATCCGCCGGACGCCAAATCCGCCGACTTTCTTGATCTCTATTGCCAGGTTTTCAATGCCGTGGAAGGCAACACGACCTTCTACGCGAGCCCGGCTGCCAGCACCGTGCAGCGTTGGGCCGAAACCATGCCCGAACATTTTCGTTTCACTGCCAAGTTTCCCGGTGAGATCAGCCACGGTGGCGATCTGCGCGAGCAACTGACCGCCGCCGAAACCTTTCTGCAATTGCTCGGCCCTCTGGGTGAACGGGTGTCGCCGTTGTGGTTGCAGTTGTCGAAAAGCTTCACGCCCCAACGTTTGCCTGAGCTGGCCGGGTTTATCGATGCCCTGCAGCGACCACTGGCCGTTGAAGTGCGGCATGACGAGTTTTTCGCCAAGGGTGACAGCGAACGAATGCTCAACCGGCTGTTGCTGGATCGCGGTGTCGAACGCATCTGTCTCGATCCCCGTGCGCTGTTCAGTTGCACCTCGACCGAGCCTTCGGTGCTCCACGCCCAGTCGAAGAAACCCCGTGTGCCACCGCGGCCGGCGGCATTCACGCAATTTCCGCAGGTGCGTTTTATCGGCCATCCGACGCTTGAGGCCAACGATACGTTCCTGGAACCATGGGTCGAGAAAATCGCGTTATGGATCGAAGAAGGTCGTACGCCGTACATCTTCCTGCACACGGCCGACAACCTGCTGGCCGCGAAACTGGCGCAGCGTTTTCACGCCCGGCTGATGCTGCGTTTGCCTGGCTTGCCAGCGCTGCCTGAGCTATACAGAGAACCCGTCGCCGAGCAACTTGGCCTGCTCTGAGGCGGATTCTTTCCCCTCTTCAGGAGCCTGCCCAATGGATGCGCAAACCCTTCGAGCCCAGGCGTTCAAAGCCCTTCACGAACGCCTCGGGGCATTTGTGATTCCCAATCCGTGGGATGCCGGTTCGGCAAAAATGCTTGCCAGCCTCGGCTTCGAGGCGCTGGCGACTACCAGTGCCGGTTATGCCTTTTCCCAGGGGCGTGCCGATGGCGGATTGACCCTCGACGATACCCTGATGAACGTTCAGGCGATTGTCGCCGCCACCGACCTGCCGGTTGCCGTCGACCTGGAAAACGGTTTTGCCGACAACCCGGCTGATTGCGCCAAAAGTATCTTGCGCGCGGCAGAGGTCGGAGCGGTCGGCGGTTCGATCGAAGATGCCACCGGCCGCGAAGAAGGCCCGATCTACTGTTTTGAACACGCCGTGGCGCGCATCGAAGCTGCTGTGGCTGCCGCTCGCAGTCTGCCGTTCCACTTTACGTTGACTGCCCGGGCGGAAAACTTTCTGCACGGCAATCCCGATCTGGCCGACACCATCCGCCGTTTGCAGGCATTCGCCGAGGCCGGTGCCGATGTGCTCTACGCACCGGGCTTGCGCAGTGCCGAGGATGTGCTGGCGGTGGTGCGCGCCGTGGCACCAAAACCGGTGAATGTGTTGATGTCGGGCGGCTTGAAGCTGACGGTCGCGCAGTTGGGTGAAATGGGCGTCAAACGTATCAGCGTCGGTTCGGCGCTGGCCTTGGCGGCCTATGGCGAATTCTTCCGCGCCGCCGAAGAAATCCAGACCTCAGGCACGTTCGGTTTCACGTCCCGGTCGATGCCGTATCAGAAGGCGAATCAGTTTTTCAAAGGTTGAGGGAAGAGGGCGCGGCTGAGGATCAGGCGGCGATGCGCAGGTTCTGCAGGATGATCGGGCGCGCCCAGCCATTGTCGAAATCGAGTTGTTTCTGCTGCTCCACCCGTTCTTCTGGCGAGAACGGCGGGAACGGCTTGTCGAGCAGCTCGAGTTCGAACTCGGCGATGGGCAGGTGCAGCGGACGCGGTTGCAGGGCAGGGCCAGCTTCTGGCAGCGGTTGACCGGCGTTCAATACGATCGGGCGAACCCAGCCGCTTTCGAAGTCCTGCTGTTTTTGCTGGGCGACGATTTCGTCCGCCGGGAACGGTGGGAACGGCTTGTCCGCCAGGTCCATTTCGAATTCGGCAATCGGCAGGAACAGCGGCTCGGGCGGGCGGATTATGTTGTCCTTCACGTCGCATTCACGCTGGGACACGATGTGGGCCAGCAGGTCGCTGCCGACCGTGGGTTCGACTGGGCTTTCGAGATCGACCGGTGGAAAATTCAGAGACTCAGGTAGCACTTCACCCGACTGTTCGGCCAGCGCTCGGGCAAAGAAATCCTGCCAGATGTGGCTGACGCCGCTCAGTGCCTGGGTGTTTCGCAGGTTGTAGTCGCCGTAGGGCGAGATAAAACCTGTGATTGTGGGTTGAATGTCTGACATTTCTCTCGGTAGACGCTCAGCTCTGGCAAAATGCTCGATAGTTTTGTTATCGGCAGTTTTTGCCGATCATTAATTTTTTGAGCGTGTTTTCCGATGATTGATCAACCTGCGGCCTGCCGCATCCATGTTCAGGCCCTCGACGCGGCTTTCGAGCCACAAGCCGAGCAATGGGCCGAGCGCCTGGGCTTGCCAATGCAAGTAGCGGACGGCGAATTTGCCTTGCAGGTGGGTGACATGGGCTTGCAGCTGCAACAGCTGGGGCCGGATGCGCCGGGGCCGGTGCGGGTGGACTTCGTCGAGGGTGGTGCGGCCCATCGCCGACTGTACGGCGGCGGCAGCGGGCAGATGATCGCCAAGGCTGTTGGCGTCGCCCAAGGCGTGCGCCCACGGGTGCTGGATGCCACGGCGGGGCTGGGCAAGGATGCGTTCGTGCTGGCCAGCCTCGGTTGCGAGATGAGCCTGATCGAGCGTCAGCCGCTGATCGGTGCCTTGCTGGAAGACGGCCTGGCCCGTGGCGCGGAAGATTTCGACGTGGCCCCGATCGTGGCGCGCATGCGCTTGCTCAAGGGCAATTCGATCGAGGTCATGCGCAACTGGGAGGGCGAACCGCCCCAGGTGATCTACCTCGACCCGATGTTCCCGCACCGCGAGAAAACCGCGCTGGTGAAGAAGGAAATGCGCCTGTTCCGGCCGCTGGTGGGCGATGATCCGGATGCGCCGGCATTGCTCGAAGCCGCGCTGGCCCTGGCCAGCCACAGGGTGGTGGTCAAGCGCCCGCGCAAGGCGCCTTGCATTGAAGGGCCGAAGCCGAGTCATGCGCTGGATGGCAAGTCCAGTCGGTATGACATCTATCCGAAGAAGGCGCTCAAGCCTTAAGACCGCAGCGCCTGCTTTCGCGAGCAAGCCCGCTCCCACATTCGACCGCGTACTGTCTGACGGAACCAGGTCACCTGTGGGAGCGGGCTTGCTCGCGAAAGCGTCAGTATAAACGCTGCAAGTTCATCTGCCTCAATCAGGCCGATAAGCCCGCATAAACAACCCCACCACCTCCCGCACATGGCTCTCCGCCTCTTCGCCAACCGGTGGCTCGCCGCAGCCATACAGCAAACGGAAATTCCCGGCGCCCTTGAGCAGGCAGAAGAAGTGCTCGGCCGCGTTGTGCGGCTTGTCGATGCGCAGCACACCACTTTCATCGATCTTGCTCAGCAGGCGCTCCATGCCATGCAGCATGCGCTCTGGGCCGGCCTCAAAGAAAATTTGCGCGAGTTTCGGGTCCTGGCTGCCCAGGGTCATCATCAGCCGGTGCAGGTTCACTGATTCATCACTGTTGATCAGTTGATGAAAACCGCGCGCGATGTTCAGCAGCACGGTTTCCACGGCCACGCCTTCCGGCAGTTCGAAGAACAGCGGTGGCAACTGTTCCTCGCACTTGGCCATCACGGCGGAGGAGAACAGCGTCTCCTTGTCGTTGAAGTGGCTATAGACCGTCAGCTTCGACACGCCGGCCTCGGCCGCGACGGCATCCATGCTGGTATTGGCATAACCCTTACTCAGAAACAGCACTTTCGCTGCATCGAGAATTGCCTGGCGCTTGACCAGGTCCTTGGGTCTGCCTGGGCCATTGGGTGCTGAAAGATTGTTTGGCATATTCGTTTTTATTACTGGACTGGTGAGTTTGCTATTAATAACATACTGCTCAGTATAATTATTCAAAGCACCATTAGCGAAAGGTCCTTCACCATGTTCCGCTATGCCTTGTCCCTCGCGTTGCCAGTCACCCTGGCTTTTTTATTGTCTGCGTGTGGTCATGAAGAAGCGCCGCAAGTCAGCGTGCGTCCGGCCATGGTGGTCCAGCCAGAGCCTTCGGCGCAGGCCATGGAAAGCTATCCCGGTGAAGTTCGCGCGCGGTATGAACCGGATCTGGCGTTCCGCATCGGCGGCAAAGTCAGCCGACGACTGGTCGAGGAGGGGCAGCGGGTCAAGGCCGATCAACCCTTGGCGGAGCTCGATCCCCAGGACGTGCGCCTGCAACTGGAGGCCACTCGCGCCCAGGTCGCAGCCGCCGAAGCCAATCTGAACCTGGTGCGATCCGAGCGTGATCGCTACAAGACCCTGATGGAGCGCCAACTGGTCAGTCGTTCGCAATACGACAACGCCGAAAACCTCTACCGTTCCGGTGAAGCGCGCCTCAAGCAAATCAAAGCCGAATTCAACGTTTCCAATAACCAGGCCAGCTACGCCGTGTTGCGTGCGCCGCAGGACGGCGTCGTGGCCAAGCGCCTGGTGGAAGTCGGGCAAGTCGTGGCAGCCGGGCAAACGGTGTTCACACTGGCAACCGATGGCGAGCGTGAGGTCTTGATCAGCCTGCCGGAGCAGAACTTCGGCCGCTTCAAGGTCGGTGAACCGGTGTCGGTGGAACTCTGGACCCAGCCCGACCAGCGTCTCGCCGGGCGCATCCGTGAATTGTCGCCGTCAGCCGATCCCAAGTCGCGTACCTTCGCGGCGCGTATCGCCTTCAAGACCGGCACTGTGCCTGTCGAACTGGGCCAGAGCGCCCGAGTGTTCGTGCAGGCCGCCGACGTGGTTCCACTGTCCGTTCCGCTGTCTGCGCTGACGGCGGAAAACGGCGTGACCTATGTCTGGGTCGTCCGCGCCAATAACACCTTGCAAAGGACCCCGGTGCGGGTCGGTGCCTTCGGCGAGAAAACCGTACCGGTGCTTGAAGGGCTCAGCGCCAGCGACTGGGTGGTGGCCGCCGGTGTTCATGTGCTTCTCGAAGGGCAGCAGGTGCGCCCGGTGGATCGCTCCAATCGCGTGGTCAATCTGGCGGACAAGGAGTAAGCCCCGATGCGCTTCAACGTTTCCGAATGGGCGCTGCGTAATCGCCAGATCGTCCTGTTCCTGATGCTGTTGCTGGCCATCGTCGGCGCACTTTCCTACACCAAGCTCGGCCAGAGTGAGGACCCGCCGTTCACCTTCAAGGCCATGGTGATTCGCACCAACTGGCCGGGGGCGACCGCCGAGGAAGTCTCGCGCCAGGTCACCGAACGCATCGAAAAGAAACTGATGGAAACCGGCGAATACGAACGCATCGTGTCGTTCTCCCGCCCCGGCGAATCCCAGGTGACCTTCATTGCGCGCGACTCCATGCACTCGGTGGAGATCCCGGAGCTCTGGTATCAGGTGCGCAAGAAGATCAACGACATCCGTCATACCCTGCCGCCGGGGATTCAGGGACCGTTTTTCAACGATGAATTCGGCACCACTTTCGGCAATATTTACGCCCTGAGCGGCGAGGGCTTCGACTACGCCGTGCTCAAGGATTACGCCGACCGCATCCAGATCCAGCTGCAACGGGTCAAGGATGTGGGCAAGGTCGAGCTGCTGGGGTTGCAGGACGAGAAAATCTGGATCGAACTCTCCAACGTCAAGCTCGCCACCCTCGGCTTGCCGCTGGCGGTCGTCCAGCAAGCCCTTGAAGAACAGAACGCGGTGTCGACGGCAGGTTTCTTCGAAACCAGCAGCGAGCGCTTGCAGCTACGGGTGACGGGGAATTTTCAAACGGTCGACGAGATCAAGAACTTCCCGATCCGGGTCGGTGATCGCACCTTCCGCATCTCCGACGTGGCTGACGTGCGCCGTGGTTTCAACGATCCACCGGCGCCGCGCATGCGCTTCATGGCGCAAGACGCCATCGGCCTGGCGGTGGCAATGAAGAACGGCGGTGACATCCTGGTACTGGGCAAGGCGCTGGAAATCGAGTTCGCCCGCATACAGAAAAACCTCCCGGCCGGCATGGAGTTGCGCAAAGTCTCCGACCAACCGGCGGCGGTGAAAACCGGTGTTGGTGAGTTCGTGCAAGTGTTGGTCGAGGCGCTGGCCATTGTGTTGCTGGTGAGCTTCTTCTCCCTTGGCGTGCGCACTGGCATGGTGGTGGCGCTGGCGATTCCGCTGGTGCTGGCGATGACGTTCGCGTGCATGTATTACCTGGGCATCGGCCTGCACAAGATCTCCCTCGGCGCGCTGGTACTGGCCCTGGGTTTGCTGGTGGACGACGCGATCATTGCCGTGGAAATGATGGCGATCAAAATGGAGCAGGGCTTCGACCGGGTCAAAGCGGCGAGTTATGCCTGGACCAGTACCGCGTTCCCGATGCTCACCGGTACGCTGATCACCGCGGCCGGCTTCCTGCCGATTGCCACGGCGCAATCGGGCACTGGCGAATACACCCGCTCGATCTTCGAGGTGGTCACCATCGCGCTGTTGGCGTCGTGGGTGGCCGCGGTGGTCTTCGTGCCGTACCTCGGGGAAAAACTCCTGCCGGACCTGGCGAAGATTCATGCCGCCAAACACGGTGCCGGCCAGCCCGATCCCTATGCCACGCCGTTTTATCAGCGCGTCCGGCGTCTGGTGGAATGGTGCGTGCGCTGGCGCAAAACCGTGATCCTGGCGACCGTGCTGTTGTTCATCGCTTCCATCGTGCTGTTCAAGTTTGTGCCGCAGCAGTTCTTCCCGGCATCGGGGCGCCTGGAGTTGATGGTCGATCTGAAACTGGCCGAAGGCGCTTCGCTGAGCAATACCGCCGACGAGGTCAAACGCCTTGAAGCGCTGCTCAAGGACAAGGCCGGGATCGACAATTACGTGGCCTACGTCGGCACCGGTTCGCCACGATTCTACCTGCCGCTGGATCAGCAACTGCCGGCTGCGAGCTTCGCCCAGTTTGTCGTCCTGGCAAAAACCATCGAAGAACGGGAAGCCCTGCGCACCTGGTTGATCTCAACCCTTAACGAGCAATTTCCCGCTCTGCGTTCGCGGGTCACGCGCCTGGAAAACGGTCCGCCGGTTGGCTATCCGGTGCAGTTCCGCGTGACCGGGGAGCACATCGAGGAGGTGCGGGCGCTGGCGCGCAAGGTCGCGGCCAAGGTTCGCGAGAACCCGCATGTGGTCAACGTCCACCTGGATTGGGAAGAACCGAGCAAGGTGGTGTACCTGAACATCGATCAGGACCGTGCGCGGGCGCTGGGCGTGAGCACGGCCAACCTGTCGAGGTTCCTGCAAAGCTCCCTGACCGGTTCCAGTGTCAGCCAGTACCGTGAAGACAACGAGTTGATCGAGATCCTGTTGCGCGGCACCGTGCATGAGCGCACCGAGTTGTCATTGCTGCCGAGCCTGGCGGTGCCGACCGATAACGGTCGCAGCGTCGCGCTGTCGCAGATCGCGACCCTGGAATACGGCTTCGAGGAGGGCATCATCTGGCACCGCAACCGCCTGCCCAACGTGACGGTTCGCGCCGACATCTATGGCAAGGAGCAACCGGCGACGCTGGTGCAGCAGATCATGCCGACCCTCGATCCGATTCGCGCTGAACTGCCCGACGGGTACTTGTTGGATGTCGGCGGCACGGTGGAAGACTCGGCGCGCGGACAGAACTCGGTGAAGGCCGGTGTGCCGTTGTTCATCGTGGTGGTGTTGACCTTGCTGATGCTGCAGCTGCGAAGTTTTTCGCGCACGGCGATGGTGTTCCTGACGGCGCCGCTGGGGTTGATCGGGGTGACGCTGTTTCTGTTGGTGTTCCGCCAGCCCTTTGGTTTCGTGGCCATGTTGGGGACTATCGCCTTGTCCGGGATGATCATGCGTAACTCGGTGATTCTGGTGGATCAGATCGAGCAGGATATTGCGGCGGGGCTCAAGCCTTGGCAGGCGATCATCGAGGCGACGGTGCGGCGGTTCCGGCCGATCGTGCTGACGGCGCTGGCGGCGGTGTTGGCGATGATTCCTCTGTCGCGCAGTGTGTTTTTCGGGCCGATGGCGGTGGCGATCATGGGGGGGTTGATTGTTGCTACGGCGTTGACGCTGCTGTTTTTGCCGGCGTTGTATGCGGCCTGGTTTCGGGTCAGGAAGGAGTCCGTTTGACCGGGTACATATCCATTTCTTCGGTAACGGCCACTGGCGGTTTCGCCCTTACGGCGAGTCCCTTTTGGCAAACGCCCCAAAAGGAACCAAAAGGTCTCGCCCCTTACGTACGGCCCCTCGCTTAGGCTCGGGGTTCCTTCGCTCCGGTATTCATCCGGGGGCATTGCCCTCCGGTCGGCTTCGCTTCGACCTACATGCAATGAGTTCGACTGCGTCGAACGGCGCTGCGCGCCAATCCCCGGATGAACACCTCCACTCAGCCTCCCGAGGGGGCGGGCAGATCAAAAGCAACCGAGGCGGCCTACCGGCCGGCCTAGTTGTCTGGTCCGTGCGCAGACCAAATTGTGGGAGCGGGCTTGCTCGCGAAGGCGGCCTGCCAGCCAACCAATTCCTTGAAGATGTCCCCAGCCCAACTGTAGGAGCGAGCTTGCTCGCGATGACGGCCCGCCAGCCAACCAATTCCTCACAGATGTACCCAGCCCAATTGTGGGAGCGGGCTTGCTCGCGAAGACGGCCCGCCAGCCAACCAATTCCTCACAGATGTACCCGGCCCAACTGTGGGAGCGGGCTTGCTCGCGAAGGCGGCCTGCCAGCCAACCTATTCCTCACAGATGTACCCAGCCCAACTGTGGGAGCGGGCTTGCTCGCGAAGACGGCCCGCCAGCCAACCAATTCCTCACAGATGTACCCAGCCCAATTGTGGGAGCGGGCTTGCTCGCGAAGGCGGCCTACCAGCCAACCCATTCCTTGCAGATGTCACCCAGCCCAACTGTAGGAGCCAGCCTGTTCGCGATGACGGACTTACAGTCAACGCTGTTTATCGCCCAAGCCATTCATTCAGACCATTCCCACAAGACTTTCAGCTTGCTCGTCGGAAGCCCGATCTCTAGCCTTTGCTCGTCGCTGTCAATTCAGCGACCGGGACTGCAAGCCCGCCAATAGTTTGTTAGGCGCCCACTGGCGCACCTATAATCGTGGCGCTTTTTTAGCGACCACCGATTTATGGTGGCTGTGTGCGGGAGATCTTCGGATCTGCCGAGGTTGCCTAACGACTCGGTCTTGCAGACCTGCACACAGCTGCCACCCATCATCTGCAAGTGATGCTGGCTGCTCCAACTTTCGTTAGGAGCTTCACAATGATCAAACCCAGCCCAAACCCCCCGGCTTCAGAAACCGCAGAACATATCGGCGCTTCAAGTCGCCCCTGCCCAATTTTCACCATCCGCCCAGACGTCGATTCCGAAACCCTGCTGGTCCACGCCTACGAAACCCTCGCCTCAGCCAACGTGATGGCGACCGAACTGTCGTCCATCCTGACCGGCCCCACCTGCAATCTGGCACTCGGCATTCAGCAGATGATCGTCCTGGCGCAGCTATCAGTGAATCGCGTCCTCGATCAGCTGGATCCGCAGCAATAGTCAAAGGAAAAAGCCCGCTGAACCTGTACCAACCAGCGGGCCTTCATTGTTCCTACATTGATCTCGGCCCCGTCTGATATTGAGGCTAAAAAGCTCAGGTGTTGTACTCAGAGCCAAGTTTCACGCATGTTTGAGACAGCGCCATGAAAAATCCACCCACATTGAGAGGCCGGTCCGATCCGGTGTTTGATCGGCTGTTGCGATCGCCCCACAAGGAACGCCTTTCGGAGTACCTCGCCTTGCTCAAGCCCCTGGACGATCAGGGGCGTTACCTGCCGTTCGATTCATTGCGCTACCGCTGGGCGCCCGGGCTGGATTCGAACCTGTGCTGGGCCTTGGTCAAGAAAGCGCGGACTGCACAGTATTCGAGCCTTTTGCCTTTGGGTGAACCGGCCTGCTGGCTGAAGTTCATGCTGACGCCGCAGGCGCAAAAAGCCATTTCCGTAGTGGATCGTCAGGCGACAACCGCAGTGCTGGAATACATGACCGGCCAGATTGGCGAGCGCGCTCATTTCAGCTATTTGCTCAATGATCTGATCGAAGACGAGGCCATCAGCAGCAGCCAGCTTGAAGGTGCGGCCACCACGACGCGGGTGGCCAAGGACATGCTCAAGCGCCATCGTTCGCCGCGCACACCGGATGAACGAATGGTCATCGGTAACTTCAAGATGATGAACTTCGCCTGGGAGCAGCGTTACGAGCCACTGAGCGTTGAGCTGATTGCGGCCATGCATCGAGTTGGCGTCGAGGGTATCGACGATTCGCAGTACTCGCCTGGAGCATTCAGGACCAACGATGACGTCGTAGTCCAGGATGGCGAGGGCAACACCGTGCATTCGCCACCACCTGCAACAGGGCTCGTGTCACGTTTGCAGGGGCTGGCGAAGTGGATCAATCAACCCCACAACAACCCTCATCAAGCGGACTACCTTCATCCATTGATCAAAGCCATCGCGCTGCATTTTGTCTTGGGTTACGAGCATCCTTTTCGCGACGGCAACGGTCGGGTAGCGCGTGCGTTGTTTTACTGGTTCATGTTCAAAAATGACTACTCGGCGTTTCGCTACATCGCCATCAGTGTTTTGTTGCGCAATGCGCCGTTGAAGTACGGGCGGTCGTATTTGAATACCGAAGCGGATGAGCTGGATCTGACGTACTTCATCGATTTCCAGTGTTCGGTGGTGTTGCGGGCTGTGGGCAGTTTTACCGGGACTTATCGGAAAAGTCTGGACGATGCTGAGCAATTTGATTGCTGGTTGCGTGAAAGTGGTTTTCTCGACCAGCTCACCGAGAAACAGCGGGCATTGTTTCAGGTAGCCAGGAGCGGAATGGCCAAGGAGTTCACGGCGGTCAATGTGAAGGAAAATCTCGGTTGCTCTTACAACACGGCATCAGCCACGCTAAATGGGCTGGTCGCGTTGAAGTTGTTCGAGAAACGCAAGATGGGGCGCGAGTGGGTGTTCTTTCTAAGACCCGTATCAGCGGCCTGAACCTTTGTGGGAGCAAGACTGCTCCCACAGGTTTTGTGTAGCGGCTCAGAGCGTGCCAAACACTTTCTTCGCCAAACTGGTCGCTGCAGCCGCCGGGTTCTGGCGGATGGTTTCTTCCTGTTTGCCGATCATCTCGAACAAGCCATTCAGCGCCTGCTCGGTGACGTAGTTTTCGACGTTGGCGTTTTTCGCATCCACTACGCCCATGGTCGCCGCTTGCCCGGCGAAGGAGTTGTACTGCTGGGCCAGGCCAACCTTGTCGGTGGCTTGCTTGACGATGGGCAGGAACCTGGCGCGGATCTGTTCGCGGCTGGTCTTGTTCAGGTATTGGGTGGCCGAGTCATTGCCGCCGCTGAGGATGCCCTTGGCATCTTCCACGGTCATTTTCTTAACGGCATCGACCAGGATCGGCTGGGCCTGGGTCACGGCGGTTTCCGCCGCTTTGTTCATGCTGGCTTCCAGTTCATCGACCTGATCACCCATGCCGAACTGCTTCATTTTGCTGGCGACCTTGCCCAGTTTGCCCGGCAGTTCGATTTTTACGTCAGGGTTGTTGCTGAACCCGCCTGGGGTGCCAAGTTGTTTTACGGCCAGTTGCGCGCCTTGGGTCAGGGCGTCCTTGAGACCGCCGGTGGCGTCTTTTTGCGACAGGTCGCTGAGGGACAGCGCGAGTGCGCTCGCGGAAATCATCAGGCCTGCGCACAGGCCGGCAAAGCGAAGGGTAGGGCGGAGCATGAGAGCTTCCTTGTTCGAAGAATGAATTTAGCGGACTGCGTCGACGCGGATTTTCAGGAGCTGCGGGTCTTTGCCATCGAGTTGCACGGCATGATGTTCAGTGGTGATGAACAGCAACTTGCCGTCAACTTCAATGCGCGCGCTGACGGAGTAGCGATGACCCGGTTTGACCTGGCCGGATCGTAACTCAGATGGAATGGCAGGGGCACCTGGCCTTTGACCTGAGACTTCTGTTCGTCGATGACCACTGCCGGCGCGTCGGCCAGGGACACGTCCTGCAAGCTCACGCTCAGGATGGCGGTGGGGGGCAGGGCGCTGCGTTGCAAGTAAAAGACTTCGCCGTCGAGGCTGGCCTTCGGAGCAGATTGCATGGATTGACAGGCGCTTAGCAAGACAGCAAGTCCGAGTAGGGAGAGTTTTTTCATGAGGCGGATCCTTGTCATTGGCGTTTAAAAAAGATCGGCGCCGACATTCGCCAGTTTGCAGATAAAAACTTTACCATCCAGCGATACTTCAAGTCCGGATGTTGGGTGTTGCCAGGCCGTTTTCGTCGATAGTCTTTTCAGCCAGCGTCACAGACAACTTTGAATTGGCGGGTTAACCAATTCCGGGCATCCAGTTTTTTTCGACTGCAATGCAGTCCACGGGACTCAAGAAGATGTCGGTATCTTCTTGGGCAATTGGTTTGTAGTGTGAATAAAACGGAAATAGCCATGCTTTCCGTCAATTATAAGGAAAATGTCAGGTTTCAGGTGCTATTGCTGTTTTCGCCGCATCAATTGTCCAATGACCGGCGTGTCCAACTCAGGCCGTGTTGGACACGTGGTGTCGTTGGCACCTGGAGGCGCCAACGACAATTTCAGCAAAACTGCCGGTTATGCGCCTGGCGAAACACTAACGATGCTCACCACCACATCTTTGACCCACAAAAACTCCGCGCTCAAATCCAGCGGGGCATGTTCCGTGGAGGTGAAGACCACTTGGTCTTCATAGAGGATGCTTGCACTGATGGAGTAGGTGTGCCCGTACTGCAGTTTTGCAAGCTCGCAACTCAATGTGTAGTCCATGCCATTTTGATTCACATTGGAATAGATCTCTGTAGCCAGTGTTTTTAGAGCATTTGGCTGAGTGACATCCACTAAGCTGACATGGAGGGTCGAGCCAGGCAGAAGGCCAACTTTTTCGAGATAAATCACGTTGCCGGTAATTTCTTTTTCGCTATTCATATTGACTTCCTTTTCAAAGAATCGTCGGTATTGACGAGTGCTAACCATAGAGTCGATACCAAAATTTTTATGTAGGGTAATTCCTGCAATCCGGGACGAAGAGTGGGTTTGATCTGGGAGGAACTTTCTTACTTCTGCCAAATACTCGAGGGGCATAGTGGCGTTACCAACTCCGCCGCATCTTCACTGCGATGTAACGCAAAAAAAAGCCGCTGGCCTTCACAGGTTCAGGGGGGGCTCTGGCGTTGCCGTCAGTTAAAAATTACAACGTCCCAAATATCTTCTTCGCCAAACTGGTCGCAGCCGCCGGGTTCTGGCGGATGGTTTCTTCCTGTTTGCCGATCATCTCGAACAAGCCATTCAACGCTTGCTCGGTGACGTAGTTTTCGACGTTGGCGTTTTTCGCATCCACTACGCCCATGGTCGCCGCTTGTCCGGCGAACGAGTTGTACTGCTGGGCCAGGCCAACCTTGTCGGTGGCTTGCTTGACGATGGGCAGGAATTTGGCGCAGATCTGTTCGCGACTGGTCTTGTTCAGGTATTGGGTGGCCGAATCGTTGCCGCCGCTAAGGATACCCCTGGCGTCTTCCACGGTCATTTTCTTCACGGCATCGACGAGGATTGGCTGGGCTTGGGTGACTGCGGTTTCCGCCGCCTTGTTCATGCTGGCTTCCAGCTCATCGACCTGATCACCCATGCCGAACTGTTTCATCTTGCTCGCGACTTTGCCCAGTTTGCCCGGCAGTTCGATTTTCACGTCCGGGTTGTTGCTGAAGCCGCCCGGGGTGCCGAGTTGTTTTACGGCCAGTTGCGCACCCTGGGTCAGGGCGTCCTTGAGATCGCCGGTGGCGTCTTTCTGCGACAGGTCGCTGAAGACAGTGCGAGTGCGCTCGCGGAAATCATCAGGCCTGCGCACAGGCCGGCAAAGCGAAGGTTAGGGCGGAACATGGCAGCTTCCCTGTTAAAAAATGAATTAGCGAACGGCGTCGACGCGGATTTTCAGTGGCTGTGGATCACTGCCATCAAGCTGTACGGCGTGGTGTTCGGTGGTGATGAACAGCAACTTGCCGTCAACTTCGATGCGCGCGCTCACCGAGTAGCGATGACCCGGCTTGACCTGGGCGGGATCGTAACTCAGATGGAATGGCAGAGGCACCTGTCCTGTGATCTGGCCCTTCTGTTCGTCAAGGACCAAGGCTGGCGCGTCGGCCACCGATACATCCTGCAAGCTGACACTCAGCGTGGCAGTGGGTGGCAGCGCAATGCGTTGCAAGTAAAAAACTTCACCATCGAGTGATATTTCAGGCGCGGGCGAAGGCGTTTGGCAGGCTGTCAGCAAGGCAAGCGAGGCGAGCAGAGTCAATTTTTTCAAAAGTATTTCCGTGTAGAAAGCGCCAGTAGAGTACTGGCGCCTGTGGGATGACGTAAGCGGCGTTTTCGCTAAGCGTCGATCTGTACGTTGAATTCAGCCACCGAAAACCGGGGGCTGAACAATTTCAGGCATTAGTATCAATTTCGCCGGTTTAAGACCCAGCGACAGTCGGTGCTGACCATGGCTCTCGAATGAGCCGGTCAGTGCGTAAAGTTGGCCTGGCTTGATCATGGACGGGTCATATTTCACGTAGATGGGGGTGATTTGCGCGGTCAGGCCTACACCCTCACTAATAGTGATCTCAGCCTGGTCATCGGTAGTCATTTCAATCAATTTAACAAACAGCTTTGAGTCAGCAGGGTAACCAATTCGGGGCATCCAGGACTTTTCCACAGCGATGTAGCCCACAGGGCTCAAGTGAATGTCCGTATCGTGATCGCCTCCCGCCCACCAGAAATTCTGCTCCAGATCCAGGAGCAGTGCGGTCCCTTGATGGGAGATTTTTACATTGATGGAGAAGCGGCTTCCGATTTTGTTCAACTCAGAATCGACCATAACCGGGAAGCTGAGCGGACGCGTCGATGGAAGTTGGTTGCTCCCCCACCGGCTGTGAAGTCTGGGCGCATCCCTGTTGGTAATGTCTTGTACTCGAATGCTTATTTCGCAGGCCTCCGGTAGTTCAAAGTCTGGAGGAAAGTGCAGGAAGGTATTGATTGTATGTTGGGGCATGATGATTTCCTTATCAATGGACTCGTCGGAAATGACGAGCGCTGAGCATATCTCCCGGGTATTCGAGCGTTATGTAGGAGGCGTTCGCTAGATGAAAGCGAATTGATGACGGGAAGTGTCAGCAAGCGTCCTTGCTTCTGACATATTAATGGGTCATACCCGCTCGACAAGGTCGGCTGCATCTTCACTGCGATGCAACGCCACCTGCCGGATCGACAAGCGAATCTCCGCCGGCAACACCCGCTTGGCCGCGCCTTCAGCCAGTTCACCGAGCAGTTCGTGATAACTCAGCTTGCCCGCTTCATCGCGCTTGAGCACCTCAAGGTCGAGCATGGTCTGGATGAAGTGGCGAAACAGGCTCTTGTCGAAGAATTCCGGGGCGTTCAGGCCATGCAGGATCGACAGGCGTTGGGCCATGACCGTGCACAGGTCTTCCAGTTCTTCGGCGCTGATGCTGTTCTGGCCGCTGTTGAGCAGCAGGGATACGGTCATGTAGAAGCGCTGCAAGGTCTGGGCGATGCTTTTCGACAGCAAGGTCAGCAGCACGAAATGCCGCGAGCTTGGCGCCGGGCGCAAGTACACGTCGTTCTCGAAGCGCAGCAGGCCTTGCTCGACGAACGCCTCCAGCCATTGATCGATCACCGCATCCAGTTCGTCCAGTGACCAGCGAATGAACAGCTCCGCTTGCAGGTAGGGATACAACGCGCGGGTATAGCGCAGGATCTGTTCGCGACTCATGCGCGAGGCGCTCTGGAAGAAGCTCGCCAGCAACGCCGGCAGCGCGAAGATGTGCAGTACGTTGTTGCGGTAGTAGGTCATCAGGACGGCGTTTTGTTCGTCCAGATAGAGAATCTTGCCCAGGGCATCGCTTTGCTCGGACAGCAGGTCCATGTCCTTCACATGCTCGATCAACGCCCGGCCATCGCCTTCCGGCAAGGTGGTGTGTGGCGAATAGGGGACCTTGCGTAGCAGCGCCAGGTACAGATCCAGCACACGCGCCATGGCCCGGTCATCCAGCGCCAGTCGGGTGGTCGACAGCAGCGCCAGCGCCACCAGGTTGACCGGGTTGATCGCCGCCGCTTCGTTGAGATGCTGTGCGACTTTCTCGCCGAGGCGGTTGGTGGTTTCGTTGAGCCAGGCCGGTCTGAACTGCGGGCCGAGTTCCTGTTTGCGCCAGTCCGGCTGTTCGCTGTCGAGGAATTCCGCCAGTTTGATCGGCTCACCGAAGTTCACCGCCACCTGGCCGAAGCGCTGCTTGAGTGCGCCAATGACTTTGAAAATATCGAAGATCGACTCTTTTTTCTTGGCCGCACCGCGCAGTTCGCCGAGGTAGGTCCGGCCTTCCAGCACACGCTCATAGCCGATGTACACCGGCACGAAGACGATGGGCATGCGCGACGAACGCAGGAAGCTGCGCAGGGTGATCGCCAGCATTCCGGTTTTTGGTTGCAGCATGCGCCCGGTGCGCGAGCGGCCACCCTCGACGAAATACTCCACCGGGAAGCCCTTGGTGAACAGGGTGTGCAGGTATTCGTTGAACACCGAGGTGTACAGCGGGTTGCCCTTGAACGTGCGGCGCATGAAGAACGCACCGCCGCGACGCAGCAGGCCGCCGATCACCGGCATGTTCAGGTTGATGCCCGCGGCAATGTGCGGCGGGGTCAGGCCGTTGCGGAACAATAGATAGGACAGCAGAAGATAGTCGATGTGGCTGCGATGGCACGGCACGTAGATCACTTCGTGACCCTGGGCGACCTTCTGCACGCCTTCGATGTGGTTGACCTTGATGCCGTCGTAGATCTTGTTCCAGAACCAGCTCAGCACCACTTCCATAAAACGGATCGCAGTGTAGGTGTAGTCCGAGGCGATTTCGTTGCCGTAGCGTAACGCTTGAGCTTTGGCTTTCTCTGGCGAGATGTTCTCGCGCTCGGCTTCGTCGAGGATCGCTTGTTTGACCTGTGGCTGGTTCAGCAGGCCTTTGACCAGGTTGCGGCGGTGGGAAATGTCCGGGCCGATCACCGCAGCCTTCAGGTTGCGAAAGTGAACCCGCAGGATGCGCTGGGCCATGCGTACGGTGCGCTCGTGACCCTTGTCGTGCTCGATCAGTTCGCGCAGGTGGATCGGCGCGGAGAACTGCACGCGGGTCTTGCGTCCCAGGACGATGACGCTCAGTAACCGACGCAGACGCCCGGTAACGGCCCAGCTGTCGGCGAACAGGAGCTTCCATGGGCTGTTTTCGCTGTCCGGCGACTGCCCCCAGAACACGCTGACCGGAATGATCTGCGCATCTTCGGCGGCGTTCTGGCTCAGGGCGCTGACCAGGCGGGTCAGTGTCGGCGGCGCTCCGCGCTTGTCCTGGCGGCCGAGCCAGTCCGGGTCCGGCGTCAGGTAGAAGAACGCGGCAGGTTCCAGCAGATTGCCCACCGAAACCGGCAGCACCGGACGCGGCAGACCGGCCTTGCTGCATTCGGTGTCGACCACGGCAAGGTCGGTCAGCGAAGGGTTTTGCAGGACGTAGAACACCGGACGACTGCGGTCGAGGTCAAGGGTGAACGACGACTGGTTGATCGTCTCGGAGCGAACCCAGAGGTACAACAGTCGGCGCAGGGTGCCAAACACAAGACGGCGGAACGGGGAGCGGGTCATACGGCTTCTGCGTGAGTGGAAAAAACCAAGCGTTTGCTCGGGCGGTCGATAGTGTGCCGGATTCGTCGAAAATCGGCAAAAAAGCGTGGAAGTAAACTCCTGTTGAGAGTTTTAACGTCTGTCATATACTCGGCGCTCTGTCGCCGTTGCCCTCATGGGACCGGTATGCGCAGGCTGACGTTCCCGAGGCTTTCCTGCGAAAAGCCCGACCAATAATAAAAAGGGAGTATGAACAAATGGCAACACGCGAAACCGGCAACGTGAAGTGGTTCAACGACGCCAAGGGCTACGGCTTCATTCAGCGCGAGGACGGGGTGGATGTGTTCGTGCATTACCGCGCGATTCGCGGTGAAGGCCACCGTTCGCTGACCGAAGGCCAGCAGGTTGAATATGCGGTGGTGGAAGGGCAGAAGGGGTTGCAGGCTGAGGATGTGGTGGGGTTGTAATCCACTCTTCAGATCACGCAAAACTACTGTGGGAGCGGGCTTGCTCGCGAAAGCGGTGTGTCAGTCAAAGCTGATGTCGACTGATGTACCGCTTTCGCG